>JAHFDT010000013.1 GCA_023248875.1 Myxococcales bacterium | reverse complement strand
CAGCGACTCGGACCGGACAGTCCCGGCCGCCAGCTCTTCGAGAAAAACTGCCTCCACTGCCACGCGCTCCTGGGTGCGGGCGGGCAGGTGGGCTGGGACCTGCGCGATCCGCCGCTCGCGAGCTACCTCGATCGTACCGCTTTTGCCGGCTTGCTCGCCGATCCTCGAAGGAGAAATCCCAGCGGACACATGCCGGCCTTTCGCGGGCTACGCCCCGGCGAGGTGGCCGCACTCTATCTCTACCTGGTTAAACAGAGCGAAAGCGTCGGCGAGGTTCGTAGAAAGAGGATGCCCTAACGTGAGTGGAATCGTTATCTGCCAAGGGTCCGCAGTACCTCGTCTGCGAGGCGAACGTAGGGCTCGATGATCCGGACGCGTAGCTCCGCAAACTCACCGTCCTGCGCCATCATGGAGGTCCCCAACTTGACGATGCGCAGCGCCGCTTCGATCTCTTGGCGCACTGTGGCAGCATTGGGCTTGCCATTTTCAATCTCGCCCAAGACGTTCTGCAATTTGCCGATTCCGTGAATCGCGAGGGTGGCCCCCGACTGTTAGTTCCCACAATCCAGGGACCCTGTGAGCTGATTTTTTCTCACGAGCATGCCCCCCCTGGCCGGGGAGTTTCTCACGAGCATGCCCCCCATGTTTCTCACCAGGAATCCCCCCCTTCGCGTGACCTGACGTGTAACGGCGCTCCCTGACCGGCAAGTCGACCGACCAGGAGGGGCTATGTACCGCGAGGTCACGATGATCGAGATGAAGGAGCCCAGATAGATCTTCCGGGTCGACGGGCTGTATCCTGCCAGTCGAAAATCTGCTTCCATTCGGTCTCGTAGCTGTCCCATGGCGTCCTCCTTGGTTTGGTCGTGTCTCGACAACCCGACCGTCCAAGGAGGACGCCGCTGTCTTCAAGCTGTAGAATGCAGCCCGTGCTGCTCGCCCAGAATCGACATCGCCTGATGATTGCGGTGATGGCCTGCGCCATCTCCGCGGGCTGCCGCTCCTACGTCGAGACAACGCCGCGCAGAACTCTCGAAGGCGACGACGACGCCAACTACAGCAAGGTCTTCGGCGAGCTACGGCCGGCAGACGTCACGGTCATAAACTCGGTGATCGTGGCATACACGACCCGGCCTGGCGTCGTGACGACCGACGACTTCGAATTCGAGCTGCTTGTGCCTCCGGGATGGATGAACCGCTGGGGCCAGAATCGTGGCTCATCCTCATCATCTGGAATATTCGCTCTCGCTCTGCGTGGTGGCGACCTACGAGACTTTACCGCACGGAAGACCCGTCAATTCGGCCGTGGTATGCGCCCAAGCCCATCGACGCCTATGAGCTGTACACTGACTTCTCAAGCGTCGGCTACCTCCACGTGCTCGTAGATCTCGATCTTCGAGTGCGGCAATACAAGCCGAGCGGGGTCGTCGCGCTCAAGCCGCCCAGCGCGCTGGACGTCGCCGAAGATTGTTGCGCCGGCATACGTGACGAGCGAGCGCGCCGCGAGCTCGCATGCTGCTCCACAACCTGGACCGACGATAGCCGCTATCGGCGAGGCGGCCGACGTCGCACCCGGCATCGTCCCTACGAGGTCGGCCCACACGTCGCGGTCGCGCGAAAATGTCGGGACTGTGCTGAAATAGCGGGAGAGAGGTCATTCTGTGCGCACCTTGGTACTTGCCGGTTGTCTTTTATGCGGTTGCTGGGCCGAGACCCACAAGGGCAAATATATCTATCGGCCGATCGATCTCGTGCGGCGAGAAGTCTGTCCTTCGAATGAAGAATTACTGCAAAAAATTGACCGCCGCTCCAAAGGCATTGTTTCCATCGACCAGTTCGATCGGATCGACCTGGACAACGCGGAGTGCATCTATGCCGTCCGGTACTCCGATCCAGATTGTAAACCGTCTGAGCTCGAGCTCTATTTGAAGGATTCCGATCCGGCCAGCCCAGCGAGTTTTCATTGCCCACCTGGCGCAGAGATCAAGTCTGCCCTGATGAGCGTTCATCCGCTCCATCCCGCCTGTCATGACTTTAGCGTGGTCGGGGAAGGCAGGCTGGAAGTGCAGGCCAGTTGCATTTACACGACAACCCAGCGTGGCAGACCGCCCGCCGTACCCCCGTGGTTTTTCAAATGAGCTCGCGAACGTCGTTAAATATATCGATCGCACAACGGCGCGCACAGGATCGGAGATCCTGACCTGCCAGAATTCGAGAATTGTTCTTGTGATGTCGGGTCCATTATGTAGGCGATGACGCGCAGGGGGCCGTGGCAGGCGGGGCAGCGACGGAGATCGATTTCGTAGACGCGGCGGAGGAGGTCGGCCCAAGGAAGACGTACTGGGCGATCGGGGTTGGGAGGGGCGGAGCCGGGTTCGGACAGCGGCGTCGGCTTGGTTTTCTCGACGGTAAGAGGGGGTCTCGGGGTGGACTTGCGTCCGGTGAGAGCTGCGCGGCCGGGGGGATTCCCCCCTGTAAATCTGTTACAGGGGGGCCTGAGCGCGGGGGGCGAAGATCCCGTAGTAGCGGGTCTGGTGGACGCGCGGGGGAGGGATCAGGGTGCAGAGGCGGGAGAGGAATTCGTTTGGTGTCAGGGAGATTGTGTGTCTGCCGTTGGAGAAGGGCCGCTCTCGCGATCGTGCATCATCGATTCGGAGCCTGGCTCGACGCTTTGTGTTGACCTCGCTGGCCCCGACGACACCGCCCGCGAACGCCGGCTCTCGTGGGCCGTCTTGATGCGGCGGACCTGGGGCATGGAGGTCCTGCTCTGCCATCGGTGCGCGGGACCGATGACGCTTGTCGACGCGATCGAGGACGAGCGCGTGGTCACCCGCATTCTTGCCCATCTCGGCCTTACGGCACGAGCACCACCGCGAGGACATCCATGGCGGGCCGGGCAACAGCTCCTACCCGACCACGATCCTTCCCTCGGGGTCGGCGATGATACCGTCGACCCACCCGCTTTCTCCGAGTAACCGCTCCCCTCGACGCTGTCCCCTGACCGCGGCGGTGGACCCATACCGGAGGAACTCGAAGGTGCGTGCGATCTCAACGCTGGGCGACCAGTAGCCGCGACCGACCTGCTCCACCCATCCTATCTCACGAAGGCGACGGAGTTCCCGGTAGTGCGTCTCGCCCCGGTGGTGGAACTTGTCCCCGGCGGCAAAGGCCACAAAGATGGGTTCGATTCTGTCCCAGGAACCGCCCGACAGGAACCCGCGGAAGAACGTCGAGGATGCGGGGAGCCGCGAGGCGGTTCTGAGCAGCCAGGAGCTTCTCGTAGTGACGAGCGGCCAGCTTGTCGAGAGCCGCGCGGCGCTGTTCGCGTTCGTGGAGCCGGATCGCGCGACCAAGGATCTTTGCGGCGCGCCCCCCGGTGAGCTTGGTCTACGCTCGTAGGACATCGTCCGTCTTGACATAGAGCTTCATGGAGTCGCCCTTGGCACTCTCCGCGCGTAGGATCTTGCTACCGGGGAGCGCTCTCGCCCCTGTCCGATCGGTTGCGTCGGCCACCTCGAAGCGGATCGTTTCTTCGCCTTCCTCGACAAGGCCGAACGCCACGCGAGCGCCGTGGAAAGTGCTATTCCACCTCATCCAACACAATTTTCAGGATGAGCAGCGGCATCTCAGCTGGATCGAGCTGACGCTGCGCACGCGCACCTGGGAGCAGGCACCAGTGCATCCATAGAGCAAAATCTATCGGTCGAAATCGATCGCGCCGCCGCCGAAGGTCCATGGCCCGGCGCCGCAGCTTGAGCCATTCTGCCGCTCGATTTGCAGCGTGCTCGCGCTAAGGAGCTGTAGCACCAGATGGCCGGCACCGGGGGGCGAGCCCTCCACGAAGGCGTCATAACAGTAGGTGTGGCTATCGGGAGTCACTTGTGAAAATTCGCGGTTGAGATAGCCCGCGCTCGTCGGCACAAAGCGCCATACTCCCGGCGAAGGGGGCAGTGTGGTGCCGATGGAAAAAGCGCCAATCGTCGGATCGATGTTGTCGTGCACCAGGGCCAGATGGGGATCTTCGTGTTGCGCATCTGCCCCGCGCGCATACCAGTTGCCTTGCGCGGTACCCGGCCGGTCCTGCGCCGTCTCCCCGCACACGGGCGCCGCGGTGCGGTGTGCCATGAGATGAAAGCCTCCCAGCCTGGCGCGCAGCGGTGTCGCGGCCTCGGCAGAGTACTCGTCGATCGGACAGACAGTGTGCCGCTGTGCGTTGGGATCATGCAAGCGAGCGGAATTGGCGTAGACCAGCTCCGGTGAACGTTGATCGATCGCGCCAAAATCGAGCGCATGCTCTCCTGGGCCGCCCGTGGTGCCGATCGCTTCGCCCGCCTGCAGCTCGACATTGACCTTCGATTGGCAGAAGCGAAACGTCCTTCCGCCGGTCGAATATTGCTGGCAATCGCCCTCGCCAAGATCGAGCCGCGCGGTGAGCGCCGCATCCAGTGTGGTCACATGGTCCAGGTAGGCTTCGACCGAGTCGCAGGGGGAAAACTCGACCTTGTATTTGGTGGCGCTCCCCCCCGATCCCTCCAATCGGTCGAAACGGTCGACATGAACAATCCACACGTGTCCGGGGGCGACCACAGGTACCATCGGCGTACCCAGCTGTCCGTCGTCGCGGATGCCGAAGTAGACGTGATCGGTCGGAAAAACATGGCTCGAAGGATTGAGGTTGCCGAGCGGTGTGATCGAATCGAAATCCCCGAGCTGCATGGGGGATACGGTGAAGGGCGCATCGGGGCAGACGGGCAGCTTCGGACCGCACCCCAGGGCAAAGATCGCCAGGCCAAGCACGCGCATCTATGGCTCTCCGTGTAGCTCGGCCGCATAGCGCGCCATCCGATCGCGCCACGGCGTGGGGTAACGCTGCGCCAGCGCATCGAGCTGCTGTTGACACGTCTTCCAAATCCGCGCGTGGTGCTGATCGATCGCCGCGTCCGACGGAGAATCCTCCATGGAAAGGGTGATCGGCTCGCCGATCTCGAAGACGAAACGCGACGGCAATGGAAGCGGCCCCGGTAAAAGGAGCGGCAGATCGTAGCGCGGTCCGCCGAGAAGGCGCCGCCCAAAGATGCGATCCCGTCCCACCACCGGTAGCGCATCGTCGATGCCCACCCCCAGCACCGGAAGAATCGGGATCCCCGCGCGCAGCGCCACGCGCAGGTAGCCGCTGCGTCGCTCCCACAGCAGGCGATGGCGCTGCCACCAGGGCTTGAACGAATCACGATCGCCGCCCGGATAGCACAGGCACAGCTCGCCCGCCCGCAACAGCTGCACCGCCGTCTCCGGAACGCCCGGCACCGCGCCAAAGGCGGCAAAGAGCCCGCGCGAAAGGCCTGTCGCGAAGAGCAGCTTCTCCGCCAAGCCGCGCACCGGACGGCCGGTCGCGGCGAAGATCTCGGGGATCAGCGCAAAGGAATCGATTCCCCAAGTAGCGTGGTTTCCGACCAGCAGCGCACCGCCCCGCTGGGGAATCCGCTCAGCATGGAGCAAGGTCGTGCGGAAATAGCGCGAGATCAGGCGAAAGCGCGGCGCCCAGCGGGCATAGAACTCGCTATCAAAAAGATCGGGTAGAACCCGCTTCCACCCTTCGTGATCGATTGCCGGCATCGTCAGAGCGGGATACCGGGTTCGAACCGGCGACATTCAGCTTGGGAAGCTGACACTCTACCAACTGAGTTAATCCCGCAAATACATGTAGAGGATCTACTAAACCTGTGCCGACAGTGCGTCAAGCCTGATTCATTTCGATATCGCTTCATAGCGGCTTGAGCGTGTGGGACGCCATAGGATTGCCGGTCGCCTGATCGAGCAATACCACCGAGACATTTCCATCGGACAGCTGCTCGACCAGGGCAAAGCCGTACCAGGAGAAGCTTTGCGCCAGCGGTGCCCCTCCGTTGCCGATGACAAAAGCGCGGCCGGTCTGATCATTCCACTTGTCGACCTTCATAAGGTGGGTATGGCCCGTGAACACCAGCGTGTGGTTGTAGGATTTGATGATCTTCGCGATCTGCGCGAAGTCGGGCATATCAGTGTTATCGAGCGGGTGATGACGGTCTGAATACAGAGCGGCTTTTTTTGCGCGTCTGCGAGCGTCGCGTTGAGCCAATCGTCCTGGGTCTTGGACCAGGCGTTATCGGCAACTACCACGAAGCGTGCAAGGCCACGATCGGTCTGGCTCGACGCTTTGTGTTGACCTCGCTGGCCCCGACGACACCGCCCGGGAACGCCGGCTCTCGTGGGCCGTCTTGATGCGGCGGATCTGGGGCATGGAGGTCCTGGTCTGCCATCGGTGCGCGGGACCGATGACGCTCGTCGCCGCAATCGAGGACGAGCGCGTGGCCACCCACATTCTTGCCCATCTCGGCCTTACGGCACGAGCACCACCGCGAGGACATCCATGGCGGGCCGGGCAACAGCTCCTACCCGACCACGACCCATCAGTGCGCGTCGTCTCGAACTCCACCATGCCGCGCTCGGCGTCTTCGGCCGTAGGCGCGGCGACCTTCTCCTCGGGGCCGAGCAGCCGGGCTTCGCTCCGCCCCGGCAGCTCGCGCGCGACAAGCTCGTCCCACGTCGTCGTCGTCTTTCCGTGCTTCGACTTCGTGACGTCCACGTGGCGGACCACGCGCAGCGCCCAGGTCTTCTCCCCCTCGTGCGAGGAGGCCACGCCCGAAGCTCACGGTCGGCGTCGCATCGAGCTGTACGTCGGCCATCTGGTAGGTCGCCGGGTCGGGTGCCGGAGGATTCTTCTCCGGCGCAGGGACACTCCCTGAAGTGGCTACGGATACGAGGGCCCGGCAAGGCGGCCTTTCAGCCTCGACGGACGCCGCAACGAAGGTGACCAGGACGGAGAGAGTGCGTATTCCGAACGTTGCCCATGGAGCGCGCTGCGCGTCAAGGCATGCTAGCTCTGACGCAACCGCAAGGGAGGGAGTGGTCAATGGGCAGGCCGCTGCGTTCAACCTCTCGGCGATGCCTTCTTGTTCTTCTCGTCCCAGATCATCGGCTCCCAAAGCTCGATCTTGTTGCCGTCGGGATCCATAATCCAGGCGAACCTGCCGTTCTCCTCGGAGTCAGGCCCCTTCAACACCTCGACGCCGTTGCTCTTGAGCTGCGCGAGTAGTGCTGCCAGATCGTCGACCCGATAATTGATCATGAAGCTGGACGCGCTGGGATTGAACCACTTCGACTCGCGCTCGGCGACGTGCCAGACGGTGAGGCCGCGGTCCTCCCCTGGGTCCTCAGGCCACTTCAGGATCGCGCCTCCCCAGTCTTCGAGCGCCAAGCCCAGGTTGTCCCGGTACCACGCGGCGAGCCGCTTGTGGTCAGACGTCGACTTGAAGAACACACCACCGATCCCGGTCACGCGCGCCATCACAGCCTCCTCGAGAGGATGCCCTAACGTGATTTGAAGCTCTCCAGCTCGGCCAGCACCTCATCGAGCGAGGGGCGACGTGCTGGCTCGACCGCAAGGGCACGGTCAATGAGGGGCGCCAGCTCGGGGGGGCCGTGCCAACCACTGCGACGCCCCTGCAGGAGCGACATCAAGCGGGCCATGAAATGCTCGCCCTCGAACGGATAGCCCGAAATCCATTCGGCCAAAGTGGCGCACAGGGAAAATACATCCGCAGCGGCGGTGGGCTCTTGGCTTCCCATTAGTTCGGGAGCGATGTAGAGACGATCAAAGGCGGGCGGCGCTGCTTCGCGTGGCTCCCGCGAGGTCATCCAAAAGAGCTGGCAGCGTGGCGCCATGCCACTAAACCGACAGTGAGTGGCCTCCCGAAGAACGAACACCGTCTCTGGCCGAAGGCCAGCCAAAACCCAGCCATAGCTTTGTACGGCGCGCAACACTTCACCGATGGCGATCGCAATCTCGATGGCATCGCCCCCTTTGGGGGGTTGCTCATCAGTGCGGTCACCGTCCGGCAGCTGTTCGACCAACCCGTCGTAGCCGTTTTCCTCCCCTTCGATGGGGCCAATATAGGTGAGCGGCGCGATCCCCGGAATATTCCAGGTGAGGCGGCGCCTGAGCTCTGCCTCAGGCAGGCGCTGCGCAGGGCCGACGGTAACCCAGTGGCGCTCTGGCCGAGCGAGCTCTTGTACGGCGTACAGACCACGCTCCGGCCCCCCGTAGATTCTGTCCCCTAGAGCGTATTTCCCGCGGTCCAGAGTGCGGCTCATCGCCTCTCTACTTTTTTTGAGGGGTCCACCTTATCCTAACTTTCTCATAGCACGACTTCTCTGCTCTCCTGACGTTCCTCCGGTCTACGGCTGAGCCGGGGACTGCCCAGTCGTCCTCGGCGCTACCTTGGTGAGCGGAGGCGCTTCGAAGATGATCATGCTACCGGCTGCAGGGTGGTCACAAGAGAATACCTCTCCCTGCCAGATGATTTCCGATCCCGCTCGAGCCACCATTCTGGACCGGTAGACAGGGATATCGCTCCCCGCAAAATTGCCCGCCAGCTCAGGATCGTGGATCGTAATCTCCACCCTCGCTTCCCGGGCGCCGCCAGTCGGATTGCCGATCACCCCGTCGCCTTTGTGCGCATAGGGCGTGCGAACCGTGTGTTCCGAGATGCCAAACTGGGCACAGTAGCGAACGTCGGCCGCTGATGGAAATACGTTGACGACGTCATTATAGTTACCGCGGGGCAGCTCGGAGAACCGGATGTTGTTCCTGGTGAGCAGCTTTTGAGCTGTCAGCGGATGGCTATGCGCCAGTGCTTTGACCCCTGGGAACCCTCCCCAATCCACCGCGCCGGACTCTCCGCGGATGAGGATGAACCGTCCGTCCGGTAGCTGCCCGAGACCCCATTCAATCTGAGTGGGATCGAAGCCCTCTGGAGGTCGGCTGACACCGAGCTCGTCAAAGCCCGTGGAGTCGCCGGTCATGATTTTCCGCATGATCGATTCGGCAACTCGCTGGTCGTCGATCGGCTGACCAATTCCCACATTGCGCCCCTTTGCCACTTGCTCACCATCGAGCACTGGCTCTGGCAGCGCCTGCTGCACGGCTTCGCCAACCCCCGGAGTATCCTCCCCCGCTGCGGCCCCTTGAGGGATCCGTTCGCCCTCCTGCGGCGCCGCGGGAACTCCCGCTTCCCCCTGCCGCTCTCCTGCGGGCGGAGCATGCTCCTCAGTGGCGGCGGGTCCCAGTGCATGCTCGCTCGCCGGCTGCTCGCCCGGATGGGGCACTGGCTGCTCGGGGCCCACTTCCGGAGCAGCCACCCGCGGCGCCGTGGGCACTTCGATCGCCGGTCGCGGCGTAACCATCCTTTCGCCGAAGGCTTGGCCGCGCTTCATAAAGCCCTCTTGAATCTCGCCGATGCGCCGCGCGGCCCCGCCGATGCGCCCCTCGGGAGCTCCTGCTTCGCCCACCCGTACGCGGGTGTGAGTCTTCGAGCTGATGAAGGCCTGCGCGAGCGACATCGCAAAGCCGATGCCCCCTGCGGACAG
This sequence comes from Myxococcales bacterium, assembly GCA_023248875.1. Lineage (GTDB taxonomy): Bacteria > Myxococcota_A > Polyangia > Palsa-1104 > SHYY01 > JAHFDT01. The sequence continues at coordinate 25,670 of JAHFDT010000013.1, read as the reverse complement.
CACCCCCTCGAACGAGAAATTGCCGGTGGCGAGGTCGGCGATCGCGCCCGAGCCGGTGTTGATCACAAGGTCGGCAGCGATGCGCATGCCCACGCCGCGAACGACGCCCTGGACCAGCGCGCCGCCCGCGCCGCCGAGCGCACCCCCGATGGCACCAGCAAGAGCGCTCGTACCGATCCGTTTGAAGTCGAAATGGATGCCCTCTGCGGTGCCGATGCCATCGATGATCTGATTGCCCATCTCCAGCACCGCGCCTGAAGCTGCCCCCAGCACCGCGCCCCCCACCACCGCACCCACGATGCCGGCTCCGACCGCTCCCATGCCCATCGCCCCGGCCATGCCGGCGACGAAGCCGATGACCGCGGGGCCGGCCACCACCGCCACCACCACCAGCACCGCGATCGCGACCACCCACTTGAGCACCGACTTCCAGCGCGGCTGCACCTGCTTGGCCGCCTCCGCGGCCTGAAGCTCGGTCTCGGCCGCGAGCGAACGTGTTTGGCCGTGACCATGCTGCACGATCTGCTGCAGCCCGCCCGGGCCATTCTCGAACTGCTCCACCAGGCTCTTCGCCCCGCGGTCGACCTGGTCGATGTTATTGTTGAGGGCGTCGGCAGTGGTCTTGCCGAACTCCTTCACCTGCTCGACGTTCGCCGCCTCTTTCATCGCCGACGTCGAGCTCTTTTCGACCCGGACCATCACGTCCCGGGCCACATCCCGGGCGCCGTCCGCAATCGCATTGAAACGCTGGGCTGTCAGCCCCTGGTCGCCCCCCCCTTGGTCGGTGACCTTGGCGAGACCCTGGAGAAACTTCGCCACCCGGTGATCCAGATCGGCGTGGATATGGCGTGCCTGCGCCTTCAGCGAGGCGCTCCCGGCGCTCACCCCCTCTTCCAGGCTCGCTTGAGCCTTGCCGATCATTCCCTGGAGCTCCTCCGGATCGCTGCTCTTCGCATTCGGATCGGCGCCGATCTGATCGATCTGCTGCCGTAGCGTCGCCGAGGTAGCGCGCACCCCCTCGAGCACCTTCGCCTGCGCCGCCCGTGTCTGGTGGCGCACCGTGCTCTTGAGCTGCTTGGCCTGCTGCTGGATCCCCTCCTTCTCCGCCTTTTCGCGTGCGTCGATCTCGTGCTGGATCGCCTGGTACTCCGCTCCGAACGCGTTGATCTCCTCATCGCACTTCTCGTGCGCCGTCTGGGTGAGAGAGCTCTCTGCGCGTGCAATCTTCTGGAACGAAGCGGCCTTTTGCTCCTTCAGCTTGAGACGCTGCTGCTCCACGAACTCTCGAACCGCGCGGAGATCGTTCTGCTTGCCCTGGCCCCGCGCGTAGTCCTGGGAATAGTCCTCGCCCGCCTTGCGCATGCTGTCTTTGTAGGCGAAGGCCACCTTGTGGGCGGCGTCGGCCCGGGCATTGGCGCGCGCACCATCCATGTCGCCACTCATGATGGTCGAAGGACCCCGCGGCGCCGACAGATAGTGCTGCGCCTTCTGCTCGCCAAGCTTCAGCGCGGTATTGCCCGCCCGTACCCCTGCCTCACGCAGCTCCTGAACCGCCAGGGCATAGACCCGATCGAGTCGTTCGACGGCCGAATTGGCGGCATCGTCGAGCGCGTGCCCCGCATCGCCCGCCGCCTTGTCGAGCTGAGTCCGCTCGGTCGAGGCATCGCTCTTCACCTTGTTGATCGCAGCGTCGCGCCGTTGGATCATCGTGGCGCAGGTCCCCGCATAACGAACTGCCGTCGTAGCCCGCGAGTTGGCCGCCGCCGTCGTAACCCGCGCCAAGGCACCCACCACCGCCTCATCGATCGCCTGCTGCGCCTTGCGTGATGCCGCCGCGGTATGCCGGGCAAAATCGCGGCCCACTTTATCGAGTTCGGTGATCTTGTCGTGCGATCCCTGGGTAAACTGCCCGAGGAGCTGCGAAGAGGCGTCGTTGGCCGCCGGGCTCGGCGCCGGCGCGGGTTCGGGCTCGAGCGGTGGCTCGCCCTCGTGTGCACCGCCCTCGGCCACGTGCGTCGTCTGCAGCGGTGGCGCCGCCAGCGCAGGGGGTACCGCCTTGCCCAGGGCCGGTACGGCCGCGTGGGGGGCCGCCCCGGGGTGGCCAACCGTCCTGGCAGGGGCCACCCCCTCTGGGTGGAGCGGCGGAACCGCTCCACCCAGAGGAGCACGCTGTTCGCGCAGCGAATTCTCGACCTCGACCTCGGGCTCCTTCGCCAACTCCGGCGCTTGCGGCGGCGGCTCGCCCGGCGAACGGGTCGGCTGCGGCCTCGCCTGCGGCGCCGGGGGATCGAATCCCGGATCACAGACGATCTGGAGCAGCGACTTGCCGCGTATTTCGACCCCTTGCGCTAGCCGGGCACCATTCCGTTTGGCCTCGAGGATCCAGGTGACCCAGCTTTTCCCATCGGGACGCACGCCAGGGAGTCCTTGATGCAGCCCCACCAGCACCACGTCCGTGGGCTGGCTATTCGACCGCTTGAGAAAATCGATCGCCGCGGTCCGCGCAGTGGGCGCAACGCCGTACTCCGGCTCCTCTTCCGACCGGTGCGCGTCAGCATCGGCGTGAGCCCGCCTAGCCCCAGGCGCATGGCCAAGCGATCGGGGTGCGAGGCTGGGCTCAGCGCTCATACGAAGTTCCTATTCTATCACCACGCACCCACCTCCCACTAGGGTCTGTCCTCAAAGTCCGGACCGAGTCGGGCGAAGTTCGCAGCCCGGCTCGCGCGGAGCGACGAGGGCGCCTACTGGCGGTAGGCAACCGAGGAGCGACAAAGCGAGCCGCGGCGAGAATGAGCTCGACGACGGGAGGACTTTGAGGACGGACCCTGGCCAGACATAGTAAGATTATCGGCGTGGAGGAGCGTGAAGTTGCGCCCTTTGGCGGAACGATCCCGCTGGCCACCTGGGTGGCTGAGGATGTCCCGAATGTATTTTAGACCGACCTCACGTTAAGTTGAGCGTAGCGAGGCGGCCGAGACCGAGGCGAAGCAAGGAGCGACGACGCAGGACTACTGGCAGTAATCCCAGGAGGAGCGACGAAGCAGCGCCGAAGGGATCGGTCGCCGAAGTAGATCAACTGAACGTGAGGTCGGTCTAGCGCTTGGAGAACTGGAAGCGGGCGCGGGCGCCACGTTGCCCATACTTCTTGCGCTCTTTGATGCGCGGGTCGCGCGTGACGAAGCCGGCCGACTTGAGCGCCGGGCGGAACGAGGGATTGACCTTCAGCAGAGCGCGGGTGATGCCGAGGCGAATCGCATCCGCCTGGCCCGAGAGGCCGCCGCCGCGCACATTGACGCGCAGATCATACTTGCCGATCGTCTCGGTGAGCTCGAGCGGTTGGCGCAAAACCATCTTCGAAGTCGCGCGACCGAAGTAGTTATCGATCGGCCGCTGGTTGATGACCACCTCGCCCGAACCCGAAGTCATCCACACACGCGCCACCGCCTGCTTGCGCCGGCCGGTTGCATAGTAGGAATTCCGCTCTACTGCCATAGACGCTCCGTTTAATATCCGCTCGCGAGTTTCGTCGCCTGCGGCTGCTGGGCGGCGTGCGGATGGTCCGCCGTCGCATAGACCTTCAGCTTCTTGAACAGCTTGCGGCCGAGCGGCCCTTTGGGCAGCATGCCCCGCACCGCGCGCGTGATCGGTTCGGTCGGCTTCTTCGCCAAGATCTTCTCAGCCGACAGCGATACGATGCCGCCGGGAAACTGCGTGTGGCGGTGGTAGAGCTTGCCGGTCAGCTTCTTGCCGGTGAAGCGCACCTTGGCGGCATTGACCACCACCACAAAGTCGCCGCAGTCCACATGGGGCGTAAAGGTCGGCTTGTGCTTACCGCGCAGGAGGTGGGCGATCTGCGTCGCCGCGCGCCCAAGCGTGAGCCCATCGACATCGACCACGTGCCATTGGCGGTCGAGATCGGCGGCCTCTTTGGTGGTGGAGCGGGTCCTTGGCATCTCTATCCCTCGAAGGGGCGATCACATACTGGATCTTCCGGGTGATGTCAAGGGGTTCACGTTTGCGGCCCAGTCGGGTATGGATACGGGATGATTCGGCTGCTGGTCATCGTCTTCGTGTGGTCCCTCGGCGGCCCCGCGGCGGCCGATCAGACGGTGGCGCAAAGGCATTACAAAACTGGCATGGCCGCCTATGCGCTCGAAGACTATGATGGCGCCATCCGCGAGTTCGAAACCGGCTTTCGTGAAGAGCCCCAGGCGGCCTTTCTCTACAACATCGCGCAGGCGCACCGCATGGCCAAGCGGCCGGCGCGTGCGCTCCATTTTTATCAGCGCTATCTCGAGCTTTCGCCGTCCGACCGCGGCGACCGCGCCGAAGTGGAGAAGCTGATCGCGGAGCTGCAGCAGGTCGTCGCGACCCAGGAGCGCGCGGCGGCGGCGGCCCCCATCACTACGCTTTCGCCGCGGCCCGTCGATCTCTGGGCGGTCGGCCTGGGCGCCGCGGGCACCGTGGTCCTCGGCACCGGTGCGGGGCTGGCGGGCTACAGTGCGTCCCTCGATGGCCGGGCCAACTCCATCCTGGAAGATCTCGACCAGCGCCGCGCCGCCTGGGATCGCGCGAACGCGCTCTGGCCGGTTGGCTACACCGCGCTGGCCGTCGGTGGAGTGCTGCTGGTGGCCTCGGTGGTCAAGTATCTATCCTATCGCGCCCATCGCGAAGCGCCCCATGCGGGAGGCTCCCTGTGAGCCGCCTGCTGCTCCTCCTGCTGCTCTTCGGCGGCTGCCGCGGACCCTTGGTCGTCCCCTGCGACAACGATCAGGTCTGCCACACCCGCGACTACACGTCGGGTAGCTGCACAACAGCGCCCAGCGGCAACAAATACTGCGCGTTTCCCGATGCGATGTGCGGCCAGCGCTGGGACGAGACCGCCGGCGAAGGGCTGGGCGGCAATTGCGTAGCGAGCCCCGATATGGGCGCCCCGCGGCTGGACATGGCGACGGCGATTCATATCAGCGCCTGGCTCCCCAAGAAAGTCGACGCCAAGTTCAATGGCTCGTTTTATGGCGTCTATGCCGTAAAAGGCACCCAGGAGATCTACGTCTGCGGGGAGATGGGAGCCATCTATTACTCCAACGACAACGGCAAAAATTGGGCTCGGCAAGGGACTCCCCTCGAAGCACAGAACAAGGCGCTGCTGGCGATTTGGGGTAGCGACAGCCAAAACATCTGGGCGGTCGGCGAGGGCGGCACCCTGTTGTTCAAAAATGGCAACCTATGGACCAAGGCGGTCCAACCCAGCCCCTCCGCCCTGCACGGAGTGTGGGGCACGAACTCGCAGGATATATGGGTGGTCGGTACACAGAATACCGTCCTCCACAACACTGGAGCCGGATGGGGCGCTATCAATACCAACATACCTGGTGACTGGTCCTCGATCTGGGTCGCCGGCGAGAAGTTGTATCTCGTGGGCAACACTGGCCTCTACAGCCGCAAATCCAGCCAGGGCAAGGGTTGGGACAAAGAACCCACCGACAATAACAACCCACTCTACAGCATCTGGGGCAGCGGCCCGAACGATGTTTATGTCACTGGAGGGTTCCAAACGCTACTGCACTGGGAGGGTCAAAAGTGGGGCTCGCCACCCGAGCTGCAGCCCCAGGGACAGGGCGAGCAAAATCCGCTCAGTCTCTACGGGGTCTGGGGCAGCGGTCCCAATGAAGTCTATGCAGTGGGAAGTTTTGTCCAGGGCGGCGGTCAGATCCTGTTCTTCAATGGCAAGGCGTGGGCCCCGCAGACCTACTCCGGCAGCTTTGGACTCTATGCGATCCACGGGCGCGGACCGGCGGAAGCCTTCATTGCCGGTGGTGATGGCGAAGTGCTCATCGGGAACCCGTAGTGCGCGTCGGACTGCTGCTCCAGCGTAGCAACCCGGAAGCGGAGGCCATCGCGCGCGATCTCGCGGCCTGGCTGCGCGCTGAGCGACACGAGCCGGTCATGCTCGATGGCGGTGCAGTGGAATCGCTCGATCTGCTGGTGGTCCTGGGTGGCGATGGCACTCTCCTCCACGGCGCCCAGCGAGTGGCCGAGCGGCCGGTGCCCATTTTGGGGATCAACCTCGGCACGCTCGGCTTTCTCTCCACCTGCTCGCCCTCGGAAGCGCGCGCTACGCTGGCGCAGGCGCTCGCGGGGACGCTGGTGTGCGAACGGCGCATGCGGCTCGAGGTGCGGCTAGTCCGCAAGAGCGGTGAGACGCTTGTGCGCTATGCCTGCAACGATGCGGTGGTGAGTCAAGGGGCGCTGGCGCGGCTCTTGGAATTCGAAGCTCGGCTCGATGGCGCGCTGATTTCGAACTACCGCGCCGACGGATTGATCGTAGCGACCCCGACGGGATCGACCGCCTACAGTTTGTCGGCCGGTGGGCCGATCCTCGTGCCGCAGGTGGAGGCGATGGTGCTGACGCCAATCTCTCCGCATACGCTGACCAACCGACCCGTGGTGGTACCCATGGCCTCCCGGCTGCAACTGCGGCTGCCGGCGGCGCCCAGCAACGTCGTGCTCACCGTCGACGGCCAATGGGGTACCGAAGTGGCGGAGGGCGATCTCATCGAAGTGCATGCGGCGGCCGCACCGCTGCAGCTCTACCGGCCGGCCGATAAGCCCTATTTCGATGTGCTGCGCGAAAAGCTCGGCTGGGGCGGCGGATGATTTTGGCAACTGGCGACGGAAGCGACCGATAATCTAGCAGGCTGTTGAAAAACTCCGATGAAGCTGTTTTCACACCCAAATTGTTTGCCGCCTGCTAGTCGATCTAACGGGGCGTGCCGCCCCGCTCCGTCGGCAAAGCCGCCGGAGCCTCACCCCTGCTCACGCGGCGACTCCGCCGCGGGCCCGCTGTGCGGGCCTAAAAACGACTTTATCAACAGCCTGCTAGACCGCTTTCAGATTAAAGTGAGTGAACGAGGCGGACGACGACGCCCTCCGACTGGGGGGAACCGAGGCGAGGCGAGAAGCGACGACGCAGGACTACTAGCAGTCTCACGATTGATCACATCTCGCGAAGCGAGCGAATTTCGCGGGGTTGCACGTGCTGCGATGCAACATGTCCAAGTGGCGATTCCGACCCGCCGCAGAGCCCGTTTGCCGTCGGAGAGGGCGGCATGTGCCCAAAATGTTGCCGCGGAAGATGTGTAGGATCATGAGACTAGCAGTAATCCCAGGAGGAGCGACGAAGCACTCGCCGAAGGGATCGGCCGCCGCAGTCGCTCACTTTAACCTGAAAGCGGTCTAGCCATGCTAACCCATCTGCGGATCTCCAATTTCGCCCTGCTCGATGAGCTCGAGCTTGAATTCGGTCGCGGCTTTCACGTGCTCACTGGTGAGACCGGCGCTGGAAAATCGCTACTGGTCGATGCGGTGGCGCTCTTGCGCGGCGGGCGCGCCTCGGCGGAAGTCGTGCGCAGCGGCGCGGAGGAGGCGCGCATCGAAGCGATCTTTGCTCCCGAGGGCACCGCCGAACGAGCGCTCGCTGAGCGGCTGAGTGAACTCGGCATCGAACCCGCGGCGGCGGGCGACGGGCTGCTGGTCAGGCGGGTGGTGGGTGGACGCAGTCGGGTGCATCTCAATGGCAGCCTAGCGACCGCGGCCTCGCTCGGAGAAGTGGTGGGGCGTCTCATCGAGCTCATGGGCCAACATGAGCATCAGGCGCTCGGCGAGCCGGGGCGGCAGCTCGCGATCTTGGATGCCTATGGCGGCGACCCGGCCCTCGGCGAAGGGATGGCCGCGGCCTATCGACAGATCACCGTCTCGGCCGAGATGGTGGCGCGCTGTTCGCTCGATGAGCGGACGCGGGCGGAGCGCGAGGACTTTCTGCGCTTCCAGCTGCGCGAGATCGACGAGGCCGCGCTCGAGCCGGGCGAAGACGAACGGCTGCGACTCGAGCGAGAGCGTCTCCAGTCGGCGGAGAAGCTACAGGCCGCGTCGCAGCGCGCAGCCTTTGCGCTCTACGAACGCGAGGCGGCGATCACCGAAGAACTAGGCCGGCTCGGGCGGGAGCTGGCGGAGGTGGGCCGTGCCGATCCGGAGCTAGCCACCTTGGGGCGGCAGCTCGACGAAGCGCGCGTAACGCTCGTGGATCTGGCCGAATCGCTGCGGCGTTATGCCGATGGGGTGAGCGCCGATCCCGAGCGGCTGGCGCTCATCGACGAGCGGCGCCATCAGGTCGCCCGCCTCTTGCGCAAGCACGGTGCGAGCGTGACCCAGGTGCTCGAGCGCGCCGCTGAGTTGCGGGCGGAGCTGCACAGCCTCGGCTCCCAAGAGGAGGCGCGCGCCGCGGCGACCCAAGCGCTCGCTACGGCCCGGGAAGAGGCGCTCCTCCTCGGCCAGCGACTCACCGAAACGCGTCGCACCGCAGCCAAGGCGCTGGCGAAAAAGGTCTCGGCGACGCTCGCTGAGCTCGGCATGGCGGGCGCTCGTTTCGTGGTGGCCGTTGAGGAGCGGCCCGCCCGCGAGGGGGACGATGCTGCGCTCACCTTCGCTCGGGCGCGCCTTGGCCCGAGCGGCTTCGACCGCATCGAGTTTCGCCTCGCCGCCAACCGCGGCGATGAAGCGCGACCGATCGGGCGCGTGGCTTCGGGCGGCGAACTGTCGCGCGTCATGTTGGCGCTACGCTGCGTGCTATCGCGCGCCGATCCTGTTTCGACCTATGTCTTCGACGAAGTGGACGCGGGTATCGGGGGTGCGGTCGCCGATGTGGTGGGACGGACCATTCGCGCCGTGGCCGACGAGAAGCAGGTCTTGTGCGTCACCCACCTTGCCGCCATCGCCGCCTACGCCGATGTCCACTTTCGCGTCGAGAAGCAGGAGCAGAATGGCCGCACCCGCACTACCGTACGGCGCCTCTCGCAAAACGAGCGGATCGATGAGCTGGCGCGCATGGCAGGCGACGGCCGGATCACCGAGAAGGCGCGTGCACACGCCAAAGATCTACTCAAACACGCGCAAATTTGAGTCGCACAGATCCGCGTGTTACAGAAAGAGTGTTGATGCGGCACCGGCGACACGCTTCCCCGTGGAAGGGTACCCTTCGGCTGGCGCTGCTGTTTGCGCTCCTCATCGCAGTCAACATCTACTTTCTCTTCCTGCGCGGCGGCACGTCGCTGCCCTATCTGCAAAGAATCTCCGAGCAACGGCGTGCCCTTCCGGCCCTGCTTTCGGCCCCGAAGGCGGTGCCCAAAGCTGCGGCCCAGGTGGCTTCTGCCCCCCCGGAGCCTCACCTCATCGTTCTCGACGAAGGGCGCATGAGCACTGGCACCGTCGGTGCGAGCGATAGCTTTCACAGCGTGCTCGGCCGCGAAGGTGTCTCGCCCAAAGTCGCCGCGGAGCTGGTCGGTGCGCTCAGTAAACTGTTCGACCCGCGCAATGTCCGTACCGGCCAAACCTATACCCTGCGCTTCGACGATGAGGAGCGGTTGCGCAACCTCGAGTGGCGTGTCTCTGCCCACGCGCTGTTTCGGGTCGCGCGGCGCGGCGACAGCTGGCACAGCGCCCGCGAGCAGGGAACGTTTGAAACCCGGTGGGCGGTGCTCACGGGCACCGGCGGCAGCTCGCTGTTCGATGCCATCGAGCGCGCGGGCGAAGGGCGTAGCCTCGCAGCAGCGCTCATCGAACTGCTCGCCTGGGATACGAGCTTCTACCTCGATAGCCAGCCGGGCGATCGCTTCAAGATCCTGGTGGAAAAGCAATATCTCGACGGGAAATTCCGCGGCTACGGCCGTATTCTTTCGGCCGAGTACAGCGGTCGACTGGGCCCGGTTCACGCCATCTGGTTCGAACCCGTGCCGGGAAGCGGTGCCTACTACAACGAACAGGGCGAGTCGGTGGTCAAGACGCTACTAAAAACACCGGTCAAGTATGCCCGCTTCCCCTCGAACGCGGACCGCCGTCGCTATCAGCCGACACTCCATACCGAGCAGGCGCATCTCGGGGTCGGCTACCCGGCGCCAGCCGGCACGGCGGTCTGGGCGATCGCGCCGGGGCGAGTCACCTTCCGCGGTGTGCGCGGGGGAGCCCATTGCGTGCAGATCGCCCACCCGGGTGGTATGGAGTCGGTCTACCTGCAACTCGCGAAACTCGCGCGCAACCTCGAGGTGGGTGATTCCGTGCGTCAGAAACAGGTGATCGGCTACCTCGGCGGGACCGGCGGCCTATCCCATCTCCATTTCAGCGTAAAAATGGGCGGCCATTTTATCGATCCCCTGCGCCTGCGGCCGGCGCGTTCCACTCCGCTACCCATTTCCCAATACGGTGCCTTCCAGACGGTGATGGCGAGCTACCGGGAAGCTTTGGCAGACGCGGCGAGTCGGTCTAGCACTTCGGCACAACTCGGACCATAATCGACCCATGTTGCGTGCCCTACTCGGACTGGTAAAGGGCCTGATCGTTGGAGTGGGCCTCAGCTATGCGCTCCTGAGGCTCGGCTTTTCAGACGATGGGGGTGCGGTCGCCTATTTCGCCTGCGCTGGCGCGGGAGCGCTGGCGGGCCTCGTGTGCGGCCGATTGCCCTGGCGCAGTGAGACGCTCTGGACGCCCGCCATGAAGGCCCTGATGGGTGCCGCCGCAGGCGCTGGGCTGTATGCGGCTGGGCACCCGCTTTTGCCCAATGTCACTGTCGTGAGGGTCCCTTTCTTTTGGGTCACTGTGCGCCATTGGCTGTTCCTGGCTCCCGTTGTGGGGGGACTCTACGGGCTATTTGTCGAGGTCGACGATGGGGGCTCGGCAGGAGTGCCCGATCCCCGACCCGGCCCCAAACAGTAACAACAGCGCCGCTTTCGGCGGAGGAGCAGCACACCCCCGTAGAGCGCCAGCCACGCCCCTCCGGTCGACCTTGCGCGGCCAATACCGATGGCGCATGGCCCCGCGTGCCGGCTGTTCACGGCAGTTCCCATCAGGCTAAGCGAAGCCAAGCCGGTGCCCCCTAGGGCGGCCACGGTGAGTGTGGCGGTTTTGGCGCCCGTGCTCAGCGGTGCAAAGCGGAGCTGAAAACGGCCGGTCACCGCGGGTGCCAGCATCAGCTTGGTACCGGCCCGGTCGACGATGAAGGAGGGATCGCTGCTGGCGATCGTCGCCACGGTAATTTCGTTCGTGCCTGCGTTGGTCATATCGATCGCGATCGAATCCGACGACATCCCTGGCGCCACCTCGCCGAAATCGACCGAGGTCACCGGCTGCCCGCCGCTCGTAAGGTTCAGCTTTGGTCCCACCCCCTTGCCGTGCAAAAGCACGACGATGGCGTTCGGCATGCCCGCCACTTGGAGTTTGCATAGCGCATTGGCATCGACCGCCAGGAGCGGCGTAAAGAGCAGCCTGATGGCGATCGTCTGTCCCGGATCGATGGCGAAGGGCGCCTCGGGCTCGACGGCGTAGGCCTGGGGTGCACTACCGGTCAGGGTCATCGACTGCACGGTCGCAGGCAGCAGCCCGCTGTTGGTGAGCTTGACGCTCTGCACAGCGCTGCTCGCTCCTAGGGTCACTGAGCCAAACTCGAGCGTTGCCTTATCGACCGCAATACCGCCGGAAACGCCCACGCCGCTCAGCGGAATCTTGACGAGATGAGCGTTGGGGTCGTCGGTCTTGAGATCGACCGTCCCGAGATAGGAGGCCGCCACGGTGGGCGCAAAGGTGACATCAAATTTCACCATCCCCTGGGGTGGAATCGTGGCTGGAACCTTGAGTCCGTTGTTGCTGACAAAAACAGCTGGCTTGGCGGCGGTGATCGCGAAGGAGGTGATGGCGAGCGCGTCGTCGCCCTGGTTGAGGAGCGTGACGGTCCTGGGGGCGGAGGTTTCCCCGGTCGGCTGCAATGCGAAGTCGAGATAGCCCGGATCGACCAGGATACTGCCCGAAACACCGCTCGAGGAGAGACCTACCGAAAGCGTCGGGATCGCGGGATCGTCGAGCTTCATCGTGACGGTTGCCGTATTGGTGCCTAGCACCAGCGGCACCGCGACCAGATTCAACACCAGCGACCCACCAGCGGGGATCTTGGCAGGATAGGTCGGCAGAGCTGCAACCGCGAAAGCCATCGCGTTGGCGCCCGAAAACTCGACCCCCTGGAGGTAGGCGGCGTCGTTGCCGCTGTTGCTGAGTGTGAGGCTCTTCGGGTTGGAGGCGACGAACAGGTGCTGACTGCCAAAGTCGGCCATGGCGGGCGCAACCGAGGGGCTGGCCATGCTGCCCGTGCCGTAGAGGTAAACGTAGTGGGTGGTGGCGGCGCCGTTGTCGCCATCGCTGGCGACGGCCACTCGCGCCATCCGCGCCCCGGTAGCGGTCGGCTGAAACTGCAGCGAGAAGGGCGCTGAACCGCCCAGGCCAATCGTCCCCGGCAACTTGGCCGAGGAGATGACCCAATCGCTCGTATGTCCCTGATCGAGCCCGATCGCGGTAACATGCAGATCGCCAAAACCGGGATTGGAGATCAGCACCGGCACCGCCATCGAGGGCAGTCCGACGCGCTGTTTGCCAAAAGGAATCGTGCCGGCATCGAGGAGGATCGAACCATTGCCGGAGGCGCCCGACAGCGCGAGGGTGAGCTGTCCGTTCAGCGGATCGTCACTGGAAATGGTGGTGCTGCCGCTATGGCTGCCCGGCGAGGTGGGCGTAAAGACAATGTTGAAACCAAAGCTGGTGCCAGCGGGAAGTTTGATGGGAAACTGCGGAATTCCCGCGAAGGTGAATTCGGTGTTGGCGGGTTTGGAAATGGCCGTGACTTTCAGGTCGGCGTTGCCGGTATTGGCGATCGTGACCACGACCGTGTTGGACTGACCCACCTTGGGGGCGCCGCAATCGACGGGGCTGGGCGTCAGTGAAATCTTCTGTGCCGCCGAGGCACTGGAGGCCACCAGCCAGAGCAACAAGAACCACCGCATCACCCCTCCTACTTCGTCGAATTGATGAGAACACTCAGGCCATTGGAGTTCTGATCAGCGGTCACAATATCCGGCTTCTGATCGTTGTTGAAATCCCCGACCGCGATCGACACCGGTTTGTTACCGACGGGAAAATTGGCGGGAATCTTGAGGCTTCCGTCGCCGTGCCCCAGGAGAATACTGACGGTGTTGGCCAGATCGTTGGCCACCGCGACATCGAGCACGGCATCGCCATTGAAGTCGCCGAGGGTTACGGCATGCGCGCCCTGGCCGGCGGGCGTGTTCACCGGTGCGAGAAACGTCCCGTTGCCCTTCCCGATGAGTACGCTGACATCGTTGCTGGCGCGGTTGGCCACCACCAGATCGAGCTTCTGATCGCTATCGAGACGGCCCACTACCACCGAGGACGGATTTCCCCCCGCCACCAGATCGGCGGCCGACCCAAAGCTGCCCTTGCCATCCCCGAGATAGACCGTGACCTTGTTGAGCGTCTGCTCGGCAGCCACTACGTCGAGCTTCTTGTCATCGTCGAAATCGCCGACTGCGACGAACCAGGGGGGATGCTGATTGGCTTTGTAGGTCAGGGCCTTTTTGAATTTTCCGTTGCCCTCGCCGAGCAGCACGGCCAGGTTATCGGTAGCGAAATTGCCGACGACGAGGTCGGGAACCACGTCGCTATCGAACAGACCGATCGCCACGGAAAAGGGTGCCGATCCATTGACCGAATCGGTCGCGTAGTTGACGGCAGTTTCGAACTCGCCGCCGCCTTTGTTGATGAGCACGCTCACGTTGCCCACGAGCGCCTCATTGGCCGTCACGAGATCGATCTTCTGATCGCCGTTGAGGTCTCCTGCCGCGATCGCATAGGGCGCAACCCCAACGCCATAGTCGACCTTTTTCTTGAAGGTGCCGTCGCCGTTGCCGATGAGCACGCTGACGGTATTGGCACTGACGTTGGCGCAGGCGATATCGGTGTTCTGATCGTTATCGAGCTGGGCAGCGATCACCGAGAAGGGTCCGGCTCCAGCGATGAGGCTGGCCGCGGACTTGAACGTGGGGAAGGGCAGGTTGAGGTCCCCGGAGAGACGGAGATCGTTCGGAACGGTCAGATCGCTCACGGTCGCTGCATCGATGGGCACCGCTGAATCGGCGCCGAGATCGATGCTATTAGGATTTCCGTCGAGCGCGACCTCGAGCTCAGCGACGCCTCCGTGATTGAGAGTGCGCGCGCCCGACGCGGTGCCGACGAGCACAGCGCCATTCCACGCCTTTAGCGCGACCAGAACCTCTCCCGAGCGCTCGGGAGAGAATTTGAGCGCAAAGCTGGCTTGCGGCGGAATCGCAAAGCCGGTAGCGGGAGCCACGCGAGTGATCGACTGCTGCCCGTTATGGGTCGCCGTGACATCGATGGCCGTCACGGTGACCGCGTGGCTGCTCGCAACCCGCACCACGAGATAGGAAGTCCCATCGGAACAGCCGGCACACAGGAGAAGGAGCAGTAACCCGCGCATCAAAACACCGCCGGATAGACGCCAAGGCTGGTCATGGGCGCGCTGCTGCCGCTGGACAGAGCCACTCCCAACCCAATGGCGCCACCGACGAGCGCTACTCCGGCGCCCACCACGACCCAAACCCATTTGGGCGTCTTGCGCGCGCTCGCTGGGAGCGGAGCCTCTGCTAAAATCACTGGCTTCGCCGCCGGTTTCGCGACCCACCTGGGGAGCGGCGAAGCGGGCTCCACGGTCACCGGTGGAAGCGGTGGGGGCGCCTCGGTCGGAATGCCCGTTTCGGGCGGTGCTGGCTGCTTCATCAGGGCGGCGAGCTGCTCCTCCTCGATGGTCAGCTTCTCCACCTCCTCGCGATTCGGCGGGTCTTTCACCGTTTGTAAGTAGGTGCGCAGCGCACTCGCCGACTGTTCGTGCTCGCCGAGCAGACGATAGGTCTGGCCGATATTGAAGAGAACCACCGGATCGGGCCGCAGCTGGTAGGCGCCTTTGAACTCCTCGAGCGCTTGGCGATAGTCGCCGCGGCGGAAGTGATCCATCCCCGATTCGAACAGGGCCTGTAGCTTGCTCGGAGACGCAGAGGCGATGCAGGACAAAGCAATAATCAACGCAACGATCCAACGCATCAGTTTCCCAAAAAAGAGAGGGCCCCCCAAAGTGGAGGGCCCTCTCATCATACACGAACAGGCACAGAAACCGGGCGGTTGCTACATGCCCATGCCACCCATGCCGCCCATACCACCCATGCCGCCCATGCCGCCGCCACCGCCGCCACCGGCGTGCTCGTGCTTATCCTCCTTCGGCCGCTCTGCGACGAGCGCCTCGGTGGTCAGCATCAGCGAGGAGACCGACGCGGCATTCTGCAGCGCGGTGCGCACCACCTTGGTCGGGTCGATGACGCCCGCCTCGATGAGGTCCTCGTAGGTGTCGCTGGCTGCGTTGTAGCCGAACGCCGCCTTGCCCTCTTTCACCTTGTTGACGACGATCGATCCCTCGACGCCGCCGTTGAAGGCGATCTGACGGAGTGGCTCTTCGATCGAGCGGCGGATGATGTTGACACCGAACTGCTGCTCCTCCGACAGCTTGAGCTTGTCGAGCGAAGCGAGCGCCCGAATCAGCGCCACGCCACCGCCGGGAACAATGCCCTCTTCGACAGCCGCACGGGTCGCATGCAGTGCGTCTTCGACGCGCGCCTTCTTCTCCTTCATCTCGGTCTCGGTCGCTGCGCCCACCTTGATGACCGCCACGCCGCCGACCAGCTTGGCCAGCCGCTCTTGCAGCTTCTCGCGATCGTAGTCCGAGGTGGTGTCCTCGACCTGCGCGCGGATTTGCTTCACGCGTCCGTCGATTTCCGCCTTCTTGCCGGCGCCATCGACGATCGTGGTGTTGTCCTTATCGACCGTGGTGCGCTTGGCGCGGCCGAGATCCTTCAGCGTCAGGTTCTCGAGCTTGAGGCCGAGATCCTCGGTGATCGCCTGGCCACCCGTCAGTACCGCCAGGTCCTTCAGCATCTCCTTGCGGCGATCGCCAAAGCCCGGGGCCTTGACCGCGCAGGCGTTGAGCGTGCCGCGCAGCTTGTTGACCACCAACGTCGCCAGCGCTTCGCCGTCGACATCTTCGGCCACGATCAGAAGGGGCTTGCCCGCGCGCGCGATCTGCTCGAGCACCGGCAGAAGATCCTTCATGTTCGAGATTTTCTTCTCGCGGATGAGAATGTAGGCGTCTTCGAGCACCGCCTCCATCCGCTCCGCATCGGTGACGAAGTAGGGGGAGAGGTAGCCGCGGTCGAACTGCATCCCCTCGACCACTTCCAGCGTCGACTCCATCGACTTGGCCTCTTCGACGGTGATGACGCCCTCCTTGCCCACCTTATCCATCGCCTCGGCGATCATATTGCCGATGGTGGTATCGCCATTGGCGCTGATGGTGCCCACCTGTGCGATCTCCTTCTGTCCCTTGGTCGCCTTCGACTGGGTCTTCAGGTGCTCGATCACGGCCGTGACCGCCTGGTCGATGCCGCGCTTGATCTCCATCGGGTTGTGCCCCGCGGCGACCATCTTCGAGCCCTCGCGGAAAATCGCCTGCGCGAGCACGGTGGCGGTGGTGGTGCCATCGCCGGCCACATCGGAAGTCTTCGATGCCACTTCCTTGACCATCTGCGCGCCCATATTGGCGAACTTGTCCTCGAGTTCGATCTCTTTGGCGACCGTGACGCCGTCCTTGGTCACCGTCGGTGCGCCCCACGACTTCTCGATCACGACGTTGCGACCGCGCGGGCCGAGCGTCACCTTGACCGCATCGGCGAGCGTGTTCACACCGATGAGAATTCGTGCGCGAGCGTTCTCTTGAAAAATGATCTCTTTGGCTGCCATTGGTCTCTCTCCTTTTAGGTGCTTTTTAGCGCTCGATGACGCCCAGAATTTCTTCTTCGCGAAGGATCAGATGCTCTTCGCCGTTCAGCTTGATCTCGGTGCCCGAGTACTTGCCGAACAGAATGCGATCGCCCGACTTGACGTCGAGCGCGCGAACCTTACCATCCTCAAGCACCTTGCCTGAGCCGACGGCGACCACTTCGCCCTCGACCGGCTTCTCTTTGGCCGTATCGGGGATGATGATCCCGCCCTTGGTCTTCTCCTCCTCGGCCACCCGCTTCACCACGATGCGGTCCTGCAACGGTCGGATCTTCATGTGCTCTCCTCCACTTGCTTGGGTATGGAACGGAATTTTGGCACTCACTCACATGGAGTGCTAACAGGCCGCCATTTTAAGCATCGGCGAGCGCTGTGCAAGCCCCTTCTTGCAGTTTTTTTAATATTTCGTAACAGCCTTGAATTGATTTATTATTTTCAATTTCTCGCACCGAAGTTGCCCGCGCGGCAGGCGCCGGCGAAGCGATGGCTCTGCGCTTTCCCGGGGCTACCCCCTGCCCATCCGCAGCGGCGCAGCGGGCAAAAACTTGAGGATCTTCTGATCTTGGTCGATATACTCATTGTGAGAGGTCTTTTCGCATCGCCAGGAGGTGCTCCCATGGACTTGACCGCCCAGTCCGTTAGCGAGTTTTTCCACGAGGCGCTGAGCTCGGCCATCCGCAATCAGGGGGTCGACACTTCGGAGATGACCGAGTTTTATCTGGTCAATCTTCTTTGTGATTATGCCAAGACGCCGCTCGACGATACCCCACTGGCGCTCAAGCTCACCGAAGCCAAGACCGCGCTCCCTGAAGAGCGCGCCCGTCAGCTCCGCACCGTGGGCGACCAGTCGCTCTATGTCTCGGGCTTCTTTTCCGATTCGCTGCGCCGACGGCTCGTGGATGTCGACTACTATATCCATCTCGGCGGATCGGCCTATTTGCAGTTGGCGCACATGGCACCGCGAGGCACCACCGCTCACTTCGGTGAAGTCTACCGCGAGCTTGCGGGGAAATTCCCACGGTATGTCGATGTATTAGCAGAGATTTCGAGCGGCTCTGCGATCACCAGCGAGAGCGGCGTGGTCGAGCTCTACGAGCGCTGGCTGCGCACCCGCTCGGAATGGCTCGAACGCAAATTGCGAGCGCAAGGGGTCCTGCCCGGTAAGGGCGACGTGCAATGAAGCAGCTGTTGCGCGAACTGCAGCACACGCTCGAGCTGGTCTATCGCATCGAGCCGACCAGCGATGTCGGTGACTTCATTCTGTCGCCCGGGCAGCGCGCCCAATTCTCGATCGCGCGGGCACCGCGTGAGCAGCTGCTTTTGCGGCAGCAGGCCGATGCCCTGGAGGTGGGGCTATTTTTCGCCCCCGGGCTGCTCGAGCCGCTCGCCCGCGGCTTGGATGAACGAAATCTAGATGAATTTCTACAGGTTGCAGAAGGAGTGAGCCACTTTCTGTATGTGATGGTGCGGGCTCGTGCCGAGCGGCCCTTTTCGGCGCTCGAACTCGAGCTGCAGGCCGAGGTGGACAAGTATCTCTTGGCGCTGCTGATCGCCTGGGCAGCCGATCGGCGTCCACCCGAGGGGCTGCGTGAGCGGCTCTTCCAGGGCGTCCGTTTTCACGACGATCTCTCCAGCGACGAGCGCGACCGCTATCGCACCGCCAACGGTGCGGCGAACGAGTATGCCGCACTGCTGGAGCTACGTTTCGTTCGCCCGCGCGCCCTTGCCGATCTCCTGGCCGAGCTGCGCCGCTTCTACCGCCTCGGCTGTGCCGAAAAGCTCGACCACATCGCCCGTCAAGCGGCCTAGCTGTTGATAAAGTCGTTTTTAGGCCGCTATGGGCGGCCCGGCCGGAAGTCCGGCCGCAGCAGGAGAGGGGCCCCGGCGAGCTTTGCTCGACGGGGAGAGGCGGCACGCCTCTCCCTCGATCGACTAGCAGGCGGCATTCACTGGCTTGGTTTTTTGTGCTCATTTGAGTTTTTCAACAGCCTGCTAGACCGCTGCTAGACCGCTTTTTAACGTGAACGCAGTCTAAGGGCCCGCGGCGGAATAACTCGATCGTCCTCGCGGCCGATCCATCCCGGTTGGCTTCGTTGCTCGTCGGTCACGTACCGACGGGTATGCTCCCTCCTCGCGCTTCGCCATCCGGGCGCCTCGACCACGATCATCAATCGAGTTATTCCGCCGCGGGCCCTAACCTGCCTGGCTGCTCTCGGGGCGCGACCATTTGGCAGTGGTGGCGAGCGATTCGGCATCGGCGATGCCCATGGTAAGGACCAACTTAAACGCCTGTTCCACGCTCATCTCGAGCTCGCGCACCTGGCTGCGCTCGACAAGGAGATAAAATCCCGAGGTAGGGTTGGGCGTGGTGGGAATATACACAGCGACGAGATCCTGGCCCACCGCTTCGCGCAGACGGCCGGTGACGTGCGACTGCGCGACGAAACCGATCGCCCAGGAACCAGCGACGGGATAGGGCACCAGCACGGCGCGCTTGAAGCTACCGCCGCCCGAGGAGAAAACCGCTTCCAGCACCTGTTTGATGAGGCCGTAGGTGGCACCAAACAGCGGGATGCGATGAAGCGAATCTTCCAGCCACTGCACCATGCGTTTACCGGCCAATTTGTGCGCGGCGATGCCCGTCCCGAGTGCCAGCACCAGCACGAGCAGCAGCCCGAGCCCGGGAAACGGAATCGCTCGCCGGCCAAAATGAATATCGGGGCGCAGCTCGTGTGGGAAGAGACCGTCGACGGCGGTGACGAGCCAATAGACCAAATAGGCAGCGCCCCCCACGGGCGCGAGCAGCACCAGGCCGGTGAATAGTTCGCGCTTGAGGAGGGAGGAGAGTCGTTTCATGGGCACGGGATCTTAGGCCCGCAGGCTGATGTTGTCGATGAGACGTGTCTTGCCAACAAAGGCAGCAACCGCCAAAACCGCCGATTGGGTGAGCGTGGTCTCCACCGGAGCAAGCGTTTCGGCATCGACGAGTTCGAGATAGTCGAGCCGCACCGACGGCGACTCGGCGATCACCGCGCGCGCCGTCGCGAGCAGCTGGTGAGCGTCGCGTTCGCCGTGACTGAACTGCTCGCGCGTGCGAGCGAGCGCCCGTGAGAGCGCGAGCGCTTGCTGCCGTTCGTCGGGCGCAAGATAGGCATTGCGCGACGAGAGTGCGAGCCCATCCGGCTCGCGGATGATCGGCATGCCGACGATCTTCACCGGCAGCTCGAGGTCGCGCACGAGCCGCCGGATGAGCTGTAGCTGCTGATAGTCCTTCTCGCCGAAAAAGGCGACGTGCGGCTGCACGATGTGAAACAGTTTGAGCACCACTGTCGCCACGCCGGCAAAATGGCCCGGCCGACTCGTGCCGCACAGCCCCTTTTGCAGCTCCCGCACCTCCACGAAGGTCTGGTAGCCGGCCGGGTAGATCTCGTCGGACGTGGGGTGAAACACCAGATCGACGCCGGCGGCCCGTGCACGCTCAAGATCTGCCTCAAGGGGTCGCGGATAGCGCGACAGATCTTCCGTGGGACCGAACTGCGTCGGGTTGACGAAGATGGAGAGCACCAGGAGATCCCCATGCCGCCGCGCTTCGCGCAGGAGCGACTCGTGGCCCCGGTGGAGCGCGCCCAGGGTCGGCACGAAAGCGATGCGCTGAGAGAGCTTGTGCGCCAAGCTGGCCGCGAGGCGCATCTCCGTAACCGTCTCAATCAGTTTGATCATGATGAAACAGTGTCTAGTCGATCGACTTGGGCCAGCCGCACGCCGGCAGCTTCAGCACATTGTCCGGGCTCACGCTGCCTGGCGCCGCCACCGCCACCCGGTGCGGCGTACTGTAGGGCGGAACCTCGGCCGGCGCTTCCGAGCCAAAGGAGTGCTCCTCGGTCGGAAACAGCCCATCCTTGACCTCGCCGACATACTGCTCCACAGCGGTCCGGATGCGCACTCCAAGCTGGTCGTAGCGCTTGACGAAGCGTGGACGAAACTGGTCGTTCATTCCCAAAACATCATATATTACAAGAACTTGACCATCACACTCGGGGCCGGCCCCAATCCCGATGGTGGGGATGGTGACGGCTTCGGTGACCTGTCTCGCCAGCGCCCGCGGGATCCCCTCCAGCACCAGCGCGTAACAGCCCGCCTGCTCGAGGCTCCGTGCATCGTCGAGGATCCGCTGGGCCGTCGCGCTATCCCGCCCCTGCACTTTGAAGCCACCCATGGCATGCACCGACTGCGGCGTGAGCCCGAGATGGCCCATCACCGGGATGCCGATGCGCGAAAGACGCAGCGCCAGTTCAGCATATTCGGCGCCACCCTCGAGCTTGACCGCTTCGGCACCGCCCTCTTTGACCAGCCGGCCGGCGTTGCGCACGCCCTCTTCCAGAGAAACCTGGTAGGACATAAAGGGCATATCGCCCACCACCTGCGCCCGTTGCGCCACCCGAGCCACGGCCCGGCAGTGGTAGATCTGCTCCTCCATGGTGACCGGCAGCGTGGTCGAATGGCCGGCCACCACCATCCCCGAGGAGTCGCCCACCAGCAGCACATCGACGCCCGCCTGGTCGAGCAGGCGCGCAAAGGTCGCGTCATAGGCCGTGAGCATCGCGATCCGCTCACCGGTCTCCTTCATTTTCTGAAGCGTGTGGAGCGTAACTTTGGGTGCTTTCATCGGCGACCTCGTCCCGGTCACACAGGATCCAGGCGATATACAAATTATTTTAATGATGATGCTGCAGTGTGTCTAGGGGTAATACGCCCTCCCGTTGATCCGGAGCGAGTCCGGCCGTAGCGAGGAGCCCAGCCCGCAAGGCGTGACGAGGGAAGCTACGTAGGTAGCTGACCGAGAAACAACGCAGCGGGCTGGGCCCGCAGTAGGCCCGACGACGCGAGTGATCAAGGGGAGGGCGTATAATATTGGGGCCATCGGCGGCGCAGCAGATCGGTGAGCGGTGCCAGCTCCGGCAAACGGGCGAGCGCCCCGGCGACGGCCGCGTGGCTGGTGGGAATGTGCTGCAAGAAAGTGGGGTTTTTCTTCACCCGGTCGATGTAGACAAAGCGCCCGGCGTCCTTGAGTTTGCGCTGAACCGTCTGGAGATCGAAGAGGCGGCGAAAGGGCCCGAGCGGGCAACCGGTGCACTCCGCGTAATAGGCGATCAGCCGACTGAGCAGGGCGGGCGCCAGCTGGACATAGCTATCGCGCAGGAGGGCCACGAGGTCGTAGGCGCGGGTACCGAGTAGGGCATCTTGAAAATCGATGATGCGAATGCGGTCGCCCTGGAGCATGAGATTGCGGCTCTGGAAGTCGCGGTGAACAAAGCCGCGTGGCTCGGCGGCGAGCTGCTGAGAAATGCTGCCAAACTCCCGATCGAGGAGCGCCCGCTCCGACGGCTCAAGCTGTACGCTGGCGCCGACTTCGAGGCCCCATTCGCGGAAATGGTCGAGCTCCCAGAGGAGCAGTTTCTGGTCGAAAGCCCGCCCAAAGGCGATACAGCCCTGGGGCTGCTCGGCTGCGTAGTGCTGCAGCTCGACCAGCGCATCGATGGCCAGCCGGTAGTAGCGCTCGCGCCCGGACTCGTCCTGCCGCTGCACCCGCGCTTCGAAGGTCTCATCGCCCAGGTCTTCGAGGTAGAGAAGGCCGCGCGCAGGATCATGGCGATAGAGCGCGGGCACGCCGATGCCGCCACGCGCCAAGTACTCGAGCACATCGATGAAGGGATCTCGCGGGGGCGGCCCGCCTGACGTGACCTCCTCGGCGGCCCGATCGTCACCGAGCTCCATGATGACCAGCGTGCCGGGTCGGCCGTCGGCAATGGTGGCGCGATGGTAGCGGCGCAGCGAAGCCCCACCCGGCAGGGTTTGGAGGGAGACAGCGCCCGGTCCAGCGATTTCACGGCAAGCGGGCGCGATGATCTCTGCAAGGGACGCTGGCGCAAGCGGCATGGACGGCACTATACTGGCGCGCCATGGAGGCGGCAAATTCCCAGGTACTGAGGGCGGGCGCCGAAGCCTTTGGCATCCACCTGACCGATCCGCAGGTCGCCCAATTTGCCGCCTACCTGGCGCTGCTGCAGCGCTGGAACGAGCGAGTGAATCTCACGCGCATCATCGCGCCGGGCGAAGTGGTCGCCAAACACTTCCTCGATAGCCTCGCGATCGTTCCGCATCTGGACGGTGCGAAGACACTGCTCGATGTGGGTTCGGGCGGGGGATTTCCCGGTGCTGTGGCCGCAATCGCCTGCCCCAGTTTGGTGGTAACCCTGGTCGAGTCGCTACAGAAGAAGGCGGCCTTTCTGGAGGCGCTCGCCCGCGACCTGCGGCTACCGCTGGTGGTAGAGCCGAAACGGCTGGAGCAGCTGACGAAGCGACCATTCGATGCTGCGGTATCGAGGGCGACCTTTGCCCCGATCGAATGGGTGGCGCGGGGTGCCGAATGGGTGGCACCCGGCGGTGTTTTGATCGCCATGCTGGGGCGCGAGCGACCCACTCTACCAACCCCCGCCGGCTTTGCGCCCCCCGAGGTCCTGGAGTATGGGCTGCCGGTGGAGGCCGATCGCGCGCTCGCGATCTACCGGCACGGTTGAGCGGCAGCTGTTCCACGTGGAGCAGTCGCGCACCGTTCCACGTGGAACAGAGCCTCCGCATTGCACTTGATCGAAATTACAGGACCTAACCGCTCACCCCGAGCGGAGTGAAGGGCAGCCGAGGGGCAGCGCACCTACGGTCCCTCAACAAGCTCGGGACGAACGGAGATGTCGCTCTGAAAACCGATCTGCTTTCAAGGGGTTCAAGTGCGGAGGCCCTGCCACGTGGAACGGCTCAGTTGACAAGTGCAAAGCGCCTCGGATAGCGTCCGCGCGTGAACAGCCTCCCAGGCAGCTATCA
Source organism: Myxococcales bacterium (assembly GCA_023248875.1). Taxonomy (GTDB): domain Bacteria; phylum Myxococcota_A; class Polyangia; order Palsa-1104; family SHYY01; genus JAHFDT01. The sequence continues at coordinate 1,997 of JAHFDT010000013.1, read as the reverse complement.
GGACGAGCTGACGGCCCTGGAAGTGCGCGGATTGCGCCGGTGGATGAGGCGTATCAGCGGGTCCCAATCGTCCGAACTGACCGTCGATGGGCGGCGAGTGGTCAACTTCTCGTCCAACAACTACCTCGGTCTCGCCGACCACCCCTGGCTGATGGAGGCAGCGGCGCAGTCCATGGCCCGCGAAGGGTTCGGTGCCGGCGGCTCACGCCTCATTGTCGGCAACCTCGATGTCCACCGTCAGCTCGAAGAGCGCATCGCTGCCTGGCAAGGGACCGAATCGGCCCTGGTGTTCAACTCCGGTTATCAGGCCAACGTCGGCCTCCTGAGCGCGCTGACCGGCCCCGACGATGCCCTGTATGTCGATGAGCTCAACCACGCCTCGCTCATCGATGGCGCGCGCCTGTCCCGCGCGGCGGTGCACATCCTTCCCCACCGAGACCTCCACCGTTTCGAGGAGGCACTGGCGGCCGGAGGGCGGTACCGGCGCCGGCTGATTGCAACCGATGCCGTTTTTTCAATGGATGGCGAGCGGGCGCCGCTCGAACAGCTGGTTGGACTCGCCCAGCGTTATCAGGCCGAGCTGCTGGTGGACGAAGCCCATGCCCTCGGCGTTCTCGGCCGAGACGGCGCCGGGCTGAGCACCGGTCTCGCGGTCGACCTGCGGATGGGAACCTTCAGTAAGGCGCTGGGGGGCTTTGGCGCCTTTGTCGCCGGCTCGCGCCAGCTTATCGAGCTACTGCTCCATCGCGCCCGCAGCTTCGTGTTTAGCACGGCTCTCCCGGTGCCAGTCGTCGCATGGGCGGCGGCGGCGATCGATCTCGTGTGCAGCGCTCACGGCGCCCAGCGCCGCGAACTGCTTGCGAACCGCTGCACCCAGCTGCATTCGGAACTCACCTCGTTCGGCGTCGCCCCATCGCACTCCTCGCACATCGTCCCCATCCCGATCGGGGACGCACAGAGGACCATGGCCGTTTCGGAAGCACTGCTTCAGCGCGGTATTTTTCTTCAGGGCATTCGCCCCCCGACGGTCCCCGAAGGTACCTCACGCCTGCGTCTGGCGCTGATGGCGACCCATACCGAGGCACAGATCACCCAAGTCTGCGAAGGGCTCGCCGAGCAGTGCAGCCACCTTGCTGCATCGCACCGTTTTTTTGTGCGTCGCAGCAAATCCCCCCCCGTCCTCTTCGTCACCGGCACCGACACCGGCGTCGGCAAGACGCGCGTAGCCTGTGCCCTCGTTGCTGCCTGGCGGCGCGCCGGGCGCCGGGTCGCCGTGTTCAAGCCGATCGCTACCGGTTGCACCGACGGCCCCCCTGAAGATGCCGTCGCCCTCGCCGCTGCCGCAGGCTGGTCCGACGAGGGCGCGGTCGCGCCGCTGCGCTTTGCCCTGCCCGCCGCTCCCGCGGTCGCGGCGCACGCGGAGGGGCGCGCCATCGGTCCCCACGAGCTCGCGCTGCTCGACCAAACGCTCGTGCATCTTTCCCGTCAGGCGGATGCCATCGTCGTCGAAGGCGCTGGCGGACTGCTCGTTCCCATCCAGGGATCCTTTTCCATGGCCGACCTGGCCGCGCGTTTTTCCGCACAGCTGTTGATCGTCGCCCGCACCAGCCTCGGGACCCTCAACCACACCCTCCTCACCCTCGAAGCCGCCCGCCGCCGCAACCTCCCACTGGCCGGCCTGGTCCTCAACCAACTTTCCGCCCACCCAGGCCCCGACGAGCCCACCACCCCCGACACCCTCGCCGAACTCGGCCATACTCCCCTGCGGGGGACGCTGCCCTACCGCCCAGGCGAGCTCAGCCCCGCCGAGCTCGCCGAGCTGGCCGGGCAGCATCTCGACGTGGAGGGGATCTGGCAGAAGCTAATCAGTCGCTAGGGTCTGTCCTCAAAGTCCGGACCGAGTCGGGCGAAGTTCGCAGCCCGGCTCGCGCGGAGCGACGAGGGCGCCTACTGGCGGTAGGCAACCGAGGAGCGACAAAGCGAGCCGCGGCGAGAAT
>JAHFDT010000171.1 GCA_023248875.1 Myxococcales bacterium | reverse complement strand
GAACTGCGATGAGTCAGTCTCGTATTCGCCAATTTTCTTGCCGCGCGCACCGGTCTGCGAAACAAATTGCTTCATCAGATCGAAGAACGAATAGCCGGCCGGGGCCATCTCGGGGCGATAGTTCTTGAGTAGCGCCATCGCCGTCTCGAGGAGAGTCACCGCCCGTGGCTGCGCACCATCGGTGATGGTGGTGATATCGTGCAAAAGCTGCTCGAGGTCGAGAAACTGCGACAGGGGAATCATCTGCTTGGTCTTTTTGTTGACGAATAGAATGGTGCCCACGCCGCAATTCGGGTGGCAGCCGCACTTCATCGATCCCCAGTCGGCGTCTTTCCCCATCAAATGGTCGACGAGGTCGGAAAAGGGCCCCAGCGCCGATAGCGGAAACCAGTCGCGCAGCGGCTCGGTGACGCCCGCCTGCCGCTTCACATCGTGCGCCAAGTGCGACAGTGTGTAGCGCTGCTGGGCGCGCTTTTCGTCGTCGATGTCCTCGTCGCGCCCGGTGAAGGAGACCGGCTGGAATGAGACGACTGTGATCTTGTCGGCATTCTCGACGGCGAACTCCAAGATCTTGCCGACTTGATCATTGTTGATGCCGTTGACCACCGTGACGACCAGGATCACGTCAATCTTGGCGCGCGCCAGCTCCTCGATCGCCCGCAGCTTCACATCGAACAGATTGCCAATCTTGCGGTGCGCGTTCGATTCGTTGCTGACACCATCGAACTGCAGATAGGCCATGCGCAGCCCCGCCTCCTTGGCCTTTTGTGCAAACCCCGGCTCCTGCGCAAAGCGCAGCCCATTGGTGGCGCTCTGCACGGCGAAGTAGCCGAGCTTACGCGCATAGGCGATCGCATCGAGGAAGTAGGGCGACATGGTGGGCTCGCCGCCGGAGAACTGCACGCTCATCTGCCGCCGCGGCTGAATCGACATGGAATCGTCGAGGATCTTCTTGATCTCTTCCCATTCGAGCTCATGGACGTAGCCGACCTGATTGGCGTCCATGAAGCAGGGATCGCACATCATGTTGCAGCGGTTGGTGAGATCGACCGTCAACACCGAGCCGCGCCCATACTGGATGGTCGACGAGCCGTGGTTGCGCAGCGGCGTCATCGGGCTTTTGAAATCACGACCGGGATAGCGCCGCTCCACCATCTCCAGAAAAGCGGGATCGATCGAAATCACGTCGGAGAAGTGGCCGTGTTTCGAACAGCTCTTCTCCATCCGGATCTCGCCGCTGCGCTCGACGATCTCCGCCTTGATCTCCCCGGGATGCCCCTCGATCAGTACCTTGAGGTCGGCCTTTCCCGACAGGATCTCTTCGCGCACCTCTTTGACACAGCGTGGACAGAGCGAATCGGTAGTGCGCGGCCAGCCGAGCTGCGGAAAGGTGCGCTCCCGCGACTTCAATAGCGGCGCCGGCGCCCACTTCGGCTGCACGGACGAACGCTCGAAGGTCTGATTGAACCTCTTCACCAGCGGCCAACTGGTGCGCGTGGCAAGAGCGCCCAGCTTTTCCAGGTTTCGAGTCACCCACATGTCATCCGCTCCTGTGACGATATCAGTAGTCTATGTCGTGCAAGCCCCATGACAGCGGCGTGCAGGAGAGGGTTTTGGCATACAAGCTGTCGGGGTTCAAGCGACGGAAAGGCCAACGACGAACAAGAGGAGGCCAAATCCGAGACCTACCGCCGAGCGAAGCGCAAGTCCTCGTCGCAGACAGGCCTTCGAGTCGAGTGCACGCCACAGGAAATGAGCAGTCGCCAGGAGCATTAGGCCAGTACCCGCGAGCGCCAGCAGTACGCCGAGGAGCCTAGGCTCTTCGCTGTGTTCGAGGCGTGCTGCATCGGTACCCGCTGCCGCGATCGCGCGATTGGCTGCCCTCAATCGATCGGCCCCGGGCTGATAGAGCCCGCGCACGGCCAAGAGGGACGAGCGAACTTCCTGCCATGCGCCCTGTTCGACGAGACGATCCAGCGCTCGTTGCGACCAGGGATTGCCGGGGAGATAGAGCCGCGCCGCGCGCCCCCAATGGTCGATCGCTTCGGCCATCGCACCTGCCCCGAACCGCTCCTCGGCGGTGCGCCATTCATGGTGAGAGGACCAGAGCACCCGCGCCGCCAAAAGCGCGATCGCCAAGGCCACCGTTACTAAACCGATTTTCACACGAAATCTCGACGAGAAAAACTCCAGATCGCCAGTGCCAGCACGCAGCCAGCGTAGGCCAGGCCGTAGGCCGAAGCGCTTGCCACATAGGTCCAGTTGACGTAATCACCCGCATTGACCGAAACCGTTTTACCCGCGACCGTTCCCCCTGACACAAAAAAGAGATGCAGGTCGGGCAGCACATGGCTGCCGTAGAGAAGCACCTTGGCGAGCTCAGGCGACTCTTTCAACTTGGCCAGGATCACGGCATGCAGCTCGTTGCTGTAGCGGCCAATGATGAACACACCGACGGTAAATAGCCCTGAAAGAAACGGCGTGGAAAAGGTGGAGAATAGGATCGCGACTGCTGCTATCACCGCCACCTGGCCAAACAGGAGCAGGATGGCACGGCAGAGAGGGGCGTCGGGGGCTCCCCCTTGTAGCCAAAGCGCGATGCAGAGGACCACCGCCATGAGCCCCATTTGCACTGCGAGCGTAAGCACCATGCCGAGGTACTTGCCGACCACGAACTGCCAGCGGTGCAGCGGCTTGGGAATGAGCGCGTAGACGGTTTTTCGCTCGATCTCCTTGTAGACCATGCTGACGCCGGCAAACACCGCCAGCGCCACGCCAAAGAACGAAATGCCGCCGAGACCGAGGTCGCGCGTCAACCGCAGCTGCTCGTTGAGCACGAACTGCCCGAGCACGAGGCCCGAGAGGATCAGCACGCAGGCGAACAGGACAATGCTGTAGAGCAGCTTGCTACGCATCGCTTCGCGGAAGGTGTTGTAGGCAATGGCTCCGAGTCGATTCATGACGCCCTCTTCTCCGCTTCGACCTCCCGATAGAAGAGATCTTCGAGGTGTTCGTAACGCGGCTGTACCGCCACCACCTTGACGCCCGATTCCAGGGCCGCGCGCAGCACCGCGTCGACATCTTCGTCCGGAGCGAGCCGCTTGGCCTCTTTGAGTCCGTTGCACTCGAGGACCACCTCGGTATGCAGCAATTTCGGTGAGAGCAGCTGATCGAGCGGCCCTACATCGCGCAGCTGGCCGCGCACCAAGATTGCGCAGCGATCGCAGATGAGCTCCGCATCCGACAAAATGTGCGTCGAGAAAAAGACCGTCTTGCCTTCGGCGCGCAGGCTGACGATGAGGTCGCGGATCTCCTTGCGGCCGATCGGATCGAGGCCGCTCATCGGCTCGTCGAGCACCACCAGTTCGGGGTCGTTGACGAGCGCTTGCGCGAGACCAAGGCGCTGCAGCATGCCCTTCGAATACTTGCGCAGCGGAATCGTGGCGGCTTTGCTCAGTCCCACACGCTCGAGGAGATCATCGCCCCGACGGCGCCGCACCGCAGCGGGGAGGTCGAACAGACGGCCGGCGAGATCGACCAGCTCGCGCCCGGTGAGGTAGTCGTAAAAATAGGGGCTCTCGGGCAAAAACCCGAGGCGCCGTTTGGCGGCGAGATCGGTGACGCGTCCGCCGAGGAGCTCACACTTCCCACTGGTGGGAAAAATGAGGCCCATCAGCATCTTGATGGTGGTGGTCTTGCCGGCACCATTCGGGCCCAGGAAGCCGAAGATTTCGCCGCGGCGTACCTCAAAGGAGATGCCACGGACTGCTTCTACCTTTCGGCGAAAAAAGCCAAAGGCGAAGGTCTTGCGTAGATTCTCCACAGTGATGACGGTGTCGTTCATTTTTTCCGGTACCAGTCGATGGTGCGACAGAGGCCCTCTTCGAGATCGACCTTCGCCGTCCACCCGAGCAGGCTGCGCGCCTTTTCGACCGAAGGAATGCGCAATCCCACATCCGGGTGGTTCCAGGCGATGTGTTGAATCTGCGAAGAGGAGCCCGCTAGCCGCACGATTTCACGCGCCAGGTTGAAGATGGTGACGGTCGAGCGCGGACTGCCGATGTTGAGGGCATGGCCGACGGCGCGCTCATCGGCCAGCACGAGCTCGACCGCTTCGATGATGTCGTCGATGTAGCACCAGGAGCGAATCTGTGCGCCATCGTTGTGGATCTGGAGCGGCTCGTTGCGCAACGCCCGCATGATGAAATGGTGCACTGCCCCCTCGCCCACCTGACGGGGGCCGTAGATGTTGAAGGGGCGTATGGAAACGGCGGGAAAGCCATACTGCCGGTGGTAGGTCATCGCCAGATGCTCGGTGGCGAGTTTCGCGACCGCGTAGGTCCAGCGGGCCTCACCGACTGCACCCAGCGTGGTAGTGTCGAATTCGGTGACGTGGTAGGCGAACCGACCGAACACTTCGCTGGTCGAAAAATCGATGAAGCGCCGGCAGCGACCTGTGGCAACGGCAGCTTCGATCATGTTGGCGCTGCCGAGCAGCGAGATGCGCATGGTGTCGACCGGGTGTTTGATGACAGTGTCGACACCCGCGATGGAGGCCATGTGCACCACGAGATCACAGTCGGCTATCGCCTGGTCGACGGCCGCGCGGTCGAGAACATCGGCGACCACCAGCTCGACGTTGGGGTGTTCGTGGAGGCCGGCAGGACGCAGCGCATCGCGACGCAACGTATCGAACACACGCACCCGGTTCGTGCGGGCCAGCCGCTCGACCAAATGGGAGCCGATGAAGCCAGCGCCCCCGGAGATCAGGATGTGTGCGTCTGCTACGGTTCGCACATCCGCATCGTAGGTGACGGTGGGGTTGTAGGCAAGAAGCTATGGAAACCGGCCCCCTAGACCAGCCCCTGCCTCCAGCTGGAACTCGAAGGAACGCACGAAGGCGAAGGTTTCACTGATTTGAAAATAGACCCCCGCCCAGCGGGCGAAGTCCCAAGCAAATCCGTTGACCTCATGGATGCCAAAGTCATACTGCGCCAGTTGCAGACCAGTGGTCGAGGTGAAGTCGAAGACCCCCTGAACCTGCACGAAGAACTTGAGCGGCGGGGTGCCAAGCGTGTAGACCCGGACGCCCGGCATGATGACGAGCGGGCGCGAGGCGGTGAAATCGTTTTCGAGCCCGATGCGCTGCTCGACCACGACATCGATCGCACGGCCTACGCCGAAATAGGCTTTCAGGTCGAGCCAGGTCGGCAGACGGCCGTAGCACACGCTATCTCCACCGTGACCGCAGGTTTGGGCGCTGCCATATTTGAAGAGCACGCGGTAGCCGGTGCCGACGGTGGCATCGATACCAAACTGCAGACGGTGGGAGCGATCGCCGGCGTGGGCCAGGGAGGCGGAGAAGAGAAGGAGGAGGAGGAGGAGGCGCATGGAGGAAGCATTAACCGGGAAACGGGAAACAGGGAACCTGAAATCGCGCCCGGTTTGACCGAGGCCATCGTGCCGTCTATATAAGGTGAGATGTTTCAGCACGGGATACTCGAGCTGGTGAAGGCGGGTGGTTTTACGCTGTTTTTTGTAGGCGTCTGCTCGATCTTGGTCATGGCGATCGCGGTGGAACGCACGGTGGTGCTGTGGAGCTTCGTGGCCCGTGCCCGTAGTCTCGCGGAAACGGTCAAGCGCTGTCTCTACCGCGGCGCAATTGCAGAGGCGCGAACGGCCTGTGAACGTTCCAACTCCGCGGCAGCCGAGTTATTGCTGGTTGGCTTCGAGCGCCATCGGCGGAGCGAACCCGCGGCGCTCGGTGCGGCCGTAGAGCGCGAACGGCAGCGGGTAGCGAGCGATCTGCGCGGCCCCTTGTGGATGCTCGGCACCGTGGGGGCGACCGCGCCCTTCATCGGCCTCTTCGGCACGGTATGGGGCATCATGCGCGCCTTCAACGACATCGCAGCGAAGAAGGAGGCTGGCTTCGATGTCGTTGCCCCCGGCATCGCCGAAGCGCTGGTCACGACTGCGGCCGGTATCATCGTCGGGATCTTTGCCGTCATGGTGTTCAACTATTTTCAAGCTCGCCTCGGAAGGGCCGCACTGGAACTCAAGCTGATCGGCGAAGAGTTCGTCGAATTACTGGGGGAGCAGAAGCCCGAAGCGGCCGAGCCCGTTGCCGAGAAGGGCGCCGTCTGATGGCGGCCAAGTTACCCGGTGCCGATAGCAGCGATGAGAGCGAAGGGCTATTCGCCGAGATCAATATTACGCCGCTCACCGATATCTTTCTCGTGCTCCTCATCATCTTTATGGCCACCTCCTCGGTGGTGGCGCGCCAAAATGCGGCCCGCTCTGGCATGAACGTGAACCTGCCGCGTGGCGCGGCCAAAGATCTGGCGCCTGGCGCCTCCGATATCACCATCGCCATCGCCGCCAACGGGGGCCTGCTGGTGGATGGCAAGCCGATCGATCCCGAGGCGCTCAAAGCGCTCTTTACGCGCACCCACGCCAAAGATCCCGAAACCCAGGTGGTGGTGCAGGCGGATGAGGCCACCCACCACGGTCGTGTCGTCGGGGTGATGGAGCTGGCCAAAGCGGCGGGGTTACGCCGACTGGCGATAGCGACTCGGCGCGCGAAGTAGCTTCGAGGCGGATTTGACTTCGAAGGTAGTAATTAATGAGGTGGCACCTCCACACTGGGAGATGCCACCTTTGTCCTGCCAATGATCAGATGCGGGGATAGGCTGCGATCGGCGCCTGGTTCGCCCCAAAAGGCACGCCGAAGTTGAAGGGCTGAGCGCCATACGGCTGCTGCCCAATCCCAAACGGAACCTGAGTCGCAAAGGGCGAGATCCCGAGCCCGGCGAACTGCGAGGTGCCGGTGGTCCAGGGGGACACCCAGGGTTGGCCGTAGCCGAGGCCACGGCTCTGCAGCATGGCCAAGGTGATCGGATCGACGCCCGGGGGCAAGCTTCCCTGTCCATAGCCCACACCGCCGACGGGCAGTCCGCCGAAAACATTGCCTGCGCCCACCTGCGACCCGAACAGCTGGTGCGCACACACCTGCTGCAGATGGCCGAGCTGTGGCACCAGTCGGCGGCACGCCTCCACCGTCATGTTGATCGCATCACTCAACCGCTGAAAATCCTGCACATTCGTCTCCATGGGCTCCTCCTCATGCCAGCCGTGCTGGCGATAACTGAATTAGTGGATCTCGATCCGATCCTTCTTGGTCGGGGCACGCAGATGCGGGAAGCGCACCTGGAGAATCCCCTCCTCGAGTTTCGCTTCCATTTGATCGATCCGAACTCCCGGCGGCACCAGCACCTCGCGACGGAACATTCCGGTCGGGATCTCCTGCCAGCGGTAGCCCCAACCGTTGCCGTGCTCGGCATCCTTTCGGCGCGCTCCCTCTACCAGCAGGCGACCTCCCTCGACAGCGATGGTGATCTGGTCGCGTTTGACCGCCGGCAACTCGAACTGGAACTCGACTTCGCGCTCATGTTCGATCACATCGACGCGCGGCGCCCAAAGCGGTGCTACCGGCAAATTCAGGCGTCGCACCAGATCTTCCAACTCAAACCAGCGGGCGCGAACATACTGGGCTGGATCCCAGCCGGCAGGAATCGCTTCGCCCCGATGGGTTGGGGGCAGCTCCGTTCCCGTCACAGTGCGGTAGATCTCCTTGACTCGCTCAAGAACCCGATCAGCCATGTCCATCGCTCCCTCCTGTTCCGACAGCGGGAGCGGTTCTGGACACCGCATACGAGGTGTCAAGGAGGGATACTAAATCATCTGCACACGACCGCTCTCACCGAGGCGCTGGGCGACGAGATCGTCGACGTAGATGAGGACCTGGGGATGGGTGAGTATGAGCTCTTGAAAATCGGCACGGCCGAGACCGAGCGCCCAGACCCGCGAACGGGTACGCACGGTGGCGGTGGCCGGAATACGGCGCAACAGCGAGATCTCGCCGATGAGATCGCCCGGACCGAGCGGTGGCAGAACGCGCCCTTCCTTGTTGATCTCGCACTCGCCACACAGGAGGACAAACAGCCCCGAGGCACGTTCGCCTTGGCGCACCAACACCGTGCCCGCATCGAGTTCAAGAAACTGAAACCGCGCCGCCAACTTCCGGGCGTCATCACCGGAGAAGGAGCGAAACAGTGGCGAAGTGGCCATGAGCCGCTCGAGCAGCCGATCGCGGAAGAAGCGCAGCATCACCGGCAAGAGCGAAACATCCTCCTCCAAAAGGCGCGCGATCGTCGCCCGATCGATCTCGAGCAGCTCGCAGTCCGTGACCGCCGCCACCGTCGCCAAGCGCGGCAGATTGGTCAGCACCGCCAGCTCACCGAAGAAGCTGCCCTCTCCCAGGCGCCCGAGCGGTTCATCGAGCCCGGCGACGCGGACCTCGGCTTCACCGTGCACCACCACGTAGAGAGAGGATCCATGCTCTCCTTCGCGCACAATCACCTGGCCTGCGGCGCACTGAAGATGGCGTAGCCGCTCGATGATCTGGCGCAGTTGGGGTTCGCTGAGAGCGGAAAAGAGCGGAGTGGGTGGCAGACGTTGCGGGCGATGCTCAGCCTCAGCAAGTGGGATCTCATGGCCCACCTGGAACCGTCCCGACCTGTGAGCAGTGC
>JAHFDT010000170.1 GCA_023248875.1 Myxococcales bacterium | reverse complement strand
CATTCAATTCGAAATTGCCCATCGCCCCACCGCAGTTGATGGCGACATCGTTGCCGAACACCTGGCACGCTGCCATCGTCAGCGCCTCCGACTGAGTCGGGTTTACCTTTCCGGGCATGAGCGAGCTGCCCGGCTCATTCTCCGGAATGATCAGCTCACCGATGCCACAGCGCGGTCCCGAGGCGAGCCAGCGCACATCGTTGGCGATCTTCATACAGATCGCCGCGATCGTCTTCAGTGCGCCGTGAGCAAACACCAGCGCATCGTGGGCAGCGAGCGCTTCGAACTTATTCGGGGCACTGGTAAAGCGCAGCCCGGTCGCGCGCGAGAGTTCGGCCGCCACGCGTGTGCCAAACTCCGGATGGGCGTTGAGACCGGTACCGACGGCGGTGCCACCGAGTGCCAATTCACCCAAGTGAGGCACGGCGCTGTCGAGATGGGCGAGCCCGTGGTCGAGCTGGGCCACCCAGCCGGAGAGCTCCTGGCCGAGGGTGAGCGGCGTGGCATCCTGGAGGTGCGTGCGACCGATCTTCACGATCGCAGCGAAGGCCTCGCTTTTTTTCGCCAGCGTTCCCCGCAGCTTCGTGAGCGCCGGTTTGACTTGAGTTTCGAGTGCGGTCAGCGCCGCAACACTCATCGCCGTCGGAAAGACGTCGTTCGACGACTGCCCGCGGTTGACATCGTCGTTGGGATGGATGAAACGCTCTTCGCCGCGCGGCCCCCCGAGGAGCTCACTGGCCCGGTTGGCCAACACTTCGTTCATGTTCATGTTGGTCTGCGTACCGGAACCGGTTTGCCACACCACCAGTGGAAATTCGTCGTCGTGGCGGCCGGCGATCACTTCATCCGCCGCGGTGATGATGGCCTTGGCCTTGCGCTCGTCGAGAACACCGAGTGAGCGATTGACTTCGGCAGCGGCCCGTTTGACCTGCGCGAGAGCACGGATCAGGGCAGGAGCCATCCGCTCACCCGAGATCTTGAAATTCTCACGGCTACGCTGGGTCTGAGCCCCCCACAGGCGATCGGCGGGAACCTCGATGGGACCAAACGTATCGCGTTCGATTCGTATCGTTTCTCGCATGGGAGGCAGCACTATATAGTGTTCCGATGAGATTCGGAACGGTGGCTCTTATGAGCCGGCCACGGGCCGGCCGCGTCGGAGTCGACGCGTAGCAGGAGTGGGAACCCCGACGGCTTTGCCGGCGGGGCGAGGCGGCACGCCTCGTGGGATCTTCTAACCCTACGGATCAGCGCAGCTGAACCGTGGGGTTAGACGAAGTAGCCATCGGCTCTTCGTCCACCAGCTCGAGCTTCATCTTGCGAGCGAAGAGCTCTTCAAAGAGGTCGCGCTTGCGATTGGCGCCCCAGAGCTCGAGTGCGGGATCGCCCACCACCGCGAGGCGCAAGGTGATCGCTTTGTCGCCGAGTTCGCAGGCGACCTGCCGTACCTGGCGTCCATACGATCGGTCGAGTCCATCGGCGACGCGCAGGATGGCCGAGAGAATACGCACCTTACGCTTGAGCGGCGGCGCCAGGCGGTTGAAGTTCTCGTGGCTCTCCTTGGGCGTTGCCTTGCGGTGGTAGCGCACCACCTGAGCCAACACCGCAATCTCTTCGGCAGAAAAACCTTTGAGGTCGTAGTTGGCAATCAGGTACTCGCCATGCTTGTGGTGGCGGCTGGGCGCGATATGGTAGCCGATGTCGTGTAGCAGTGCAGCAAACTCCAAAAGCTCCCCGTCGGCGTTGGTCAAACTGTGGAGCTGGCGGGTACCGCGGAAGATCGCCAGCGCCAGACGTGCCACCTGTTCGGCGTGGCCGGGATGGACGTTGCAGCGACGGCACAGCGCGACCACCGACCGGCGCCGGAGGTCGGGGTACTCGTCGATCAGTTGGATGCCGGGGCGGTTGCGCGCGACATAGTCGGCGATCATCCCTTCGCGCAGCGCGCTCGGGCACAGCACCATGGCATCCGCATGAAACACTTCCAAAATGGATCGAATGAGGATGGCTCCCGGCACGATCGAATCGAGGCGCTTGGGGTCGATTCCCAGGCGCGCTCGCTCGCCCTGCGGACGGGTGCAGAGCTCCTCCTCTATTCGCAGCACCTCGGGAAAGGGAACTGGGCGGCCTGGAAGGTTGGATTTGCCGAGGATCAGGTCACCGAGGGCGTAGGCGGTGCCTGAGGTCATCGCCACGAAATCGAAGCCCGCCCGACGGATCGGGGCCGCAGCGGCCTCGACCCTCTCGTGGCAGTAGTTGGCGAGGCGATTGCGGTCGTCGGTGGAAATGGGATCGGAGGTGACTCGTTCGAGCAGCCGCAGCACGCCGAGCTTGAGCGAGGTCGCGGCGTAGGACTCACGGGCATCCCCGACCACGAACTCGACCGAGCCGCCGCCCACATCGCAGATCAGCGCCCGGCGGCCACCAAAATCGAGCGAGCTCCGGGCGCCCAAGTAGATGAGCTGAGCCTCCTCATCGCCACGGATGACGCGTAGCTCGATGCCCGACTCGTCGCGCATCGCCCGCACGAACTCGGGGCCATTCTGCGCCTCCCGAACCGCGCTCGTGGCGGTGGCGGTCATCGCGTCGCATTCATGGCGATCGATCAGGCGTTTGAAGCCGCGCAGGACCTCGGCGGCACGCACAAACTGGTCGGACGTGATCATTCCGGGGCCCTGAAACGACGTTTCGCCGAGCCGCACCATGTCCTTGGCGCGGTCAAGGATCTCGATGCCCCCCTCCATTCCCACCCGAGCGATCAGCAGATGAAAGGAGTTAGTACCCACATCGATGGCGGCGATCTTCACACGCGCATCTTAGACCGCTTTCACGTTGAAATGATCGGCTGCAGCGATCCCCTCTGCCTCGGCCGCAGACGTCCTCGGACCGGGGGACCCCGAGCCCTTCGGCGAATGCTTCGTCGCTCCTCCTCGCGTTACCGCTAGTAGCGCGTCGTCGTCGCTCCTTGCCTCGCCTCGGTCCCGACCGCTTCGCACGCTCATTTCAACGTGAAAGCGGTCTAACCAATCCGCTACACGTGCAATGTTTTTTCGTCGCTGTTCGCGCGCCGCGTGCGCAGCGGGCGGCCGCGGCCTCCGCGCGGCTCGGGGGCCGCCAGATCGAGGTCGCGTAGCCGCCGATAGGCAAAGCCCTCCACTGTCCGCGCCCACCGGGCGAGCGAGCGGAGGAGCATCGATTGAAGGGAACGTCCACCGAAGATGGATCCGTGCGTGGTGGCGCCACCGGCGTCTCGGGCGCCGCTCGGTTGCTGGGGGGGATCGGTTCGAGTGCCGCTATCGCGTGAGCGTTTCATTGCGGAGGTTGTAGGGCGCGCTAAAGCGGCGGCAAGCAGATCTTTCCCAAGATCGCAGGTCGGCGCGCGCCGGTGGCGGCTACGACATTGGCGGGATTGGCGTGAATCGCCTCCACCGCCAGCAGTGCGAAGGCGGCCGCCTCTTTGGCATCGGCAGGGAGGCCGCGCTCCTCGAACACTCGCACGGGCAGCGGCGCCAGTAGTGTTTCGAGTTGTGCCATGAGCGTTTGGTTATGGGTGCCGCCCCCAGAGACCAGTACCTCTCCCACGGGCGCGCGTGGCAGGATGAAGGTGCGGTAGGAGTGGGCGATGGCGTGTGCCGTGAAGGCCACGGCGGTGGCGAGGAGGTCGACCAGTCGCACGCCGGAATGGCGGGCCACGAAGCGATCGACGAAGGCACGCCCATAGCGTTCGCGGCCGGTCGACTTGGGCGGCGGACGGTGGAGATAGTCATCGTCGAGGAGTTCATTGAGTACCGATTCGAGGACGTGGCCCGCCGCACTCAACTTGCCGTCGCGGTCGAAGCGTTCGGCACCGGCGGAAACCCGCTGCGCCAGTGCATCGATGATCATATTGCCGGGGCCATTGTCGAAGGCGAAGACCTCACTGAGCTCCGCGCCGACCACGGTGACGTTGGCAATGCCGCCGATGTTTTGCAGTGCGCGGACCCAGCCCGCCTTTCGAAATAGCACCCAGTCGGCGTAGGGCACGAGCGGCGCGCCCTCGCCCGCCACGGCGACGTCGGCGACACGGAAATCGCCTACCGTGACTGCACCCACTCGTGCCGCGATCACCGCCGGCTCCCCGAGTTGCAGGGTCGAGGCGCGTAGATCGACGCGCTCCTTCATCCAGGGCGGCTGGTGCCACACGGTCTGGCCATGGCTGCCAATCAGATCGACCCGATCGTCGCCCGCTACCTGCACCGCCGCTTCGCCGAAGGCCTCACCCAGGAGAAAATTGACGGTCGAAAGCTCCGCGGCGCTGGCGGGATGGTGCGGCCCATTCGATTCGATCAAGTTCTCGACGCGCTCACGGAGTCCGGGTGGAAACGGCATCGTCAAGAACCGTAGCAGCCGCATCTGCGCGCTCGTGCCGCTTCCCTGGATTTCCACCAGCGCCGCATCGATGCCGTCGAGCGAGGTGCCCGACATGAGGCCCACCACCTGTTTGGGGTCGGTCGCCAGCAGCCGCAAGAGGGGATGGGTCATCGCCATTCGGAATGGGCACGGATGAGGTCGCACACTTCCCGCACCGCACCGTCGCCCCCGGGGCGGTGTGTGACGTAGCGGGCCTTCCTGCGTACCTCATCGACCGCCTCCGGAACGGTCGCACCAAATGCGACCAGCTCGATCATCGGGACGTCGACTAGCTCGTCGCCGACATAGGCCGTTTCCTCGGGGGAGATCTCGAGGTCCCGCGTAAGCTCGCGGTAGCGGGCCACCTTGTCGCCGATGCCGAAATAGGCGTGCTTGATCGCCAAAGAGGCGGCGCGCTCGCGCCCCGCGCGCAGGTCGCCGCCTGAGAGGATCGCTACCTCGATGGCGCGCTCCTGTAAGAGCTTGATGCCAAAGCCGTCGCGCACGCTAAAGCGCTGCGACCAACCTCCTCCATCGCTCCAGTAGAGATTGCCATCAGTGAGCACGCCGTCGACATCGAGGCAGAGCAAGCGCACTCGGCGCAACCGCGCCTGGAGCTCGAGGGGAATCGTCGACGATGGCGCCACCGCGCTGCGCTCGGTCACCGGTTGACGATGCCATGCGCTCTGGGGCTGGGCAACAAACACCTTGTAGGAGCAGCGCCATTTTGGCAGTAAAGAACCTAGATCGCTAGAGGAGCTAGCCCATGTTGCGTCGATTTGTCCTTGCGGTGGGAGCACTGTTGGCACTACCGGTACTGGCCGATCCAACCGCCCCACCATCAGCGGATCCCCTCGCCGGCTACAACGGGAGCTTCTTTCTGCGCGATCCGAATAGCTGGTTCGTACTCTTCCCAAAGGGTCGACTGCAGATCGATTCCTACAACTTTCTCAACCGCGGCGATCCGCCGAATGGTGCCAACGGGCTTCCAGTCGATGCGAACTCCAAGGGGGATAAACGTCCGAATGGCACCCTGCTGGTCCGGCGCGCGCGCATCGAGCTGCAGGGAACGATGGCTCGCCACTTCGACTTTCAGATCGCTGCGGAGTATGCCAGTACGCCCGCAGTGGGATCGACAGGGACGGTGTCGGACGCATGGGTCAACGTCAACTACACGCCCTACCTACAGCTTCGGGTGGGCCAGTTCGATGCGCCCTTTACGCTCGAGAACTGCACTTCGGATAAGTTCTTCGATTTCATGGAGCGCTCCCTCGCGATCCGTGCCTTCGCCGTCCCGCAGAACAAAGAGCTCGGCGCCATGCTGTGGGGCTACCTGCCCAATCGCCTCGCCTACTATTCGCTCGGATTTTTCAACGGCGAAGGGCAGAATTTCAAGAATCAGGATAGCCACTATGCGCTGATCGGCCGCGCCTTTGTAGCGCCGCTCGCCACTCTGGCGGGGGATCGGGACTGGCTGAAGGAGATGTGGCTGGGCGGTTCGATCTGGTACCAGACCGCGGTCAACCAAGGAGGCCGTGTGGCGCCCTCGGTGTCGGGCGCGACGCAGAACGATCTGCCGTTGCTGACGACGCAGGGCGGATTCGGTTTCTTTGCGGCAGACTATGACAATGGCAAAGATCCGTCCGGGGCAGCGATTCGGTCACACCTGGCTCCGTCGGGCGACACCTTGAAATGGGCGGTCGAAGCCAATCTCCCGGTCAAGCAGTTCGGGGCGCGCTTGGAGCTGGTTCATCAGACGATCCATCTCGCGCAGTACAACGACACCAATCCCACCAACGCAACCCTGCTGCGCTCGCCAGTCTTCAGCGACGCACAGGAGCTTTCGGGGACAGGCTACTATGTCGAGCTTTATGGCTGGCTGCTCGGCCATCGAAAAGTGATAGAGAGCCCCGGTCTTGGGTTGCCTCCGCGGCTCAGCACCTTGGCCCCCGTGAAGGAGCCGACCTGGGCGCTGATGGTGGCCGCCAAGCTCGAGCATGTGGGATTCGATGTCGTGGGGCTGCCGATGCCGAATGGCATGGTCGATCCCGCGCAGGGGCACCATGGCATCGACGCCGTGGAGCTGGGCGTCAATGGCTGGCTGACCAAGCATGTTCGCCTCACGGCCAACTATGTGGTCAACTTCATCGGCGGGTTTTCCAGCGACGAGAGCGACGCCAAGAACATGAAGAGCAATCTCTTTTACCAGCGGGCGGAGCACGAGCTGCTGTTTCGTCTGGGGATCGGTCTGTAGTCCATGGCCAAGCGGTTTCACGCAGCGGTGATCGGCGGGAGCGGCTACGGCGGTGCCGAGCTGTGCCGCCGCCTGCTTTTGCATCCGGAAGTGGAGCTGGTGCGAGTGGCTTCGGTCGACTTTGTCGGTGAGCCGCTCAGTGCGGCCCATCCCCATCTCGAGGGGCGCACCGCGTTGCGGTTCGAAAACCTCTCACCGGCGGTGGCAGCGAACGGCATGGATGTCGTCCTTTTGGGGCTGCCCCACAAGGTCTCGGCGCAAAAGGTACCGGAGATCCTGGCGACCGGCGCGCGCATCGTCGATCTCTCGGGCGATTTTCGGCTGCGCTCGGCCGAGGACTACCGACGTTACTATGGAGTGGAACATCCCTCGCGCCACCTGCTGGGCACCTTCGTCTATGGGCTGCCCGAGCTCAATCGGGAGCAGATTCGCAAGGCGCGGTACGTCGCTTCGCCGGGCTGTTTTGCGACGACGATCGAGCTGGCGCTCTTGCCGCTGGCGCGCTCGGGTTGGCTGCGCGGCGCGGTGGAGGTGGTGGGGATCACCGGATCGTCGGGAGCGGGCGTCGTCCCGACCTCGACGACCCACCATCCGACGCGAGCGGTCAATTTGCGCACCTACCGGCCGCTCGATCACCAGCACATTCCGGAGATCGTTCAGACGCTCACCGATGCGGGCGCGCAGGAGCTCGCTCTGCGGTTTGTGCCAGTCTCGGCGCCCTTGCCGCGTGGGATCTTCGCCAGCGCCTTCGCCCATCTGGCACCAGAGATAGGGTCGGGTGAGGTGGCACGCGCCTTTGCTGACTGCTACCAAAGTGATCCCTTTGTGCGCCTGCCGGCCAAGCGCCTGCCCGAGGTGGCGGCGGTTTCCGGGTCCAACCATGTCGAGGTGGGCTTTGCCATGGGGGAGTCCCTCGATCCGGCAACCGGTTTGCGTCCGGTGGCCTGCTTTGGCGCGACGGACAATTTGATCAAGGGCGGAGCGGGGCAAGCGATCCAGTCGATGAACCTGATGCTGGGACTGGAGGAGACGCTGACCTTGGAAGATCCCGGCGCCTGGCCATGAAGCTGGTTGTCAAGCTGGGCGGCGAGGTGATCGAAGGGGAAGAGGGCGGGCGGATCGCGCGTGAGATCGCCGATCTGGTCCAGGCTGGGCACGAGCTCGTGGTGGTGCATGGGGGGGGGCCGCAGGCGACCGCACTTTCGAAGCGACTGGGGATCCAGCCTCAGATCGTCAACGGGCGGCGGATCACCGATGCGGCGACGCTGGAGGTGATGAAGGCGACGCTGGGCCGAGTCAATATCGATCTGTGTGCCGCGCTGCAAGCCGCGGGCGTGCGGTCGGTCGGGCTGCATGGCGCGGTGCGCGCGCGCCGACGGCTGCCCATGCGGCTTCCGGGCGCCGGAGCCGAACCGGTCGATCTCGGATGGGTAGGCGATATTACGGCGATCGATACCATGCTGCTCGAGCAGCTGGTCGTAGCCGGCTACCTGCCGGTGCTCGCCTGCCTGGGAACGGGCGAGGAGGGCGAGATTTACAACATCAATGCCGACGTTGTCGCGACACGGCTGGCAGCGACGGTGGGGGCGGACGTACTGCTGTTCGTCACCGGCGTCGGCGGCGTGCTACGCGATGTCCGCGATCCCTCGACTCGCCTGGCACGCCTATCGGTGGCCGAAGGGCGGGCGGCGATCGCCGCGGGCGAAGTCTCGGGCGGCATGATTCCCAAGCTCGAAGAGTCCTTCACTGCGCTGTCGGAGGGCGCGCGAGCCATATTGATCGTCGGGGGCGAACTGGCGCGCGCGGTGAGAGAGCCGGGGAGCGTCGGAACTTGGCTGGTGTACTAGACCGACCTCACGTTAAGTTGATCTACTTCGGCGACCGATCCCTTCGGCGCTGCTTCGTCGCTCCTCCTGGGATTACTGCCAGTAGTCCTGCGTCGTCGCTCCTTGCTTCGCCTCGG
>JAHFDT010000012.1:31417-35275 GCA_023248875.1 Myxococcales bacterium | reverse complement strand
ATTGCCATCGTCTTCGGCGCAGATCAAGATCTTCGGCGAAGCCTGCGCCACTGAACCGAGAACGAAGAGAGCAAGCAGGCCTCTGCGGAGCGAGCGGCGTCGCAGCCCCAGAGCGATCAGGCTCAACATGCCCCACAGGGGTGTGCCTCCCCGCTGAGAAACTGTGCAGCCCCCCTCCGTGCGCGGCGCCGGCAATAGCCCCCGTCCGGTCAGGGAAATGGTCGCCGTAAGAGCGGAATCCTTGAGCGTAATCTTGACGTGGCCACTGTCGGCACCGAGCGCGGTCGGCAGGTAGGTGATGGCCAGCGTGGTGGTGGCCCCCTTGGCCAACATCAGATTCGTGGCGGTGCTATCGACAGAAAAGGCGGTGCTATCCGAAGTGATGCTGGCGATGGTGAGCACCTGCGATCCACTGTTGAGGATCCCCACCAGCAGCGGGTCGGAGGTGGTTCCAATCGGCACCATGCCAAAATCGGACTCCATCGGCTTGACCATGAGCTGGGGCCCGACCCCCAATCCTTTGAGCGTCACGACCACGGGAGCGAGCTCCTGCGAAATCAGGGTCCAGGTTGCCAGTTCATTGCCGAGATGGGTGGGGGCGAGGGTGATATGAACGGTGGTTTGCTGCCCTTTATCGAGCACCAGGGGAATCGTAGCATCGGTCGCGTACTGGGCGGCGGCCTCACCCGCCAGCACGGCCCCGGAAAGGTGGAGTGCTGTGCCCCCGGTATTCTTGATCGTCACGGGCAGCGCGCTCGCCATCCCGACCAGGACCAGGCCAAAATCGACCGGCTGCGGCATGACGCTGAGCCCCGCCTGCACTCCGGTTCCCGAGAGGGGAACCATAATATTTGGCGACTTGGGATCGTCGGTCATAAGAAGCAGCAGGGCCAATTCTGTAGCACTTTTCTTGGGCGCAAAAACGAGGTGAACCGTGACCTGGCTGCCAGGAACCACGACCAGTGGCAACTTCGGCAAATCCACTGCGATGAAATCGGCCGCATCGGCATAGGCGTCGTCAAAGTTAAATCCGGTGACATGGAGATCGTCAGTCCCGGTGTTGGCGATGGTCAACTCGAGCGGTTGCGATGTTGCGCCCAGCACGACCTCTTTGAAGACGATCGGATTGGGCGCGACCGCCACTTTGGGAGCGACACCCTTGGCCGTCAGCGCTACGCTCGCGCTGCCGCCATTCGAAGTCACCATCAGATTGCCGAGCAGGCTCCCCAGTTTGGTGGGCTGGCAGGCGATCCCCAGCACACGCTGTTCGCCCGGGCCGAGAGAAAACGGCAAGGCAGGCGCGCTGGCCATAGTGAAGGATGCCTCGCTGAAATTGAAGGCCGTCACCTTGACCGTCCCGCTCCCCGCGCTATTCGTGAGCGTGATGTTCTGGACGGCTGCTCCCTGCTTGAGTGCGACGGTTCCAAAATCGATGGACAGGGGGGCGGCGACCAGCATCGCCTGGGTGCCGGTACCTTGCAGCGCGACGGTGCGGGTGCCTGCGCTCGAACTGATGGTGACAGTGGCGGTGCGAAGCCCGAGTTTGGTCGGCTGAAAAGTCACCGAGAACTTGGTGCTACCCTGCGCGGGAATCGTCCCCGGCAGCGCCATCTTGTTGAGCAGGAAATCGCCATCGGGGTTTCCGCTCAGGGAGAGATCGGTCACCAGGAGATCGGAAAAGCCGGTGGTGCCGGCGCCACACCCGGCGGCGTCGCAATTGCTGATGGTGACCGGCTGAACCAGCGCCTCACCCAGGTTCGCGCCACCAAAAGCCACTGTGCCAGCATCGAGCAAAATGCCGGGAGGTCCAGCAAAACCTTGGAGGGGCACGGTCAAGGACGGTGTGATGGGATCGCTGGTCGATACGGTCAGCGTCGCCTTGGCGATGCCATCCTTGATCGGCTTGAAGGTGAGGCCCAGCGAGAAGTTGGACTGGCTCGACAGCAGCAGCGGAAAGCTGGGGCTGTTCGCGATTGTAAAGGCATCGCTGCCCGTGAGAACTACGCCCGTGATGTTGACCTTGTCCCCGCTCTGATTGTCGATCTTGAGGTCTTTGGTGATCGACTGGTTGACCAGGCTGCCGCCGAACTGCAGCGGCCAGGGCGTCACGATGATCTGCGCTGCCACCGCGGTCCCGAGCAGCGCCACATCGGCGTTCGACATCTGTTTGTCGACGGCTAGCGTCAAACTGGCAGTGCGCATGCCGATCGTCTGAGGCTGAAACAATACCCCGATGGCGACGGTACCTTTCGGCTGCACCACCAGTGGAAACTGCGGCGGTGCAACCAGCGCGAAGTCGCCCGCATGGGTACCGGCGATGGCCACGCCGGTGACGGTTTGAGCCGCCTTGTCGGTATTGGTGTAGATGATGGTCATGGTATTGGAGATCGCACCGACGGCCGTCTTCGGTAGCGGTGCGGGGTTCGGCGAACCGTGGAGCGGGTTCAAGCCATTGCCGACATAGAGCAGCGCGTTTTTCAAAAGCGGAAGGTAGTCGCCGTTCACATCCCCGTTCGGATTGGGATAGAGATTGAGATCGACTCTCAGGTGGCCCTTCGGTGCACACCGAGCTACCGCAGCCATTTTGTTGGAGTAGTCCCACACCGAGACCGCCCCTTTGGCGAGCGCACCGATCCCCACGTAGCTGGTCGATAGGGTGCTGACTCCGACGATAAGAGGGCTGCCCTTTTCGTTGGGCTGGCTGGCGAGCCCCGGCGGGCCCCCTTCGTAATCATCCGTGAGGATGCAGGAGTAGCCATCGCTGCTCCAGCGCCCCAGCAGTTCATAACCGGAGTACATCGCGAACATCGTCTGGACCACGCCGCCGCCGCTGTCGACATAGTCGGCCAGGCGATCCCCAAGAGTGGCGCTATCCAGATAGTTGTTGTTGCTCCAGGTCAGCACCGCATCGTAGGTTTTGAGTTTGGTGAGATCGGGAGTGCTCGAAGAGCAGTCGACCAAATCGACTTGGCCCAAAGCCCCCGTGCCGTCGAGCCCGGTCTTGAGGGCGGTTGCGACGGTATCGTCAGGCTCGCCGTAGCAGATGAGAACTTTCGGCGCGGCGATCGCTACCTGGGCGAGGGCACAGGAGAGGATGAAGGCGAGACGCATGTCACCTCGTTTACCTTAGTGGCTGTCTTCGAGAGCGCCCGAGAGGTATCCCTCGGCGCGAGTCTCGTCAATAGCGGAAAGCTCCAAGTCGAGCTGGGGCGGCAGTTCGAGCTCGAGCTCGGTCGGCGAGGGAAAATGCAGACCAGCGGCCTTGACGGCGGGTTTGATATCGTCGAGGAACAGCTGCATCACTTCGCCCGAGTCATGTTTTTTCAGGCCCACGCTCACCGCGTAGGCATTGCCTTCGGTCCGGGGCCGGCCAAACGACAACAGCCCGAAGCGCAACCACCTCTCGAAGTGGCGCTGTTTTTCCTGGTCGTAGGTCCCCGAACGCGCCAGCTCGACCACAATGCGCTCGCCCAAGGCCTGGTGGCCTGCCTCTTCGGCCAGGATCTTCCCAACCGTTTCGCGATAGGGCAAAAAGCAGCACTCCTCATACTCGCGCAGCTGCCAAAAGCCGCCGCGGTCGTAGAGGAACTGTGCCATCGCCAGCTCAAACCAGGAGCCGGCAAAGGCAATCGGCCTATCGGCGAGTCGCCGCTGCACCAGCGGCTCGACCGACTCGCCGACCAGGCGCTGGTACATCTTGGCGACCGCCTCGTAGTGCTCCATCTCTTCGCGGATGTGCCAGGTCATGAACTTCAGCCAGCGCAGCGACGGCACAAACTGTAGCCCGTAGCCGAACATCTGCGCTGCCGCCAGCTCGCGGTAGGCCTGGCTCTCCATCATCTGACGGACGACCGCAAA
>JAHFDT010000012.1:0-31407 GCA_023248875.1 Myxococcales bacterium | reverse complement strand
CCTGGAACCTATCACAAGTGAAAGGACACTGAGTAGGAGGCGTTTTCGGCCCCGGTCGAGCAAATCCTCTGCACAATGAAGGTGATCACGGAGCCATCGCTGTAGCTTCCTTTGCCACCGGATAAATTGACCGACGAATGGCCGTTGGTGGTGTGACTATCGGTGAGGTTGTTGGTCTGGAAGGTCAGGTTGTAGCAGTTGGCGTTGCCGCCGCCGGAGGTGGTGAAATCGACCGAGTAGTCGTTGTAGCAAAACCATCCGCCCTTGCCATAGATCTGAAAATAGTCGGGCGCGGAACCGAACGTCCCCTTGAAGTTGTCGACGATCGGATTGGCATGGACACGAAAATCGGCCGGCAGATGGCCATTGAAGTCGGTCTGGCTTTCGTCATCCCAGCAGGGCACGCTCCCCAAGAAGATCGCCGTGTTGGGATTGTGGTTGGGGTTGGCGGCGTTGTCATCGACCACCTCACATCCGTTGCTCGGGCTCTTGTCGACATCGTAGTGTTCGCCCCGGCAGGTGAGACCGCATACCTTGTTCGAGCAGGAGGGCTCGCAGGTAGAGACATTCTGTCCAGGGCACGAGTTGCCGCACGCGCCACAGTTTTGGAGCGAGTTGGTCGCGTTGGGATCGAGTAGCTGTTTGCAGCCTGCAGCGTTCTGCTGGCCGCAAGCGAGAAACTGCGGCGCCATCGCGCTGCAGCTATCGTAGCGCGCCGAATTGAGGCAGCTCCGCTGCCCATCGCAGCTGCCCGCTTTGTTGATGCGTTTGCACGATTGGGGCGTCGCCACGCGATCGCAAAAGCCGCCGAGCGCGCTCAGGCAGTCGAGCCCGTTCTTGGGCACACAGAGCTTGCGCTGAGTGAAGCCATCCTGGACCGAAGTGCACAGGTAGTCCTTGGGACAGGCATTATCTCCCGCCAGTGCACAGTCGATATGGCAGGAGGCCTGGGTATCGCCGCCGGTCGTGATGCAGCGCTCGGCGAGAATGCCGCAGTCGGAATTCTTGCTGCAGCTCGAGCAGTGCATCGGATGGTGCGGGATGCAGTAGCCGTCTGGATCGCCTGCCCAAGAGGGTTCACAGAAGGCGTTGAGCAGTCCCGCGCAATCCCCCTGCTTCTGGCACGAGGAGACACAGATCTTGTCGGCGCCCGGGAGTACGCCCAAACAGTGACCCGACGCACATTCGCTATCCTTGGCGCAGTCGATGCCCCACTCCTTGAGCGGCGGGGCCAAATCGGGCGGCTGGGTCATATCGACGGGCAGCTTCAAATCGACCGGAGGCGGCGCCAGATCACCGGGTAGCGCCAGATCGCCTGCCATCTTCAGATCCGCGCCACCGCCCGAGGGTTTATCGGCCTTGCCACCGATCAAGCTGCCCAGGTCCTCCTGCGGTGCATTGACCGGGTCCGCGCAGCCCACCATTGTTAACCAAGCGATCGCAATTAGAGCGGCGGTCACCCGGATGGATCGGAAGATGGCGAAGAGCTTTCGCCCGAGGGCAAGGAGCGAGGGCGCAGCGCTACTAGCAGTAACGCAAGCCCGAGCGACGCGGCCATCGGGCGAAAGATCGAGCCAGCGCCGCATCCATCCGGGTGACCGCCGCTCTAAGCTTTGTCTCATTTGCCACATGCTCCAATTGTCCGACCACCAAGTTATCGGCAGGGCGCCCCAAAAGTTGCGTTGACGGCCCCACTGCCGACGCATAAGGTCCGCCCATGAGGACCCGTCGCCTGCTGGGCTGGGCGCTATTCTGTTCGAGCTGCACCCTCAGCGAACCGCTACTGCCGACGAGCGAAAGCGCCGATGGCAGCGCGAACAGCTCGCCCGACTTCGCGGGAGTGCAGGACTTCTGCAACGCCACCGATCCCCGTGCGGTCGCGCCCTGGGTCTGGGCGACGCCCGAAGCGGGTGAAAAACCCTACGTCGATCTTCTCAAGTCGGCCCAAAAATCGATCCGCGTCGAAATCTACTTGATGGGCTACGGCGGAATTCTCGATACCCTGAAACAAAAAGCCAGCGCCGGCGTCTCGGTAAAGGTGATCCTCGATCAGGGAGAGCCGCCCAACCAGAAGTACTTCGACGAGCTCAAAGCGGCCGGTGCCCAGGTGCTGTGGAACGACCCGAAGTTCCCCTACATGCACGCCAAGTTCATCG
Source organism: Myxococcales bacterium (assembly GCA_023248875.1). Taxonomy (GTDB): domain Bacteria; phylum Myxococcota_A; class Polyangia; order Palsa-1104; family SHYY01; genus JAHFDT01. The sequence goes on along the minus strand of JAHFDT010000012.1, from coordinate 29,251 downwards.
TCGTCGACGATGGTAAGGCCATGGTCTCGACCGGCAACTTCTCGCTCAAGGTGGGAATCCTGCAGGAGCGCAACTTCATGGCCCAACTGGCCGATCCGGCCGATGTGGCCGATCTCGTCGCGCTGTTCGACGCCGACTGGCAGCGCCAAAAGCCGGATATGAGCTGCACGCGGCTGCTGATCTCGCCGATCAATTCGCGCCCGCGCCTGCTCGATCTCATCCGCAGCGCCAGCCAGACGCTGACGCTTGAATCAATGCAATTCGCCGACACCGAGGTGCGCGCCGCGGTGCAGACGCGCCACGCGGCCGGAGTGAAGATTCGAGCGCTGTTGGCCGATGCCACCTGGATCGCCGCCAACGCCGAGGCGGCCAGTTTTCTCAAGAGCCTGGGGATCCCGGTCAAGTCGATCCCCCACCTGCATACCAAGGTGGTGGTCGTCGATGGGCAGCGGGCCTACCTGGGTTCGGCGAACCTGAGCTTCACTTCGCTCTCGAAGAATCGCGAAGTGGGCCTCATTCTCACCGAAGCCTCGTCGCTGAAACCGCTCGTCGATACCTTTGAGAAAGATTGGGCCGCGGGGCAAGACTTTTAAGCCTGTGCGTAATGGCAGGCTGCACCAGCGGCCGCCCGCTCGCGCCCGCCGCTTCCAAGATCACACACTTGGTCGTTCTGATTTCGGAGAACCACACCTTCGATAACTACTTTGGCCGCTACTGCACGGCACCCACCGGCAGCAATCCGAGCTGCACGAACGGCCCCGCCTGTTGCGAAGCAGCGCCGAACCAGGAGCCCGCGACCGGCATCGCCCCCACCGAACTGACCGATGAGGAGCACAGCAAGCGCGATCCCAACCACCACTTCGACTGCGAACTCGAGGAGATCCACGGCGGCAAGATGGACCGCTTTGTCACGGCGAGCTGCGGCAGCCCGCGCAACTTCGCCTATGCGCCCGTCGATCTGGTCAAGCCCTACCACCAGCTGGCGCAGGGGAACGCGCTCGCCGATCGTTTTTTTCAGCCCATCGTCGGCGAATCGACGGCCAACGACCTCTATTTCGCGCGCGCGCGCTTCGTGTTCAAGGACAACGCTGCGCCGCCGAATGCCATCGGCCGTGAGTGCTCGCCCGTGTCGGGCCAGCCGGTGGAATTTTCCGAACCGACGCTCGGCGATCTACTGACGGCGCGCGGAGTCTCCTGGAGCTGGTACCACGAGGGGTACCGCGAGATGATCGACGCGCGCAAAAATGGCCAGTGCCCCACTCCACCGGAGGAGTGCCCAGCGGGTATTTCGATCGATCCCTGTACCTACAACTGCGCCGACTCGCCCTTTAGCTACTTCTCATCGCTGCGTGATAACCCAAGCTACTTCAAAGATTTCGAAGACTTCGCGACCGATCTCGCAAGCCGCCAGCTGCCTTCGGTGAGCTTCATCAAACCGGCCGGGTACCACGCCGAGCACCCCGGCTTTCGCACTACTGTGAGCGATGGCGTGGCCTTTGTCGGTCGCCTCGTGAGCGCCCTCGCCAGCTCCCCCGACGCATCGAGCACGCTCTTTCTGCTGGTGTACGACGAAGGGGGCGGCTACTTCGACCACGTGGCACCACCCGCGAGTGTCGTCGACGGGCAACCCTATGGCACGCGCGTGCCCCTCCTGGCGGTCGGCCCCCTGGCACGCAAGAACTGGGTCTCGCATGTGCCGATGGAACATTCCTCGATCGTGAGATTCATCGAGTGGAATTGGCTGGGAGCGACCGGGCTGCTGCAGGGGCGCGACGCGGTGGTCGCCAATCTCGGTAGCCTGCTCGACCCGGCAGCAACAGGAACGGCGGTGCCCGAATGATTCCTTAGCAACTTGGCGACGGTTCTGCCGATAACGGGTTATAATGCAGGGCTCGGAGGGGTACCTATGCAAGAGCGCCGCTTAGCGATTCTTTTCATAACCTTTGCGCTGATCGGGTGTGGTCCTCGCAAATCCAAAGGCGACGGCCCGGACGGCAGCACCCCCCCGGGGCCGCCCGATTTTGCCGTGCCCTGTCTCGGCCTGCAGTGCCAGCAGAAGGATTGTGGCGAGCTCGGCGCCACCACGCTGGTCGGCAAGGTCTACGCCCCGAACGGAAAGCTGCCGCTCTACAACGCGGTCGTCTACGTGCCGAACGCCGACCTCGAGCCGTTTGCCGACGCGGTCACCTGCGACCGCTGCAATGGCCATGTTTCGGGCAACCCGCTTGTGCAAGCGGTCACCGGACCCGACGGCGCCTTCCAACTCGATAACGTTCCCGCGGGCATCGATATCCCGCTCGTCGTCCAAGTGGGCAAGTGGCGGCGCAAGGTGCTGATCGATGTTCCCGAATGTACCACCACCGAAGTCGACCCCAAGTACACCCGCCTGCCCAAGAATCAGACCGTCAACGATAAAGAGGGCAATATGCCCAAGCTCGCGATCGCCACCGGTTCAGTCGATCCCATGGAATGCCTGCTGCTCAAGATCGGCATTGACCCGGAGGAGATCAAAGAGCCGGGACAGGGCACGCGGGTCGAGTTCTACAAAGCGGCTCACAGCCCGGGGAGCACCATCAGCGGCAGCACGCCGAGCGCGGCGGATCCGAGCAAAGGTATCTATACCGATCTAAAGCGGCTCCTCGGATACGATGTGGTGATCTTCCCCTGCGAGGGGGGCGAGTACGATCAGGATAGCCTCCCCTCGAAGGGCAGCCCCAACCGCAGCAACTTGGCCCAGTACCTCACGGCGGGCGGGCGGGTCTTTGCCACCCACTACAGCTACGATTGGCTCACCTACCCGGGGAGCCCCTACAACCAAGTTGCCAAGCCGCAGCTGAACGGCCTGTGGCCCAAGGACCAGTCCTCATTTGGCTCCGACATCGTGCCGACCGTGGCCAAGTTGGTGACCAATTTCCCCAAGGGTATGGCCTTCATGAAGTGGCTCATCTCCGCGGGAGCCAAGTCGGCGCAAACCACGCTCAACATATTGGCGATCCGCCGCGATATCGATGGCGTCGACACCAACTATGCGCAACCTTGGGCCACCGTGAACAACAGCGGCACTCCCGCGACGCCGCTGCTCACCTTCAACACTCCGCCCGATGCCCCCCCCGACGATATGGGCGTGCCCCAGTACTGCGGCCGGGTCGTTTACAGTGATTTCCATGTCGCTGCGAGCGAGTCGTTCGGCTCGACCTTCCCGAAATCTTGCAAGGGGAACGACATGACCGATCAGGAGAAGGCGCTCGCCTTCATGCTGTTCGATCTCTCCTCCTGCGTGCAGTCGGACATGATCCCGCCGGTCTGGTAGGTCCCTCCCAACTGACGTTGACAGAGCCCCAGGACCGGACTAGGTTCCGTCGGTTTCAATGTCGGTCTCTAAGGAGGACAACCGTGAAGGCACAGCGATTGGGCGTCGTGTTGGCCCTGACACTGCTCTGGGGCAGCGCACCGCGAGCGGAGGAGGGCGGCTGGGAGTACATCGGCGAAGAGGACCACGTAAAGACCTGGCGTAAGGAGGTCCCCGGCAGCGGCGTATTGGCCTTCCGCGGTGAGACCGTGGCCGATCTGCACATCGGAAAGATCATGGGCGTATTTCTCGACGGCAACCAGCGCCGCAACTGGATCGACCGCTACGCCGACCACAAAACGCTGGATACGCCGACGCCCCGCAGCGAGATCTATTGGATCAAGTTCAAGTTGCCCTTCCCGGCGTCGAACCGCGACTACGTGCTCCAGGCCGAGGTGGTGCCGGATGAGGCCCACAGCAGCCTTCGCGCCAACATCAAATCGGTGGAAGATCCGCGCAAGCCCGTAGACAACTGCTGCGTCAGGGCGCAGGTGTACGGGACCTACTACACCTTCGAGGCGCTCAAGGGCGTGGAGAAAACCAAGCTAGTGGTCGAAGTGCACACCGATCCGAAGGGCATCCTCCCCCACTGGCTGGTCAATGCGATCCAGAAGAAGTGGCCGCGCAAGACGCTCGGAGGGCTGGTCAATTGGGCAGCCCGTCCCGGCCAACCGATCCGGCCGGAGTTCATCGACTGGCACAAGGACGCGCCCGCCGCGCCCGCGGCCGCGCCAGGAGCCATGTAATTAGACCGACCTCACGTTAAGTTGAGCGTAGCGAGGCGGCCGAGACCGAGGCGAAGCAAGGAGCGACGACGCAGGACTACTGGCAGTAATCCCAGGAGGAGCGACGAAGCAGCGCCGAAGGGATCGGTCGCCGAAGTAGATCAACTTAACGTGAGGTCGGTCTATTGTTGCTGGTGCCCGGCCGAAATGCGTGGCAGTAGGTCAACCGACTCGGCGGCTGCCCGCGCGACCACCGCGATCGCTGCGGTCGCCAAGTGGAGTTCAAACGGATCGATCTTGTCGAGCGTGTCCGCCGCGGTGTGGTGCCAGTCGAAGTAGCTGGAAAGGTCTTGGCGCAGCATGAAGGCGGGCACGCCAGCCTCGTGCAGTGGGATCAGATCTGCGCCCGCCTCCTCGGTGGTTTGTACCGCGCTCGCCCGCAATCCGGAGAGGGGTGCAGCCCAGCGAGAGAGCAGCGCGACGGAGGCTGCGCCGCCCACCACGGCAAAGCCAAGCGGCCGGCCGGCACCGCTATCCGCCTCGAGCGCGGCCACGTGCCGCACGAGCTCGGCACGATGGTCCGCCGCATAGGCGCGCGCGCCCGAAAGACCGCGCTCTTCATTCATAAAGAGAGCGACCCGCACGGTCCGGCGTGGCGCGCCGAGCTGGGCGATGAGGCGCGCGGCCGCGATCACCATCCCGCATCCGGCCCCGTCATCGATGGCCCCGGTGCCCAGGTCCCAGGAGTCGAGGTGGGCGCCGAGGAGAACGATCTCGTCCGGGCGCTCGCGCCCCTTCACTTCGCCGATGACGTTGGCGGAATCGACTTCACCGTCGAGATGGCAGGTGAGCCGTAGCCGCACCTGGGCCACCCCCTGAGCCAGCGCCCGATGCAAGAGCTCGGCATCCTCCGCTGCCAGTGCAGCAAACGGGATCTTGGCCACACCCTCTTGGTACTGCATCGCGCCGGTGTGGGGCAGACGATAGGCTCCGGTCCCCAGGGAGCGGATGAGCACCGCTCGAGCGCCCAGTCGTGCGGCTTCCACGGCTCCGAAGCGACGCAGGGGCGCGACATCACCATAGCCACCAAAGCTCTCGCCGTTTCGCATCATCGGTCGGTTGAGGAGCACAATCCTGCCGGCTACGCGCGGACCGAGCGCCTTGAGCTCTTCGAAGGAGCTGGCTTCGACGAGCTCCCCTTCCAGCCCCTCCCGTGGCGTGGCAACGCTGCCTCCGAGCGCCACCACATGGAGCGGGTGCGCAAACGGCGCCACCAGCGCAGCCTCGGCCTCTCCTCGAACCCACCGCTCGACGCGCACCGGCTCAGTATGGACATGGGTGAGGCCCGCCTGCTTCATTGCCGAAAGCGCCCAGACCACGGCGCGCTCTGCGCCCGGTGTACCGGCCAAGCGCGACCCCACCTGGTCGGTCAGCGAAGCGACGGTCGCGTACGCAGCCCCATCGAGCAGCGCAGCGCCCACCAGACGCTGGCTGGCGATATCGGTCTCGGCGGCCGCAGCGATCCCCGAAGCACATCCAAAAACAAGTAGGCGGCGCATCATCGCTGCATCCTACTCTCAGTTTTTCGAGGCGCGCCACGGATTCTTGTCAGCCCGCCACTCCCGAAGTGGCGGAAAACTGCCGCTCCCCAAGCGGCATATCGCTTGCTATTGTGGCGAGTATTCTATAGTGGTGCTCATTCGGATTGATAGGAAGCGGTGCTCGGGCGCGTTCAGCGCGAGCGCGCCCGGACCGAGGCCGAGGAGCATACTTTTCGTATGTGACGAGGCCGAGGGAGGACGTAAGCCGCGATCAACGCGCCCGAGTGCCGCGTTAAGGAGATTCTATGAATCGTCGCCTGGCTGCGCTATTCACTGCCACCCTGTTTTCCATCGGCGCCCTCAGCGCCAAGGCCTGCGGCTGCTTCACTCCGCCCGATCCCTCGGTGCCGGTGGTTCAGGCGGGCGAACGGCTGCTCTTTTCCGTCGCAAACGGACAGGTGACAGCCCACATCCAGATCCAGTATGCCGGTTCCGCGAGCGAGTTCGGTTGGCTGCTTCCGCTGCCGAGCGAGCCCCAGCTGGAGCTAGGCACCGATGAGCTGTTCAACCAGCTGACTGCACAGACGCAGCCGAAGTATCGGCTGCAGCGCAATTTCGGTAGCTGCGGGCAGCGGAACCTCTTTTCGCCGACTGCTGCCTTCGGCAAGGGCACCGATGAATCCCTTCCGCCCAGCCCCCTTGTCATCGAGGGCTCGATCGGCCCCTACAACTACGCCGTGCTGAAGGCCGATTCGAAACAGCCCATGCTCGACTGGCTGGAGCAAAACCACTATTTCGTCCCGGTCGGCACCGACGATGTGGTCGGCCCCTATGTCCACACGGGCGCCTTTTTTCTCGCGCTCAAGCTGAAGCCGAGCGCCAAGGTCGGCGATCTCCAGCCGGTGGTGGTCCACTATGCCTCCGACCTACCGATGATCCCGATCGTGCTCTCCTCGGTGGCGGCGCAAAAAAACATGGGCATCCAGGTGTGGGTGCTGGGCCAAGGTCGCGCCATTCCGCGCAACTACTACCACACGGTGCTCAACGATGCGGCGATCGACTGGCTCAACTCGGGCGCCAATTACAATGATGTGATCATCCGTGCCACCGGCGAAGCGCCGGGCCACCACACCTTCGTCACCGAATATGCTGGAACCAGCAAAGTCATGCAGAAGCTGCTCAATCCCGAGGGCCGCTTTGGCAGCGCGAGCGAGCTGGCGGCGATCACCGACCCGGCGAAATATGTCGCCTACCTGCTGCAGCATGGCTTTGGCCAGCCCGCGCCCTCCCAGCCCGGGCCCTTCGTTCAGCCGGCGCAACTGACCTCGCAGGAGCTGACCATTCTACAGCGCTACATTCCCTTTCCCACGGCGCTCACCAAGGATGTGACGGCCCCGCAGTACTACAGCCAGCTCGACTACTGGCTTGGGAGCTACCGCAAGCAGAACCCGGGCATCTTTGCCGGCTATGACTTCACCCTCGATAGCGCCGCGCTCACGGTGGAGCTCGAGGAGCGTGTGGTCAATCCAACGGTTGCCGCGGGCGTGCTCTTCGACCAGTACCCCTATTTGACGCGCCTCTACACCACGCTGTCGCCCGAGGACATGACGCGCGATCCCGTGTTCAGCTTCAATCGCGATCTGCCGGAGGTCTCCAACCTTCACCAGGCGACGCTCGACTATCAGTGTGGCTATCTCAACCGTGATTCGAGCACTGCACCGGCGGTGCTCACGACCGAACAGGGCTTCGTGATCCATCTGCCAGGGGGCGTGAGCAACGCCAAGGTGCCCCCGGTTTCGGCCAGTCGCCGGATCGAAATGCTGCGCGAGGCGGGGCCCCCCGAGGTGGTGACCGACAACAGCCGCTCGATCGTGATGCAGCTCGGGGCCGGCGGCTGCTCGCTGGGACAGAGCAGTGTGCGTGGTTTTCTCTGGGCGCTCGGGCTGATCGCACTGATCGCGCTGCGGAGGCGGGGTTGAAAGTTTTTTCCCTGCTGCTGTGGCTCGTCGGTTGCGGCACCCCGGCGCCGCCCGACCGCGGCCACATGGAGCTCGGAACCATCGACGGCGCCAGCGGCTTTGTCGCGCTGCACGAGGGCGATTCGGCCACCCTGGTCGAAGGCGCGCAGGGGGGCTTTCACGTCTGGATGAAGTTTCGCCTAGCCGGCGTGGCCCCCGGTGAGCTCACGCTCGGCCGTCAGGCTCATCGGGGAGTCGACGGCAAGCTGGTTCTCAAAACGGAGGGCTCGGTCGTCATCTCCAGCCCCAGCCCCGACGGCGTCTGGGAACTTCCGAATGCGCTGCCGATGTTCATGTGCCCAAGTCCCATCGGTCTGTCGGTGATCGACCAGCCGATCGAATATGAACTGGTGGCGCGCGATAGTGCCGGTGAAGTGGCGCGCAGTGCCATCACGCTCGTGCCGCACTGCCCCGTTGAAAATCACTCGCGGGCCTTCTGCGAGCGGATTTGCACTGGCTGAAGCCCGACCCCTTGGGTATGATGCTGGCCCATGGGCTCCGTTAACGACAACGACCAGAAGACCGCGATCGCCGATGCCGACTCTCCCGAGATGCAGGCGGTCCGCGCCAAAATCGAGGCCGCCCGCGCCGCGCAAGCGGCGCCCCCCTCCGCGGCCCCGCAGGAGCAGAAGACCGCGATCGCCGATATGAACGCCCCCGATATGGCGGCAGTCCAGGCCAAGATCGCGGCGGCGCGGGCCGCTCAGTCCGCAGCTCCCCCGGCCGCAGCTCCCGTGGCGGCGGCGCCCAAGCCGGTCGCCGAGCAGTCGACCGCCATCTTCGATAGCAGCTCGCCGCAGCTGGCGGCGGTGCAGGCCCAAATCGCGGCCGCAACCCGCGCTGCTACGCCGGCCGGATCGGGACCGCCCCCTTCGGCACCCGGCGGCGGCCAATCGACGGTGATGCTCGACTCGCCGATCGTCCGTCCACCCCTGCAGGCACCAGGGCCAGCACCGGCCCCTGCCCCCGTTCGCTCGTCCACCGGTGGCGCACGCCAGCTTTTGCCGCTCCAGGCGATCGTCAAGCCCCAGCCTCAGACCTGGCAGCGCTGGGTGATCGGTCCCGGCGTGATGCTGCTGTGCGCGGGGCTGACCTGGTTCGTGTTGGGGATCGTGATGCCGGCGCAGGTGGTCAAGCCGGTCGTCACCCCGCCCCCTCCGAAGCCGAAACCACTGGGCAAGCTGCAGCTCAAGACCACCCCGCCGGGGGCCACCATCCAGCTCGCCGACCAGACAGTGCCACGCTTTACGCCCACCGTGGTCGAATGGCCGGCCGGCGAGACGGTCCACCTCACCCTATCGCTGGAGGGCTACAGGCCCCACGAAGAGCAGCTACGGTTCAGCGCCGATGAGCGCCAGCTCGCCGTCACGCTGGAGAAGATCCCCGAGGTGAAGAAGGTGGTCAAGCGCATCGCCCGGCCCGTCGGCACCGGCACCATTTCGATCTTTGTGCGCCCGGTGGCCGATGTCTTCGTCGATGGCAATCGTATTCGTCAGACGCCGATCGCGAGCCACGAGCTGTCGACCGGGCGTCATACCTTCACCCTGGTCAACGACCGCCTCCACAAGAAAGTCCAGCGGATGGTGGAGATCAAGGCCGGGGTCAATCCCGAGATCCGCGAGGACTTCACGCAGTAGTGAAAGTGGTCTCGTGAAAGCGCTCCTTGTCGTCGGCATTTTTGCCCTCTACGCCGGTACGCTTTCCTTTGAATTCGTCATCGACGACCAGGCCCAGATCGCGGCCAACCCGGCGGTGGTCGAGGGGCGGCCGCTCGGGGCCTATTTTTTCGATCGGACGACCACCAGCACGGTGGCTGACTACAACAGCCGCATCTATCGACCCCTGCGCAACCTGGCGCTCCGAGGGATCGTCAAGATCGCGGGAATTCGCTCCTTCGCGTTCGGCCTGGCGAATCTCGTCTGCTACGCGCTCTCGACGCTGCTGGTCTGGTGGCTGGCAGAACGCTGGACCCGCGCTCGGCGGGCAGCGGGCTGGGCGACGGCAATCTGGGCGGCGTTGCCAGTGCACGTCGAAGCGGTGGTCTACCGCTCGGCGCTCGGCGATCAGCTGTCCGGCCTGCTCGAACTCGCGGCACTGGCCGCTGCGCTCCTCGCGGTAGAACGTCACTCGCGTCTGCTCGGTGCGGCCTCGCTGCTGGCGTTGGCGCTGGCACTGCTGGCCAAAGAGATGGCGATCACGGAGCCGCTGCTATTGGTACTACTCTTTTGGGGAGTCCAGCGACGACCGAGTAGGCTCCTCGTCGCCAGCCATGCCGCCGTCGTGGCTGGCTATGTCGTCCTACGTACCTTCGTGGTTCACCGCCTGGGGCAGGATGATATCACCGGCGCAGCTCTGCTCCGCGGCCTCGGCCAGGCGCCCACCCTCCTCGCCCACTACCTGCGCCTCTGTTTCACTCCGTGGGGCCACAGTCCGAGCTATCACGTGCACTATTCCCTGCTCTCCGCCTGCGTCGGCCTTTTCCTCCTCGCGCTGGCCATCGCTGCGGGGCGCGTCGAGCGGCGAGCCACCCTAGGCTTCCTCTGGTTCACCGCGGCGCTCTTGCCGGTGCTCCACCTGGTGCCGCTGTGGGCCGATCTGGCGGATCGCTTCGCACTGATTCCGAGCGTGGGGCTAGCCCTGGCGCTCGCCGCCGGGATCGCCCGATTGGCGCCCCGGGGTCAAGTGGCGGCCGGAGTTCTCGTGGCCGCTCTGGCGGCCGGAACGCTCCTCGAAGAGCGCCCTTGGAGGAGCGAGCTCAGCCTCTGGCGACACGCGGCCGCGGTGGAGCCGCAGGATGGACTGGCCCATGCCAATTGGGGCTTGGAGCTCAATCGCTTGGGTCGGCCGGCCGAGGCCCTGGTGGAGCTCGAACGGGCTCTCGATCTCGGCAATCTCACCTTCGATACGCTGTTTGCCCGCGCCGAGGCGCTCGTGGCACTGCACCGCGACCGGGCGGCTGAACTGACGGTGCGAGCTTGTCTCACCCAGTGGCCACAAAGCGCCGCTGCCCATGCGTTATATGGCCAGCTGCTCGGCCGTCGGGGGCTGCGCGAGCCGGCGCAAAGCGAGCTCGACCGGGCCCGGCAGCTGGGCTGGAAGTAATCCCCCCTACCACCGGCGGGCTTCTTAATAGGCGGGGGAGGTGACCACCCGCGGCCCCCGGGCCGAAATTTGTCACCGCAGGCGAGTTCTGTTACTGTGCTGCAGCGCGGGGTTGCGCCGGAAACGCTCTCGGCACGGATCGTGGAAGGGCCTACCCCCAAACCCACAAACGAGGAGGCTCTACATGAAATCGAAGTTTCGCGCAGTCGTCCGCGGCTTTACCCTGGTCGAGTTGATGATCGTGGTCGCGATCATCGGCATCCTGGCGGCCGTCGCAATCCCGGCGTTCGTCAAATATGTGCGGCGCTCGAAGACCACCGAAGCGCTCATGAACATCCGCAAGATGTTCGACTCCTCGGTCACCTACTATGAAACGGACCATGCGGACTCCACGGGCAGTGTGCTGGCGCCCCAGTTTCCGACCCCGGTCGGCGCTACCCCGGGCACCGGTGCGACGCAATTCTGTACCGCGACCCCGGGCAATCCCCAAAAATGGAAACCGTCCAGCACCACCTTCGCGGGTGCCTCCTGGCAGGCGCTCAACTTCGGCGTGGACGACCCCATGTTTTATGCCTACTCGACCAACACGGGGTCGAGTGCCAGCATCTATAACCTGCTCGCCAATAGCGATCTCGACTGCAATGGCACCTGGTCCACGTTCCAGCGCACCGCGACCGCCACCGGTGGTGGTGTGCAGGGCGGCGCGGGCGTTTATATCGTCAACGAGCTCGAGTAGCGACCGACCCCTGCGATGGCGCCCGGCGGTAAGCTCGATCCTTCGCCGGGCGCCTTTTGCCGATGAGGTTCTCAAAATGAGAAACAGATGGCGTAATGGATTTACACTGGTCGAATTGATGATCGTGGTGGCGATCATCGGCATCCTGGCGGCCGTTGCGATTCCAGCGTTCGTCAAGTATGTCCGCCGCGCGAAGACCACCGAAGCGCTCATGAACATCCGCAAGATGTTCGACTCCTCGGTCACCTACTTTGAGACCGATCATGCGGACTCCGCGGGCGCGGTGCTGGCGCCCCAGTTTCCGACCCCGGTCGGCCAGACCCCGGGCACCAGTGCGACGCAATTCTGTACCGCGACCCCGGGCAATCCCCAAAAATGGAAACCGTCCACCTCCACCTTCGTGGGTGCCTCCTGGCAGGCGCTCAACTTCGGCGTGGATGACCCGATGTTCTATGCCTACTCGACCAACACGGGGTCGAGTGCCAGCATCTATAACCTGCTCGCCAATGGCGATCTCAACTGCAATGGGACCTGGTCCACATTCCAGCGCACCGCGACTGCCACCGGTGGTGGTGTGCAGGGCGGCGCGGGAGTCTACATCGTCAATGAGCTGGAGTAGCCCTCTATGAGAACCAGATGGCGCGCAGGCTTCACCATGGTCGAACTGATGATCGTGGTGATCATCATCGGCGTTTTGGCATCGGTCGCGATCCCCTCGTTCATCAAATATGCCCGCCGCAGTAAGACGGCCGAAGCGGTGATGAACCTCCGCTCTCTGTTCGATTCGACGGCGGCCTACTATGTCACCCTCCATGCGGACAGTGGCGGGGCGATGATCCCGGCCCAGTTTCCCGCGAACGAAAGCTACATGCCGGCCCAGGGAGCCGCCTGTTCCGGGGGCAGACCGGTCAAGTGTACGGTAGCCAGTTGCGGCGAAAACTGGAGCAAGCCCGTTTGGCACGCCCTCAACTTCAGAATGGACGATCCCCATTTTTTCTCCTATGGGACCACGGGGGGCAGTGGCGCAGCGGTGGGGGACACCTACCACCTCATGGCCTCGGGCGACCTCAACTGCGACAGCGTCTATTCGCTCTACGAGCGCGCGGCCACCGTGATTTCGGGCGGAATGGTGTCGGGCGGGGCCGGGATCAGCATCACCAACGAAGTCGAATAGCCTCTCGACGCGCGGCGCCTTCTGACCCAAGCTATGGGGCATGACCCTCTGGCGCCGTCTGCTCGACCTCGTGCCGCTCACTGGACGGGGTGCGCTGGTGGTGGCAGCCGCGGGGGGAGGGCTGTGGAGCTACGGCGTGCGCCAGCAGGATCTGGTGCTCTATGTCGCTGGCTGGGGCACGCTCGGTATCGCCGCTCTGGCGCTCCTGTTGGTCGTGACCACCGCGCTCGTGCTGCGCTGGGTGCGGTTGCCGGTCGGCGCGCTTCAGCCGAGCTGCGAAGCGGAACAGCCGATCGAGACCGGCTTCTCACTGCCCGCCCTCTCGGGGATACCGCTGGTTGCGTTCCGCTGGGAGTGGGCCGAGCCGGTCGGGGCAACGGTGGAGCTGGTGACGCGCCAAGGTCGGCTGTGCGAACGGGTTGTTTTTATGGAGCGCGGCGAGCACCGGCAGACCGTCCGCCGGATCGTCGTTGAAGATGTTTTGGGTCTAGCGCGCATGGCGGTCCGTCGCACCGAACCGGGCCTGCGCACGGTGCTGCCGGCGCGCGGGCGGGCGCTCACGGTGCCACTCATGCAGGCGCTGGTGGGCGGCGATCGGGTGTCGCATCCCGCCGGGCCGCCGGTCGGCGATCTGATCGAGATGCGCCGCTATGCCCCCGGTGATCCGATGAAGCGGATCCTTTGGAAGACCTATGCGAAGTCGCGCTCCCTCATGGTGCGCTTGCCGGAGCGCGCTGTCGAGCCGGCACAGCGCACGCTGGTCTATCTGGTGGCAGGCGAGGGCGACGAGCCGGCGGCAGCGCTAGTACGGATGGCGATCGAAGCAGGTCTGTTCGGTGACGAGTGGCGTTTTGGCGCCGATGGATCGAGCAGCGATGCGCGTCGGCTCGAGGAGGCGCTACCGCTGATCGTCCGCTCGCAGGCGGCACGGGCGGTGGGCGGCCAGGGCTTTGCCGATTTTCTCGAGCGCGCGGCCAACGAGGGGCAGCGCGGGGCGCGGTGTGTTCTGTTTGCGCCAGCGCAGGGGGGACCTTGGCTCGAGCCACTGCTGGAACCCCTGCAGCGCCGCCGCGCAGCGATCTCGGTGGTCCTGGGGATGGACGGCGTGGCGGAGCGCCGCGAGGCGACCTGGCGCGATCCGCGCTGGTGGATTCTGCGACGGGAAAGCCAGCCATTGATCCCTGCCGAACAGATCGATCAGATCAGCGCCCGTCTCAGTGGAGCTGGCGCGCGGGTGATGTGGGTCGATCGCAGAAGCGGGCGCCATCGAGTGTGGACGGCACGGAGGATGGGATGAGGACGTGCGCAGTTGGAGTGGGTATCGGAGTTGGTGACGGTATCAGAGTCAGTGACGGTATCGGAGTCGGTGACGGAGTCGGAGTCGGTGACGGAGTCGGTGACGGAGTCGGTGACGGTATCGGAGTCGGTGACGGAGTCGGAGTCGGAGTCGGAGTCGGCGACGGAGTCGGTGACGGTATCGGAGTCGGTGACGGAGTCGGTGACGGAGTCGGTGACGGAGTCGGAGTCGGTGACGGTATCGGAGTCGGTGACGGAGTCGCTATCAGAGTCAGTGACAGTATCAGAGTCGACCGGATCAGCGCTCGACCCAGTGGTGTCTGCGTACGGGTGATTTGGGTCGATCGCAGAAGCGGGCGCCATCGGGTATGGGCACCCCGGAGGATGGGGTAGTGGAGTCGAACTGGGGGGTCGCACTGCGGGCGCTCGCCTGGGCGGCGGCGGCAGCAGCGCTGCTCGAACCGGTGGCGCTACCCATCGGCATGGGGGGTGGCCTCGCTGGAGCGGTCGCGGCCACCTGCCTGGCGTCCCGGGTCGCGCGATCGCCGGTGCGCCTGGGCTGGATTTGGCTGGCTTGCCTGGTCGCGCTACTCCTCGGTGTCGCAGTGGGTGGCTGGCTCACCGGAGCCGAGCTCGTGGCGCGCTGGCTGGGTGTCGAGTGGGCGCAGAGCGCGGCCGATCTAGTCCGCTTTGCCATCGGTGCAGCTGCGATTGTACTGGCCCTTCGCGTGACCGCTTGGCGCTACGGTATCGCGGCTGTCTTGGAGTTCGCGCTGATCGCCCTGGCGCTCAGCAGCCTTTTAGCGATGCACCGCAACGGTGCCATCAACCACCCGCGCGTGCTCGCCGACTGGGCGCTTCTGCGCGGCCGCGATCCGCGACAGTTTCTCTTCTTGGCGGGTGGCGCCACCCTGCTTGCGCTGGCCTTGGCGCTGCTCTACGAGCAACGGGGGCGCGCCCCTCGCCTACTTCTCCACCTGGCGACCGTGGCCGCGATGGCGCTGCTAGCCCTCCTCGGGAGCTGGTTTGGCCGGCTACCGGCACCGCCGCGTGGCCAGGGCGGACTCGGCCAGCAGGAGCGCGGCCGTGGCTCACCGCGCGGCGGTAGCGGCGGACCCTCCGAAAAACGATCAACCGATCAAGATCTCGAGTTTCGCGACGATTATCGTTCGCCTTCGCACCAGGCACCGGTCGCGGTGGTGCTCCTGCACGACGATTACAGCCCCCCGCTTGGCTACTACTACTTTCGCCAGACCGCCTTTAGCCAATTCAACGGCCGCCGCCTCGTGGCTGCCACGCGCGATGACATCGACCGCGATCTCGTGCTCGATTTTCCCACCGAGCGGGTGCGCGTCGTGGGTGCGCCGCCGCTCGGTCCCGAGCGCCTCCAGGTGCGCACCACGGTAGCGCTGCTCGCCGACCATGTGCGCCCATTTGGCCTCGAGTCCCCGGCAGAATTCTCGCCGCGCGAGGTTCCCGAAGGAACCGGCGCCGAATTCACCCGCTCCTATGAGGTGGTCTCTTCGGCGTTGGCGGTGCGCTACGAAGAGCTACTCGGACGCAAGACAGTTCGACTGGGCCGAGCGGCCTCGGTCTACACCGAGATGCCCAAGGACCCGCGCTACCGGCAGCTCGCCGACGAGATCATCCGAACCACGCTGCGGCCTGAGTTTGCGAGCGATCCCTTTGCCCAGGCCCTGGCGATTTCGGCGTGGCTCGGCAAACACTCGAGCTACAGCATGCGTTCGAAGCATGCCACCGCCGATGACCCGGCGGCCGATTTTCTTTTCGGCGACCGCATTGGCTACTGCGTGCACTTTTCGCACGCGGCCGCCTACCTCCTGCGGGCGCGAGGGCTGCCGGCGCGCATCGCCGCGGGTTACGTCGCCGACGAGGGGCGCAAGGGGTCGGGCTCGTCGATCCTGCTGCGCCAAAAAGATGCGCACGCCTGGGCCGAGCTGTGGCTCGATGGTTTTGGTTGGATCGTCGTCGACGTGTCCCCCGAGAACATCCTCGATCCGCCCGATACGCCGCCCGATCCCGATCTCCAGCGGATGCTGGGCGAGATGGCGCGCGGCGACCGACACGGGGGCAAGGTGGCCTCCCCACAGGACCAGAGCACGCAGGACTTGGCGCGACTCGGGCGTGTGCTGGTGCGAGGCGCGCTGCTGCTGTTAGCGCTCGCGCTATCGCTGCTTTATGCGATCAAGATCTGGCGGCGCCTGGCACCGGCGCTGGTGGGCGCGGGCCAAATTCATCGGGTGGCCTACCGCTCTGCACTCGATCGACTGGCCGAGGTCGGCCTAGTTCGGGGCTGGGGAGAAACCCGCGAGTCCTTTGCGTCACGCATGATGGCGCTCGCGCCGAGCTTCGACCCACTGACGCGCGCCCACGTCGCACGCGCCTTTGGCGGTGCGACGCTGCCAGCCCCCCGAGAGACTCGCCACTGGGCCGGTCGGGTGGCGCGTGAAGTGCGCGGTCGCACTCCCTGGTGGAAAACGCTGCTCGGTTGGATCAACCCCAGTTCCTGGTTAATGTCACGATAAAGGACACGCGATGGATCTCGCTTTTGCCCACGAAAAGGTCGTTCGACTGCGTAATCGGCTTCGCGCCGCGGTCAAAGGGCGCGACGATGTGATTGAGCTCGTGCTGGTGGCGCTCATCGCCGACGGCCACGTTCTGCTGGAGGACTATCCCGGTTCGGGCAAGACGCTGCTGGCCAAGACGCTCGGCGATTCGATCATCGATGACCAGAACTCCGATGAGATCCCCGGTTTTCGCCGCGTGCAGTTTACGCCCGATCTACTGCCCTCCGATGTCACTGGCGTGACGGTATTCGATGCCACCACCAGCCGCTTCTCCTTTCGTCGCGGGCCTGTATTCGCCTACGTGGTGCTGGCCGATGAGATCAACCGCACCTCGCCCAAAGTGCAGTCGGCACTCCTCGAGGCGATGGCGGAGAAGCAGGTGACCGTCGACAACAGCACCTATCCACTCGACGAACTATTTTTCGTCATCGCGACCCAGAATCCCCTGGATTTGGCCGGCACCTATCCACTCCCCGTGGCGCAGCTCGACCGCTTTTTGTTCAAGATCCGCATGCAGAACGTTTCACGCGAAGCTGAGCTCGATGTGCTGATGACCGCCAAGGAGCGGCGCGCTGGTGTGCCCGAGGAGCTTTTGCGCGTCGCACGCGCCGAAGTGGTGATGGCGCGGCGCTTGTGTCAGGAGGGAATATTCATCAGTCCGGCAGTGCACGAAGCATTGGTCGATGTGGCCCGGGCCCTACGCGCCGACCGGCGGGTGCTCCAGGGCGCGTCGACGCGCTCGCTGGTGATGGCCCTACCCGCGCTCCAGGCCCGCGCGATGATCCACGGGCGTGACCATGTGGCGCCCGAGGATGTTGAGGCCCTGCTCGTACCGGTATTCGGCCATCGGCTCGAGCTCGCGCCGGGCGTCGACGATCCCCAGCCGGTCATCCGGGATGCTGCCGTGCCACTCCTCGAGCGGCTCGCACGCCTGTCGTTGCGAGGGTAACATGGCTCACACTCACTACAGTCAGATCTGGGATCTCGGCGTCTTGGCGTTTGCGTTTGCCTTCGCGCTTTCCATCGCTGCCGGGGCCGAAGAGGCCGACCGGGCTTTCGATCATCTGCAGGGCACGGAAACGGAGCTGGCGGGCTGGCAGGCGATCGAACAGATGAAATGGGTTCGGGCGCGTGAGCTCGGCACAGAGGCCCTCCGGCAGCATGGCGACTCCTACGCGGGCCACTTTATTCTCGGGGTAGTAATGCATTACGGCGAAGGCGATCTGGCGCGCAGCGCCTTTCATCTTCATCAGGCCCAGACGCTCTACGAGCGGCGTCACGGTGTCGTACCGCGCGACGGAGCGCCCTGGTCCTGGCATGTCGCGACGCTACGCGAGCTCGCCTCGGTCTATGGTGAAATGGACCAACCCCAAGCCGAGCTCGAGGTGTTCGACGAGTATGACCGCGCCTACCAGCCGAAGCGGCTCGCCCAGCGGGTCTGGCCGCTCATGAAGCTGCGGCGCTATGATGAGGCTCGCGCGGTGGCCAAGACGGCGATCGCCACCGGACGGCCACCACAGCGGGTACTCGCGCGCTCCGATCTGTGCGCGGCGGAATGTGAGGCAGGAAATCGCGAGCTGTCCTACCGAGCCTGCATCGACGCGCTCACCGAATACCGCGATCGCGAACTCGGCGGTATGGTGGAGTATTCGAACGCCTCCGAGGCAGCGCTGTCGATGCTGAAGTACGACCAGTCGGAGCGCCTTCTGGGCGATTCAACCCAGCGAGTGGTCACCGATTCGTGGGGCAATCCCTATCAGAAGTTGGCGGCGCTCTATCTCATTGAAGGGCGATCGAGCGAGGCGATCGAAGCACTCAAGGGTGGGCAGGAACTGCGGCTGCGGCGCCCCGCCTACCTCGACCAGCAGGGGCAGGCGCTGCTCGATGGGACACTCGCAGAGCTGCTGCTGGTCGTGGGCCAAACCGAGCGAGCGGTGCAGATCACGCAGCGTGCGGTCGACCGCCCCGATCGCTTAGGAACCTCCTCCGGGACGGAGCGTCAGGCGAGTGCCGCTTCGGCGATCCGCTCCTCGGTCGCTCTGCGCGACCAGGCGCAGCGAGAGCTCGAGGCGGCGGTGACCGCAACGTTTTGGCAGGGCTTGAAGCTGCGCCAAGAGGCGGCGGTGCACTGGATCGAGGCATGGCGTCAGCGGCGTCGAGCGGCGGTGCTGCTGGTGGAACCCGATTTTCTCGTCCGCTCGCTGCGCCCCTACTACGTCGGTGGCGTCGACCTCATGCCCTGGATGTCGATGGAGCTGGTCGATGCGGTGGGATCGGGCGTCACGCTGACCGCCTTGGCCCGCGCACGGAACGAGGAGACGCTCGCCGGCACAGGGGCTTTCTTCGACGCACTTGAGGCGGAGGCGGAATTTCAACGGGACGAGTGGGCAGCGACCACCCGGGCCGTCGAGCGGGCGCTCCAGGGCTTGCCGCGCGCCGAGGCCCTCTTGCGAGCAAGAATCTCGGCGATCGGTGGCGAAGCGCTGCGACGGCGCGGTGATTCACGCGGCGGTGCAGCCCTGTTCGCCCATGCCTTGGCTGCCGACCCGGACGTGGTCCGGCGCCTCGGCCTGGCGCTGCCGGTAGTGGTCGAGTCGGACGGTACTGAACTCGGCCGCGAAGCGACGAAGTTGGTCCGGCGTTCACCCCGTTTTCGGGCGGGCGAGGGTTTTTTCATCACGTTGCGCGGGGGTGCCTCGCCGGAGAGCTGCCTGCTCGGTCCCAGTCGTGAACGGATTCAGTGCGCTTCGGTGCGACTCGAAGCACCTGCGTCGCCCCAGGAGGGGGCGCGGCGCCTGGTGGAGGAGCTGCACCAGGTGGCCTTCGCCCTCAAGGCCGATTTGACCCAGTCGGATCTGACCACGCTCGACGGATCTCCCACCGCGCAACGTGCCGATCGTCAAGTGAAGTCGCTGCTCGAACTGATGGGACCGGGCGACAAACAGTAGGGGCCGCCCGCCGCCTCCAACCAGGCGAAGCCATCCTGCAGCTCGATCTTTTCGGCGAGTGGTGCCCAGGCGGCCGTGGAAAAACGCGCCTCGAATCGGCCCTGGACCACGCAGTAGGCAGTGCCATTGCGCAGTCGCAGTGTGGCGTAGGCCAGCTCCTCTTCGGAGCCATCGGCGAGCAGAAGGTGTGCCCGATTGCCCTCCCAGCGGAGCGAACGGACGAAGTGAGGCACATCGTCTACCTCGAGATGGGCGAAGCGCGTCGCGTCGAGTCGGAGAATATAGCGTCCGTCGGGTAGACGATCCAGCCAGCGCCACAGCGCCGCGCGCAGACCGGGATGGGTGACCACCGCGCCCTCGTGCCAGAAGCGCCCTTCGCGGTCGAGCCGTAGGGTCGACTGCCGCAGCCGATCGATCTCCTGTTCGGTGAGCCTCAGCGCTTTGCCGAAAGGGATCGAATCTCGTCCTTGAGCTGCAGCTTCTGCTTCTTGAGACGTGCCTGTTCGAGCTGCTCTTCCGACGAAAGGGAGAGGTGACGCTCCAGCTCTTTGAGGCGCTCCTCCGCGCGGCGATGATCGTTGCGGAGTCGATCGAGCGCCGATTCGACATCGCTATTCATAAAAAGGATTTTAGCACCGCGCGATGTCTCTGAAAATACCGTTCGCGGCCCCCTGGTGATGATGGCACTCGACATGCTGCCGTCCGAGCACCGGACTGCGTGCGGACAGGACGGACGTCGGCGGACATCGGCGCTTGCGAAGCTGAGCCGGGACGGCTATTTATAACAGTTCCATGCTCTCCCTCATAAAGAAGGTCTTTGGCACTGCTCACGAGCGCGAGCTGAAGCGGCTGCAGCCGATGGTCGTGCAGGTCAACGAGCTCGAGCCGCGGATGAAGGCGCTCTCCGACGAGGATTTGCGGGGGCAGACGGCCAAGTTTCGCGAGCGGCTGGATCGGGGCGCGACTTTGACGGAGCTTCTGCCGGAGGCTTTTGCGACCGTTCGAGAGGCCTCACGGCGCACGGTCAGCATGCGCCACTACGATGTGCAGCTGGTCGGCGGGATGGTGCTACACCGTGGCACGATCGCGGAAATGAAGACGGGTGAGGGCAAGACGCTGGTGGCGACCTGTCCGCTCTACCTGAATGCCCTTGAAGGGCGGGGTTGCCATCTGGTGACGGTCAACGACTACTTGGCGATGCGTGACGCAGAGTGGATGGGGCGCATCTACAAGTTTTTGGGAATGTCGGTGGGGGTGATCGTCCACGGTCAGGACGACCGTGAGAAGCAGCAGAACTATCGCGCGGATATCACGTATGGCACCAACAACGAATTTGGTTTCGACTACCTGCGCGACAACATGAAGGAGTCGATCGAGCGCTACGTGCAGCGCCACCTGCGGTACGCGATCGTCGACGAAGTCGATTCGATCTTGATCGACGAGGCGCGCACACCGCTCATCATCTCGGGCCCGGCGGAGGATTCGGCTGATCTCTATTTTCGGGTCAATCAGATCATTCCATCGCTGAAGAAGGACATCGATTTCACGGTGGACGAGAAGGCGCATTCGGCGATGCTGACGGACGCCGGTGTCGAGCGGGTGGAGAAGAAGCTCGGGCTCGGGAATCTGTACGATTCGGCCAACATCGAGTGGAACCACCATGTGCAGCAGGCGCTGCGCGCCCACACGCTGTACAAGTGCGACGTCAACTACGTGGTGGAAGAGGGCAAGATCGTCATCGTCGACGAATTCACGGGGCGCAAGATGCCAGGGCGGCGCTGGTCGGATGGGTTGCATCAAGCGATCGAAGCGAAGGAGAACGTCACCGTCGAGGAAGAGAATCAGACGCTGGCGACGATCACTTTCCAGAACCTGTTCCGCATGTACGACAAGCTGGCGGGCATGACCGGCACTGCCGACACCGAGGCGGCCGAGCTCCATGAAATCTACAAGCTCAATGTGGTGCAGGTTCCGACGAATTTGCCGATGGTGCGCAGGGACGAGCACGACGTGGTCTACAAGAATGAGCGCGCCAAGTTTAAGGCGGTGATCGAAGACATCGCCGGCTGCCACGAGCGCGGGCAGCCGGTGCTGGTGGGCACGGTCTCCGTCGAGAAGTCGGAAGTCCTTTCGATGATGCTCAAAAAGCGCGGCATTCCGCACACCGTGCTCAACGCCAAGTATCACATGCGCGAAGCGGAGATTGTCGCGCAGGCGGGGCGCAAAAGCGCGGTAACGATTTCGACCAACATGGCGGGTCGCGGCACCGACATTCTGCTGGGTGGCAATGCGGAATTCATGGCGCGCGCGGAGGTGTATGGCCACGAGGTAGCGGCCATCCCCGGCAAGGCGGACGAGACCACACCCGACTACAAGGCGGCGCTGGAAAAGTTCCGTGCACAGTGCGGTGCCGAGAAGCAAGAGGTAACCGCAGCGGGGGGGCTGCACATCCTCGGCACCGAGCGCCATGAATCGCGGCGCGTCGACAATCAGCTGCGTGGCCGTGCGGGACGCCAGGGCGATCCGGGATCATCGCGCTTCTATTTGTCCTTGGAAGACGACCTCATGCGGATCTTCGGCGCGGATCGCATCGAGAAGATGATGAATTGGCTGGGCGGTTGGGACGAGAGCGAGCCGATCGAGCATGGCCTCGTCAACAAAGCGATCGAAAATGCGCAGCGCAAGGTCGAGGGGCACCACTTCGATATGCGCAAGAGTCTGCTCGATTACGACGACGTAATGAACCAGCAACGTAAGTCGATCTATGCGCTCAGGCGCCAGATCCTCGAAGGGCGCTACTATCCGGAGCAGCTCGAAGCGGACAAGAAGAAGGGCAAGCCCTGGCAGCCGGAGATGCCGACGAAAAGCGGCGAATGGACCATCGATTCGTTGGCGGAGGAGATCCGGCCGCGGGTGGCGCAGGTTCTCGAAGCGGTGGCGAGCACGACGCCACCCGCCCCCAGTGAAGACGAGGATGAAGCGGCCGATCCCTATCGTTCGACGGAGAGTAAGCTGGCCGATCCGGAACGCGCGACCCACGAGCTGTATCGCGTGTTCGGCTCGGTCACCGATCTGCACCGAGAGTATGCCGAACGGGAAAAGGCGCTCGTCAAGGCGGCGCGCGAGGCCTCCGCGTCGCTCATCCAGCAGCGCGAACGGGTGCTCGACCTCGCCGATGAGCTCTTACAGACGCAGCTCGCGATCCACTGCCCGCCCAAGGTGCATGCCGAGGAGTGGGATCTCGATGCGCTGCGCGATGGGATCCGCGATGTCTTCAATTTGAATGTGAAGATCAACAAGTCCAACTTGGAGCATGACACGCTGGCGGAGCAGCTGTGGGCTCAGGTGGAAACGTGGATTGAAGCGCGACAGACGGAGCTGCGGCCGCTCACCTTTCTCGCGCTGGCCCGCCATTTTTTCCTCGAAGAGATCGACGGTGGCTGGATCGACCATCTCAAGTCGATGGACCATCTGCGCGAAGGAATTGGGCTGCGCGGTTATGGGCAGCGTGATCCGAAGCTGGAGTATAAGAAGGAGGGATACAACCTCTTCTCCGATATGATGGCGCGCCTCTCGCAAAACGTGGCGCAGAAGCTCTTCCGCGTGCAGCTGCAGCTGGCAGACCAGCCGGCGGTGCGAGAAGAGGGCGGCGCGGTGCCCGAATTCAAACACAAGGAGCGGCGCATGGTAGCGCAGCATCCGGGCACCAACGGTAGCAACGACGACGCGGCCGAGGAGAAGCAGCAGACGGTGGTGCGTGATAAGCCCAAAGTGGGGCGCAATGAGCCCTGCCCCTGCGGCAGCGGGAAGAAGTACAAGAAATGTCACGGCGCGACTGCCGTGGCATAACCATTCTGCTGGTGTGCCTGGGCGGTTGTCCACGACGAGATGCACTACCGACTGCGCCGCCACCGCCACAGAGCACGGGTTCCAAAGTTGCTCTTCCCGATGGTGGACTGCACCATACCGAGCGGCTCGCGACCCTTTCGTGGCGCCATGATGGGATGGTGCGAGCGTGCGGAGTACGTTCCCTGCGACCCTTCGGCTGTCGGGAGGCACCGACGGCGGGCGGCGCCGACCCGTTTATCGAAGATCGTTCGCCGTACGATGCAGCACCGGGGAGCTGTCGCATGCGCTTCGACGATGCGCCCGGTGATCCGGGGGCGCCGCCGGCACGCGCTACGCTCGTCGATCCGACCCACAGCCAACTGCTCGACGAGTGGCTACCGCCGAATACTGTAGATGGCGACTATTTTGCCATCGAAACCAGCTTCTCTCCCGACGGGAAATGGCTCGCGATCGTCCATAGCTCGGTGGGCATTGGGGAGGGCGACCGGCTGGTGACCGTGGTCGATGTTGCCGTTCGGCCTGCACCCTCGTGTCGGTGAAATTCAGGCCGATCTTGACTTGACAAATGGAATGACCGTAAGTATGTTTTGGTCATTCCAATGGAGCAATCTAAAAAAGAGTGCATCCTTCATGCCGCCACTAAGGCGTTTGCGCGCTTTGGCTTTAAGAAGGCTTCCGTCGAGGAGATCGCCAAAGAGGCCGGGGTCGCCAAGGGGACAGTCTACCTCGCCTGCGATACGAAAGAAGACCTGTTCTATCAGGCGGTCCATCGCGAAGTGCGCGCCTGGTGCGCCGAGATCGCACGCCTAATCGATCCGCGTCAGCCGGCGGACCAGCTCCTGCAGCAGTGTGCGATCGCGGGGTTGGCCTATCTCAACGAGCGGCCGCTCGTACGCGAGCTGCTTTTTGGTAGCTACCATTTAATGCTCCCCGAGTGGGTCGATCGGCTGGAGGGTTTGCGCGAGCTGGGACGCACCAACACCGTCGAGATCTTGCGGCTCGGCGTGAAACAGGGGGTGTTCCACGACGATCTGGATCTCGACGAGGTCGCCAAGATTCTGCAAGACGTGGCGCTATCGACTTACGTGCTGCACAACCGTGGCGCGCAGCGGGAGGAGCGACTGCAGCGTCGCATGGCCACGGCCTTCAGACTGCTGATGGAGGGGCTGCGTCGACGAAAAACAGGAGCGTGATTTTTTTTGCCACAGGATGACCAGAACACTTAAATGGTCAAAACGTCACAAAAGGAGAATGCCATGACACTGCAAAACCGCCTTCATGCTCGCTTTATCTCGCGCCTGGTAGCAACCCCCGAAGGGCGAGCCCATTTCCTCAACCAGATTACGGACGCCGAAGCAAGCGGTGAGAGCGAGATCTTCGAGCGAGTGAAAAAACAGATCGACGATCCCCAGCTCGCCAAGATCATCGATCGTCATCAGGCCGACGAGCTGCGCCACGAACAGCTGTTTCGCGCTTGCGTGGTTCGCACTGGCGTCACGCCCGGTCCGGTTCCGAGCAACCTCAAGATCATCGATCGGATCGACCGAGCCACGGGCGGATTCCTTTCACGCCCCATCGTCGATCAACGTGGGATCATGGAAGCCTATCTCCTGCTGCAGGTAATCGAGGAACGCGCCATCACTCAGTTCGGTCTCTTCGAGGAGGTGTTCCGCGAGCTCGATCCGGTGGTGGCCAATACTTTTGCCGAGGTGGCCAAGGACGAACAGCGGCACCTCAAGTACTGCCATGCCATCGTTCGGCGCTACGCCCCCGATGAGACGACGCGCGTGGCGACGCTGCAGCGCTTTCGACGGATCGAAGCGGAATGCTTTCGCGACAACGGGCGCGCCAATATGGACTACACCTTCGGGCGGGGCCTATTTTCCGCAGGGCCGGTCGAAAAACTTTTCTGGCGAGTTGCGCAGAGGTTTGCCGTTTTGGGGCAGCCTCCGGTGACAGCATTCTATCGCGAAACGGCAGCGCCCTCCCTCGTGGCGGTGACGGCATGAAAACGCATGTCGCAATTACCGGCGCCTCCTCGGGGATCGGCGCCGCCCTCGCACGCGAATTCGCCGCCCATGGCGCCCATGTCACCTTGGTCGCGCGGCGGAAACAGGCACTCGAAGAGCTCGCCGCCGAGCTGCCGCAGCCGAGCTTCGTGGTCGAGCAGGATCTGAGCGATTTGGCGCACGCCTGCGACTGGATCCCTGGTGCCGAGGAGAAACTCGGACCGATCGATGTCCTCATCAATAACGCCGGGATTCAGATCGTGGCACCGACGGTAGCCGTGGCTCCGGAACAGGGGGAGGCGGTCATTCGGCTGGATCTGCTCGTTCCCCTGCGACTCACCCATGCCATTCTGCCGGGAATGATCGCGCGCGGCCGGGGCACGGTCGTCGATATTTCCTCGATGGCTGCTTTGGCTCCCACGCCGGGAATGACCCACTACAACGCGGCCAAAGCAGGTTTGGCCGCCGCCTCCGAAGCGCTGCGCGGGGAGCTTCGTCCCACCGGCATTCACGTCGTCACGGTCTATCCCGGGATCATCGGCGAGACCGCGATGGCGCGCTCGGCGCTCGCGAAATACCAGGCCCAGAACGTCGCCAGCTGGATCCCCCAAGGCACCGCCGCGGAGCTGGCCAAACGGGTGCGCCGGGCGGTTGAGAAGCGCCGCGACCGCGTGATCTTTCCCAGCTCGATGGCGCTCAGCCGCTGGTTTCCCGCTGCTACGCACTGGGTGATGGATCGCTGGACGCCCCGGTTAAAAGACGATAATGCATCGCGGGATTGACACCCTCCCGGCCCCCGCTTAGCGTCTGGGCTTCCTACCCGAGAGGAGAGCGATGCGGATCGGCGTTCCCACCGAAATCAAGACCCGTGAGTACCGCGTCGGCATGATTCCTGCGGGTGCCAAGACGCTCACGGCCCAGGGACACCAGGTGCTGGTGCAGGCGGGTGCTGGGCTAGGCTCCGGCATCAGCGATGAAGATTATCTTCGTGCCGGCGCCGAGATCGTCAGGAGCGCGGTAGATGTGTGGGCGCACGCCGAGATGATTTTCAAGGTGAAGGAGCCGCTCGCGTCGGAGTACATGCTGATGCGAGAGGGGCAGATCCTGTACACCTATTTGCACCTTGCAGCGGTGCCGGAGCTGGCGCGTGCGCTGGTCGATCGCCAAGTGACCGGTGTGGCCTATGAGACCATCGAAACCTCCGATGGCAAGCTGCCGCTCTTACAGCCGATGAGCGCCGTCGCAGGCCGAATGGCGATTCAGGTGGGCGCGGCCTTTCTCGAAAAGGAGCGTGGCGGCAAGGGCATCCTCCTCGGTGGCGTGGCGGGCGTGCGGCGCGGGCGCGTCGCCATCATTGGCGGTGGCGTCGTAGGCTCAAATGCCGCACGCGTGGCGATGGGGCTTGGCGCGCATGTCAGCGTGCTCGACGTCAATTTAAAAACGCTCGAGTACCTCGACGACATTTATCAAGGAGCGATCCACACCCTCTTTTCCGATCCCAATACCATCGAAGAGGCGGTGATTTCGGCTGACCTGGTCATCGGCGCGGTGCTGGTGGCCGGCGCCCGTGCCCCGCGTCTCGTCACCTCCGGGATGGTCGCCAAGATGGAGCCCGGTTCGGTCATCGTCGATGTTGCGGTCGACCAAGGCGGGTGCATCGAAACCGCTTCGCGCCCCACCACCCACGACGATCCCACCTACGTCGTCCATGGCGTCACTCACTACGCGGTCGCTAACATGCCGGGTGCGGTGGCGCGCACCTCGACCTACGCGCTCAACAATGTCACACTTCCTTACGGCGCGAAGATCGCCCACCTTGGCCTCGTCAAGGCGGCCCAGGTGGACAAGGCACTGGCACGTGGCATCAATACCTATCGCGGTCAAGTGACCCACCAGGCAGTCGCCACCGCCGTCGGCATGCCCTACCGCGTCTTCAGCGACTTGTAACTTCGCGGTTCGTAAGACCATAATTAGGGAATACTCGGCAGGACCGAGCGGTTTACACAAACAGCATGGGCCGGAAACGCACCCAAAGGGAATTTGAAGAGCAGGCGCTGGTTCATATCGACGCCCTATACGCTTTTGCGGCGCGCCTCTGCCGCAACGAGCGCGATGCGGAAGATCTGGTGCAAGAGACGCTGCTGCGAGCCTACCGATTCTTTGACCATTACGAAGAGGGCACGCATTGCAAAGCCTGGCTGTTTAAGATCCTGCACAACAACTTCATCAACCGCTATCGTCGTCGGCAACGCGATTTTGCCCTCTATGGCGCACTTTTGCCCAACGAAGGCGCGGGCGCAACGGTCTCGCACCAGGCGGCTGAGGCTGCTCATGATCCCGAGCGAGCCATCTTTTCGGAGTTTTTATCCGTCGATGTGCAGCGCGCGCTCGACGCGCTACCGGAAGAGTTTCGCACCACTGTCATCCTGTCGGACCTCGAAGAACTTTCTTATCGTGAAATTGCCGATGTCACGGAAGTACCGATCGGCACGGTGATGTCGCGCCTCTATCGGGGACGGCGTCTTTTGCAGGTTGCGCTGCGCCGCTACGCCATCGAGCAGGGCGTCATCAAAGAGGCTGATGTGATTCCGCTGCGACGGGGGATCACTTAATGGCCTTCGGTTGTCGTGAGACGGAGCGCTTTGTCGATGCCTATCTCGACGGAGAATTTGGTAGCGAGGACCGTACCGCATTGGAGGAGCACCTCGGGGTCTGTGCCTCATGTGCCGAGGAGGTGCGCTTTCAGGCGGGCTTTCGCACGGTGTTGCGCAAAGCGGCGCCGCGACCGCTGACCCCTGTGGGGTTGCGCTCTCGGATCGGCGATGCCTTGGCGAAACAGCCGCCGCCCCAACCACTGTGGCACCGAGTCGCCTGGTTGAGTGCGCCGGCAGCCGCCGCGGCCGCGCTGCTCGTACTGACGCTGCGGGCGCCTCAGGCGGCGCCACCGATGGTGGAGGATGCCATCGCCAGGCATCGGCGCGATCTGCCCATCGAGGTGGCGGGCGGTGCCGACCAGGTCAAGGCCTGGTTCGCCAACAAGGTGGATTTTGCGGTGCGGCCGCCGCGGCTACCGAAGAATTCCAAGCTGCGCGGTGCGCGGCTGGCCAATATTGCCAATCGCGAAGCGGCCTATCTCCTCTACGATATCGACGGCGAAAAGGTGTCGGTGCTGGTGTTCGACCCGAATGCCGTCCCGATGGAGGCGCGCCACCATCGCCAAGTCGGCAACCACGAGGTCTATCTCGATGGGCAGCGCGGCTACAACGTTGCGCTCTATCGCGATCGCGATATTGGCTACGCCTTTACCGCCGGCATGGACGAAGACCGAATGTTTCAGCTAGTCTCGGCGGCCGTAGAACCGTAAAGCGCTCACTTGACAGGCCATGGTTCCGCTCTACACCATTCGGAACCCAGTTTATGGAGGAGACCATGGCAAACGAAGCAGCGATCTTTATTGGATGGACCCGTCCCTTCCCCGGCCGTGAGCGGGACGCGATGGAACTACTCCCGCAGGTGCTCGGCTTTCTTGGCAAGGCTCAGGCCGCCAAGCGGATCGAAAGCTTCGAGCCCGTCATGCTCCTGCCGCACGGCGGGGATCTCAATGGCTTCATTCTCGTGCGCGGCGATCAGGCTCAGGTAGATAAGTTGGCCCAGGCTGACGACTGGCAAGACCTAATGGCCCACGGCATGTACGTGCTGCAGGGCTTCGGCAATGTGCCCGGAGTCATCGGCGAAGGCATCCAGAAGCGCATGCAGAAGCTCGGCAAGTTCATCCGATAGCGGCTTTCCTCTTCCCCCTCTTCCCCCTCTTCCCCCTCTTCCCCCTCCAGCCCATGGGGAGTGTGTACCAAAACAGCACCGGCACGAGTAGCGCGGTGGGGGAGGGGAGTTGTGGGATTCACCGACGAGGAGTTCC
>JAHFDT010000169.1 GCA_023248875.1 Myxococcales bacterium | reverse complement strand
CGCGGCGGAAGATGCGAAAGCGCTGATCGATTTCCTCGAGCTTGTACACCGACCGCGCCGCGAACGACTCGCTCTTCGCCCGCTGATAAAAACGGTCGTGGCGCCGCTTGCGATCGCCTAGTTTAGAGCCCAGTGGCCCGCTACTTCTTGGGCGCTTTGGCGGCGCCCGCAGCCGCCTTTGATGCCTTCATGGGGTTCTTCGACTTCTCCTGCTGCTCGCCGGTGCCGCGGAGCTTCACGGCGCCCGTCTTCTTGGTCGCGTTACGAATCTCGACAAAGGCGTTCTTTGCTCCCGGTACCGAGCCACCGACCAGCAGCACGTTCTCCTCAGGAAGGATCTGCAGCAGCGTCAAGTTCTGCACCGTTCGCCGGTCACAGCCCATGTGGGCCGACATCCGCTTACCACGATGGACACGGCCCGGCGTCAACCGGCAGCCGATCGAACCACCATGGCGAAAGAATTCGTGGGTGCCGTGGGTCGCGCGAAAGCCGGGCATGTGGTGAAGCTTCATCACGCCCTGATAGCCCTTGCCTTTCGAAGTGCCAATGACATCGACGTAGGTCCCGGGCTTGAAGAGGGCATCGAGCGGCACCGCCTTGCCCACCTCATACTTCTCGAGATCCTTTTCTGTCACCCGCACTTCGCGAACGAAGCGCTGCGGGGCGAGGCCGTTGGGGGCAAACACGCCCTTCTCCGGTCGGTTAGCGAGCCGCAGTGGCTTTTCGCCGTAGCCGAGCCGCACCGCGGTGTAGCCATCTTTCTCGACGGTGCGCTTACCGATGACCACGCAACCACCCGCATGGATCGCGGTAACCGAGCGCAGGTCACCCTGCTCGGTGAAAACCTGGGTCATCCCCAGCTTCTTGCCCAAAAGACCTGTCCGAAGCGCGCTCATTGCCAATACTCCCACCGCTTAAAAGTGGGTATTTCTATCCTTGGTGAACACGGGTGTCAAGCCTGCCGTTTTCTCATCAGCCTGCCGTTTTCTCATCGTTTTCTCACTTCACCTTTAACGACCGACCTTGACCTCCCAGCGAAAATCGGCGCTGGCGGGTCCGAAAGTCCACGAATCCGCGGCCCGTAACAAACAGCGCTCAAGCAGCGCATGGTTCATCGAATCGCTCACGACTTTCGCCTTCGCCACCTTGTGCTGGGCCACCGAAATCGCCATCAAGATGGCGCCCGTGAGCTCCGGCTCGAGCGTCCCCACCGCGTTCTTGCAGCGATCGATCGAGAGCAGATTTCGCCTCATCTGCTTCTGGATCATCTCGAAAACCGCCTCTGAATTTGGCGGAGCGTCGCCTGTTCCGGCCGAGGCTACTTTTACTGCCACGTTTTTTTCGCTGGGTGAGCCGAGATCGGGACTGCTCAGCATCGGGCCTTGCGGAACGATCTTCTTGGGCTCGGCGACCGGCGTAACATGAATCCGCTCGAGATTCGCCGCAGTCTTGGCCTCGCCCTTCGCTTCCGCCTTCGGCTCGGGGGTTTTCGCTTCCGCCTTCGGCTCGGGGGCTTTCGCTTCTGGCTTCGGCTCGAAGGCTTTCGCTTCCGCCTTCGGCTGGGGAGCCTTCGCTTCCGCCTTCAGCTCAGGGGCCTTCGCTTCCGCCTTCAGCTCGGCACCCTTCGCTTCCGCCTTCACCTCGGCACCCTTCGCTTCCGCCTTCGGCTCGGAGGCCTTCGCTTCCGCCTTCGGCTCAGCACCCTTCGCTTCCGGCTTCGGCTCGGAGGCCTTCGCTTCCGCCCTCAGCTCAGGGGCCTTCGCTTCCGGCTTCGGCTCGGCACCCTTCGCTTCCGGCTTCACCTCGGCACCCTTCGCTTCCGCCTTCGGCTCGGGGAGCGTAGCTACCCCCTTTTTCGCCTCTAACATCCTCGCCCGCTCCTCGGCCAACACCTTCGCGGAGTGGAAATGGCCCTGCCGCCTGAGCTCCTTGATCTCCGCCTCCGTCGGAACATGCTCCTTCGCCTGTACCGCGGCCGACGTGACCAGCACCGAAATCATCCAGATCGTTTTCATAGCCGGGGTACTTTATCAGTCAAACGGGCGCGGCATCAACTCAGTAGCCGAAACGCTCTGCGCGTCGCTCGATCGGTCGCTTCGACCACCTCCGTCATAGACCGACCACGCACCTCGGCCAAAACCGTGGCCGTCTCGACCAAATAGGCGGGCTCGTTCCGCTTGCCGCGGTGGGGCACAGGAGCGAGAAAGGGGCAGTCGGTCTCGATCAAAATGCGATCGGACGGGGCGAATGCCGCGGCGCGCCGGATCTCGTCGGCGGTCTTGAAAGTCAGGATGCCCGAAAAGGAGAGGTAGCAGCCGAGGTCGAGATAGGCGCGCGCATCCCCAACCGTGCCGGTGAAACAGTGGACCACTGCACCCACGTCCATGGCTTTTTCTTCGACGAGAATGGCGCGCGCATCGGCGTGTGCATCGCGGATATGAAGCGTCAGCGGCTTACTGGCTGCGCGAGCGAGCGCAACGAAGCGGCGAAACGCGGCCTGCTGCACCTCGCGTGGCGAATGATCATAGTGGTAGTCGAGACCAGTTTCGCCCACCGCTACGACACCTGGATGATTCGTGGCCAGCTGTTCGATCTCTGCCAGTGTGGCATCGTCCATCCCGGCGACCTCGTGCGGGTGGATGCCAATGGCGGCGGAAATATCGGGATGAGTTTCAGCCAGTGCCACCGCGTTATGCACATTCTCGAGTGACGCGCCCGATCCCACCGCGACCAGGTGGGTGAGCCCGGCCGCGCGTGCTCGATCGATCACGGCTTCGCGCTCATCGCCAAAATCGGCCCGCTCGAGATGGCAATGCGAGTCGATCATGGTTCCACCAGCTCGGCGACCACCACCAGCTTGTCCCCGAGCTGGCGCGCAAGCAGCAGGTAGAGTTCCGCCTGGCGCGCGAAGCGAAAGCCAAAGCCGTGGCGCGGTGGCACCAGGAGATTGCGCGCCGGGTCGCCGCAGTCGAGGTAGAGTGCCCGCTCCGCCGGCACGGCGCGCGCCCGCACCACTTCGGCAAAGGCCACGCTCAGCCGCTCGCGGCCCCGCTCCGTCACCCGGTAGCCCTGTTCATCGATGATCAGCGTCGGCCGCCGCCAACGACCGATCGCCCCAAGCAAAGCGAGCGTTCCGCTCCCTACGCCGAAAGTGACCCGTGCCCGAGCGGTGGGCCCCGCCGCAGCACCGAGAAGACCGAGAGCGATCGCGGCCGGCACCAGCCAGCGCACACTCGAAACCAGGGCGAAACGATGTTCCAAGCTACCTCACCTTGGTTCCCGGAGGGCAGCTGCGATCGAGCGCCGATAGCGCCACCACATCGGGATCTCCGGCGGCGAGGATCATGCCTTCCGAAACCACGCCGCCGATCTTGGCCGGCTTGAGGTTGGCGAGAAAAATCACGCGCCGCCCCAGCAGCTCCTCGGGTCCATAGGCGACCGCGATCCCTGCCACCACCTGGCGCCGCTCGCTGCCGAGGTCGACCGATAGCTTGAGCAGCTTGTCCTTCTTGGGGATCCGCTCGGCGGCAACGATTTCGCCCACGCGGAAGTCGAACCGAGAGAATTCGTCATAGGACACCAGCGGTGTGAGCGTCGGCGTCGGCGTTGGCGTTGGCATCCACCGACTCAAGAGCTCTTTCTTTCGCTCTTCATCGATCCGCGGAAACAGCGGTGCTCCCTTGTCCTTCGCGAAGGACCCATCAAACCGCCACGGATCGTTCCACTCGAATCGGGCGCTCGCAACGCCGAGCTGCAGCCGCATCTCACGTGCCTTCTCAGGCATGAACGGCTCCACCAGATGCGACACCACGCGACAAAGGTTGAATACCGTCCAGAGGATCTCGACCAGCGCCTGGCCCTCTTTTTTCCAAGGCGAGGCCTGGTCGATGAACTCGTTGCCCCGTCGCACCAACTTCCAAATCGCCTCCAGCGCCTTCGACGGCGCATAGGCGGCCATCGCCTCGTCCACCTCGCGCACCGCCTGTGCGGCCCCTAGATCGGCGACCGGTACACTCGTGCGGATCTCGATCGGCGTTCGCTCGGCGAGCGCCTTGGTCCGATTGAGCAGATTGCCTAGATCGTTCGCCAGCTCGGCGTTGTAGCGGGTGAGCAGCGCCTGGTGCGAAAAGTCGCCATCGGCGCCGAGCGGCACCTCGCGCAACACGAAATAGCGAAACGCATCCGCCCCCACATCCGCCGCCAACCGATTCGGATCGACCACATTACCGCGCGTCTTCGACATCTTTTCGCCGTCGACCGTCCACCAGCCGTGCGCCACGATCTTCGACGGCGGCCGGAGGCCCGCTGCCATCAGCATCGCCGGCCAATAGACCGCGTGAAAGCGGGTGATCTCCTTGCCCATGAAATGGACAATGTCGACCGCGTCGTCCCAAAAACCTTGGAGCCCTTCCCGCCGCGTCGCCGAATAGTAGTTGGTGAGCGCATCCAGCCACACGTAGACCACATGGCCCGGATGGTCCGGCACGGGCACACCCCAAGAGAAGTTGGTGCGCGACGCGGAGAAGTCGTTGAGCCCAGCATCGACGAAGGCACGCACTTCGTTCATCCGGATCTGCGGCTCGACAAACGGCCGGCCCGTCTCGCGCAGCACCCGGTCGTAGAACTCCTGCAGCTTGCTTTGATAGGCCGATAGGCGAAAGAAGAAACTCTCCTCCTTGATTTTTTCCACCGGCTTCTGGTGCACCGGGCAGACGCTGCCGACCGCGAGCTCCTTCTCGGTGTAGTACTGCTCGCAGGCGACGCAGTACCAACCCTCGTAGTGGCCGAGATAGACATCCCCGTTTTTCTCCCACACCCGCCAGAGCTCCTGCACCACCGCTTCGTGGTCC
Source organism: Myxococcales bacterium (assembly GCA_023248875.1). Taxonomy (GTDB): domain Bacteria; phylum Myxococcota_A; class Polyangia; order Palsa-1104; family SHYY01; genus JAHFDT01. Next base: position 3,833 of record JAHFDT010000169.1, on the reverse strand, counting down.
GGATCGGTGGTGCGGATAAAATCGTCGTTGGCGATGGCGAACGTCTGCCAAGTAGTGCGGTAGGCCGCCGCAATCTCGTCGGCATAACCCTTGGGGCTCTTCCCGTGCGCCGCTGCCATGCGCTCGATTTTTTGTCCGTGATCATCGGTGCCGGTCAGATAACGCGTTGCCTCACCGCGCAGGCGATGGTAGCGAGCAAAGGCATCGGCCACGACGGTCGTATAGGCGTGGCCGAGGTGCGGCACATCGGAGACGTAGTAGATCGGCGTCGTAAAGTAGCGGCGCATGGAGGGCTACCAGCGCGCAGCAATCGCTAGGCTGACAGGGCCCGGCACAAGGCTGAACGTATGCTCACCGAGCAGGCGATGGCACTGAGCGATGTTGAAGAGAAAATTCGGATCTTCGTGCAGCCGGTAGGCTGCCTTGAAATCGGCCAGTGCCTGTCGGTATTCGCCGAGATTGAAGTGCGAAGTGCCCTTTTTAAAGAGCTCGCGGATCTGCGCCGCATTGGGCACTTCCGCCCTTACCATAGATGACCAGGGCCCACTCAGAATCGCCAAGGCTAGGGCCCACCGAAAAAATCGCATGGCGGCATCATAGGGCGGTGCAGTAATGAGAGGCAAGCTCGTTAACATCCCGTTGCAACCAGTACATGAATGCAAGAATGAGATATACTTGTTCGATGCTAAGCAATCGTCGCCGTGCGCTGATTCTGCTCTTTGCTGCACCCTACTGCCTAGGGGCAGAGTGTGGACTGGACAGCAAGCCGAAGGACGGCGAGCTCTGTGCACGCGAGGGTGCGGTCACCTGCTCCGCAGGTCTATCAGTGATATGCAGCAAAGGCGTGTGGAGACAGACCCCCTGCCCGGGTTGCGAAATATGCTCCGCTGACGACTCCTTAGCGGAGTGCAAGGACCCTGTTTCCATGGAGACATGGTTTCTCTCGGTCGTTGGTACCCCATGCAAACTGACGGGAGCGGCCAGCTGCAGCCGCGACCGCAGCGACTACTTGATCTGTGGTGCCAATGGCAAGTGGAAGATCAATCTCCCCTGCATCGACCCGACGATCTGCAAATTAAAGGGCAAGTCGGTGGGCTGTTACTGACATCGAGCCGCGCGCGCGGGCGCAATCTTTCGAGGGTATGCTGATACGGTGTGGTGCCACCTGCGAGGATCTTCAGTATCCTCCGCCGGTGGCGGAAAGCCGATAGGCCTACTCGGTCTCTCGCGGCTGCGGTCCGGGCGGTGTCAACAAGCGAACGGTATTCGCCGGAAAGGTCTGTGTGCCCCCTTCCATGAACCCGACCCGCACCTGCTGGCGCAGCACATCGACCTCCACCACGCGCCCTTCGCCGGCGGGTGTCGATACGCGCTTGCCCACTTTGGGCGTCCCTTTGCGTAGCTCCTGATAGAGCGCGTGCTCGTAGACGAGACAGCACTTGAGCCGGCCACATTGGCCGGTGACGCGGCTCGGGTTGAGCACCAGCCCCTGGTCCTTGGCCATCTTGATGGAAATTGGCGCAAACGAGGGGAGGAAGGTCGAGCAGCACAGCTCGCGGCCGCAGTCGCCGATGCCACCGACCATCTTGGCCTCATCGCGTGCACCCACCTGGCGCATTTCGATCCGGCCGTGCAGTTTTCGCGATAGCTCGTGCACCAGATCACGAAAATCGAGACGCTCTTCCGCGCCGAAGTAGATGGCGGTTTTCGAACCCTGGAGCGCCATCTCGACGCGGATGAGCTTCATCGGCAGCTGCCGCGATCGAATCAGCTCGCGGCAGAGGGCAAAGGCCTCCTGCTCGCGCTTGGCGTTGCGCTGGCGAACCCGCTCCTCCTCCGCGCCGGCACGGCGAAGAATGCGCCGCAACGATTCTGTTGCCGAACGACGCGCCGAACCGATCGCCACCATCGCGAGCGCAGGGCCGCGTTCACTGTCGACCACCACCCGTTCCCCGCGGCGATAGTTCGTATCGCCTGCGTCGAACTCGTGGATCGTGCCACCTTCACGAAACTTGATGCCCGCCACGTTGATCAGCTGGCCGCGCTCCTGCGGACTGGCAGAGAATTCGACGAAGACATCCTCGCCGTCGGGATCGCGCGACGGTTCGGGCGGCTCCACCGTCAGTGCACGAGGCGGCGTGCTCTCGACCGGTGGTGGCTCGGGGAGCGGCAACCGCTCCGCCTCACCACCCGCCGACAGCCGTTCGGGTGGGGCCGGCCGGGGTGGTCGCGGGGCAGGAGGCTGTTGCGGGCGGGAACGATGGGGCGACGGCGAACGCGCTGCATCGTGGGGCGGCCCCGGGGGCGGCTGACCTGGACGCGGACCGTGCCCCCCGCGACGGTGGCGGCGGCGACGCCCATCCCCAGGAGGAAACGAGCGCGGTCCCGGAGGAGGCGCCGGAGGCCGATCGGTCGGATCGCTCATGCCATCACGCGCAGCTGCGCCAGCCGCAACAGGAGATGCTCCATTGCCAGCTGGGGATTGACAAAGCCTTCGATCGCCTGTCGTGCCTCCTCGGTAGCGCGCAGGCCCAACATGAGATTCCGGGGTGACTGCGCGAGCGGCTCTCCGGCGAGCCCTTCGGCGCGCCACAGCACATCGCGCAGCTTCAACCACAGGAGCTCGAGCGCCGCTGTGGACTCCTCGCGCTCGCCCGTCCACTCGGCTGCTGCCTCGAGCCGCTGGACATCGGAACCGCCCACTGCCACCAGCAACGCATCCACCCGTCGGCTGCGCTCGCTGAGATCATCCGACTCAGCCAGGGCTAGCGCTCGACCGAGCGAACCGCCGGACAGCTCGGCCGCCGACTGCGCGGCCGCCGGGGAGAGCTCTTGGTGCGCGACCAGCCACGGCGCGATCTCCTCGGTGGCGAGCGCCCGAAACCGCACCCGCTGACAGCGCGAGCGAATCGTCTCGAGCAGCTGCGTGGCGACCGAAGAAACTAGTACGAAGTGGGTCGAAGGCGGCGGCTCCTCGAGCGTTTTGAGCAGCACATTGGCCGAGGTCGTATTGAGCCCATCGGCAGGATCGATCACCACCACCCGCGCCCGCCCCTCGTGGGGGGCAAAGGCGAGCGAGGGCAACAGGCCGCGCACTCGTTCGGCCTGCCCCTTTTCCGGCAGGACCTCGAAAGAGATCACATCGGGGTGCAGCCCGTCGCGGATCTTGAGGCAAGCGTCGCACCCCGCACATCCTTCGCTCGGCCGACGTAAACAGTTGAGCGCCTGCGCCAGCGCGAGCGCGGCGGTCCCCTTGCCGACGCCTTCAGGGCCTTCGAAGAGATAGGCATGGTGTGGCCGGGCTCCGGTGAGCGCCGCGCGAAGCTGCCCCAGGGCTTGCTCCTGTCCGACGATATCTGCCAGGGCTGGCACGGCCCAGCAGTATCAGGCTTCCCGGGTGGCGTCTAGGGAGTTTACGTTGACGAAAGAGCGGAGCTCCGGATCCAACCCACGCAGAACCGGCTCCTCGAGGTAGGCCACCTCGAGGTCGCCGAGCAGCTCGTGCATCGCGAGCTGGCAAGCATCCAGACGCACCCCTACGCGCTCGAGAATGCGCCGATGATAGCGCGCACAAAGCGGCTCGGGGCGTCCCGCGATGCGTGGCACCACCGCGTCGGCTTCGGGATGGGTGGTCCGAAGAGACCCGATCAAGGATGGCTGGAGATAGGGCATATCGCCGGCCAGGAGCAGCAGCTGGTCGCCCGGCATGGCCCCTAACGCCGCCTCGAGACCCCCGAGCGGTCCACACCCCTTCTGCCGATCGACGACGACGGGGAGGCCAAGGAGACGCCCCGCCTGCTCAATATCGCGTGCAAGGACGAAAATCGGGTCGA
>JAHFDT010000168.1 GCA_023248875.1 Myxococcales bacterium | reverse complement strand
AGCAGTATGGCAGTTTCGAGTTCACTGAGGCTGGCCTGACCGTCTCAAAGCAGCTCACCGACCGTTTGCGTACCGGGATCCAGCTATTTGGACAGAAGCTCGGGCCCCTCGGTGGCTTGGGCGTGCAGCTCGACTGGTTCCTACTCGACTACCGTTTGAAGGATTGGCTCGGTATTCGCGCGGGAAGGGTGAAGGCGCCATTCGGACTCTACAACGACATCAACGATATCGACGCCGCGCGCCTTCCCGTCCTGCTCCCCCAATCGATCTACCAAGCCTCCAGCCGTGACTACTTCTTGGCAGTCGATGGCACCGAGCTCTACGGACTCATCAAAATGGCGCGCGCTGGCGCCATCGACTACGGGATCTATGGGGGAACAAGTCTCCTGAACACGACGTCTGGGAGCGCGACCCAAATCGTCTCGCTGACCACCCCCTACGTGGCAGGAGGGAGGCTGATGTGGGAGACGCCGCTGGAGGGTCTTCGCTTCGGCGCCAGCGTGCGCACGCTCCGTATCGACACCACGCTTCTCCTCCCCGTAATTAACAAGCCGGTGTTTCTGAGGATCCCGGCCACCCTGTTCATCGCCTCGATCGAGTATGCGAATAATGGGCTGCTCCTCGCGCTCGAATACGGCCGCTGGTACGTCGACATCGAGACGAGTGATGCCAAGCTCTTTCCCGCCTCTTCGACCGTAGCCGATCGAGCGTACCTCATGGCGAATTACCGCCTGACGCCCTGGTTTCAATTTGGCGCCTACTACTCGCTCATCTACCCCAATGAACAGCTCACCAGCGGCAAAGAGAATCAGCAGCACGACCTGGCGGCCACGCTGCGCTTCGATATCAACAACTTCTGGCTGGTGAAGATCGAGGGCCACTTCATGCACGGTACCGCCGGCCTTACTCCGGCGTTGAACGATGGACATCCGCTCACCGCACTCGAGGGGGACTGGGGCGTGGTGTTGGCCAAAACCACGGCTCACTTTTAACCGATGCGTACCCGATACATGGTTCTTCTACCCATCGCATTGCTGCTGGCTCAGCGGGTGGTCTTCTCGCAAAGCCATCCGCCGGTGTATCGCGTGATCGTGCATCCCTCCAATCCCAACAGCAGCTTCGACCGACGCCTCCTGGGCGAGGCCTTTCTAAAACGGGTGACACGCTGGCCCAACGACGAGGTGATTCATCCCGTCGACCTCGATGCGGCTTCGCCTGTCCGGCGGCGATTCTCGGAAGAGGTGGTGCGCCGCTCTGTCACCGCGGTGAAGAGCTATTGGCAGCAGCAGATTTTTTCCGGACGCGATGTACCGCCGCCGGAGCTCGATAACGACGAGCAGGTCGTGAGGTTTGTCCTCAAGGACCCGGGCGCAGTCGGGTATGTGTCCGTCGATGCGAACCTGAACGGCGCCAAGGTTCTGAGTGTGAAGTAGATGAGCTCCTCTTTCCAAGCAAAGCTCATCGCCATCGTGGCCACCAATGCGCTGGCGTTCCTCGTGCTGATCGCCGCCAGTGCGGTCATCACGCGGCGGGCCGAGCAGCAGCTCACCGACATCCAGGAGCAGGCCGTACCGCGGGTTGACCTCGGGCCGCGACTCGAAGCGCGGTTCGAGAAGATACGCAGGGCTCTCCAGGACGCGGTCGCGGGACACGATGCAGAGGCGCTAGTGGCGACCCGGGAGCTCAAGGTTCAACTTCTGGCGAAGCTCGTCGAAGCGCAGGCCGCGGTGGATCCCTCGATGGCGACGCTCCTCCGCGCCGCCATCGAAGACTACTACGCCAGCGCACTCGACGTGTCGCACCGACTCATCGCAGGTGAAACGGGCGTTGCGCTGGTGGCCGCCATGGCCACGATGCAGACCAAGCAGGCCAAAGCGGTGGACCTCCTCAACCGCGCCACGAAATTCGACCGTGCGCAACTCAAGGCGGCGTTTGCCGCCGCCTCGCACACGCAGCTCGTGGCCTCGCAGGTCCGGGCGATGGTCAGCGTGGCCTGCCTCACCCTGGTCCTCCTGCTCTCGCTGTGGATCACGCGCGGTGTGGTCCGATCGTTGGCCGAGCTCAACCTAGGCCTAAAACGGTTCGGTCAAGAGAACTTCGACCAGCCCGTACGGATCGTGAGTCGGGATGAAATCGCCGATGTGGCACACCAGGCGAATTCCATGGCCGACAACCTCCAGCGTTTGCGTAAGGAACGTCAGCGTAGCGACTGGCTACGCAATGGTCTAGTCAGTCTTTCCAAAGATCTGCGCGGTGAGCTCGAATCCAAAGAGGTCGGTGAGCGATCCATCGGATTCCTGGCGCGCTACCTCAGCGCCCCCGCCGCCGCTCTTTACATCACCGCAAACAGCGGGCGACATGAGTTGATCGCACAGTATGCAGTCAGCGATGCGCCGACCAGTTTCCATCCGGAAGAGGGGCTGGTGGGTCAGGCGGCGCTTCAAAAAGAGATCCTGATCGTCTCCGATCCCCCATCGAATTACCTCCGCGTGCGTTCTGGTCTGGGCGAGAGCTCACCCACGACCATCGTGCTCCTGCCCATCGTCCATACGGATCGGATCACGGGAGTGATCGAGCTGGCTTTCTTCAGCGCTGTCACCGACGCGCAAAAGGAGCTATTGCTCTCTGTGCAGGAGGCGATTGGCATCACGCTCGAGGTAGCACGGGCACGCGCGGCGACGCGTGCTCTGCTGGCAGAGACCCAGGAGCAGGCACAGCGCTTGGTGACCCAGGAGGAGGCGCTGCGAGCGAGCAACGAGGAGCTGCAATCGCAGCAGGAGGAGTTGCGACAAACCAACGAGGAGCTATCCCACCAGGCGGAGGAGCTGGACGAGCAGCGACGAGCGCTCGAGAGCACCAACCTCGAGGTCAGTGAGGCGAGAGACCGCCTCGAAGAGAAGGCCCAGGAGCTGGTCAGTGTCAGCTTCTACAAGACCCAGTTTCTCGCCAACATGTCGCACGAACTGCGCACGCCGCTCAATAGCATGCTCCTGCTTTCGAATCTGCTCGCCGAAAACCAGAGCGGTAACCTGACGGACAAGCAGGTCGAGTTTTCAAAGACCATCTACACGGCAGGGAAGGATCTGCTTAAGTTGATCAACGAGGTACTCGATCTCGCGAAGGTCGAAGCCGGAAAAAAAGAGATCCGCGCGGCGCGGATACCTTTCCAGGGGATCGTCGATCACGTTCAGAGCGTCTTTGCGCCTCTGGCGGCGGAGAAGGGCCTAGAGCTGGTCGTAGAATTAGCACCTGAGCTCCCAGCGACCCTCCATACCGATGGTGCCCGTGTCGACCAGGTGCTCAACAACCTCTTGGGTAATGCGATCCGCTTCACCCGGCGTGGCAAGGTCCTGCTGCACATCGGCCCCGCTGCGAATGATGCTCATTTTCGTGTCCCACACCTCGTTGCGGCTCGTACGGTGGCCTTCGCGGTCACCGACACCGGGATCGGTATTGCAGCTGAAAACCTAGACCGAATTTTCGCGCCATTCGAGCAGGTGGATGGTGCGCCCGATCGCGCCCATGGCGGCACTGGGCTCGGGTTGACGATCGCGAGAGAGATCGCCTCACTGCTGGGCGGCGAGCTGCAGGTCGTCAGCGAGGTCGGCAAAGGAAGTATGTTCACCCTCTATCTGCCACTCGATCGGCCGGCCGCTATCGCGGCAGTCGAACCGTCCATGGCCACTGCAGCGGTGACACCAGGGCCATCACCGCTGCGAAACCCGATCACGGGTCGAGAATCGAACGTGCTGCAAACTCGGGTGGAACCGATCCTTCTCGTCATCGAAGACGATCGCGTGATGACCGATACCTTCGGCGAGCTGATCGCTGGCCAGGGTCTACAGTGCCTCATCGCCCACGACGGAAAAACGGGAATCCGACTTGCAGCCGAGCACCGGCCGAGCGGCATCATCCTCGACATCAAGCTCCCCGATATTGATGGGTGGGCGGTGTTGAATGTACTCCAAGCCAACCCCGAGACGGCCCAGATCCCGGTCCACATCGTCTCCGCGCTAGACGCCGCCGCGCGCGGTATGGCGATGGGAGCAGTCGGGTACCTGACCAAACCTGCCACCCGTGGCGAGCTCTTGGGCGTCGTTCAAACGCTCGCGCCGAAAAGCACCACTCTACGGATACTGGTCGTGGAGGCGGGTGCGGAAAAGGGCGATTCCATTCTCGAACAGCTGGCCGGCGAAAACCTGAAGGTGCACCACGTGGCGAGTGCCACCGCGGCACTCCAAGCGCTCAAGCTGGAGCGCTTCACGTCGATCATCCTCGACCTCTCACTTCCCGATATGGATGGGCTGCGTTTTCTAGAGCTACTCGATCAACAATATGGTGCAGCAATGCCTTCGGTGATCGTCTACACGGCTCGTGCTTTGAGCAAGGAGGAGGCAAAGCGACTCGAAGCCTACACCGAAGCGGTGGTGCTGAAGGAAGGGCCGTCCGCCGAGCGCCTCCTCGAGGAAGTTCGGCTTTTCGTTCAGCGAACACGCGATGGCCTGGGGCCGAGACGGCTGGTCGCGGCAGTGCCGCTTCCTCATCCTGTCCAAATGCGGCTGGAGGGAAAAAAAGTGTTGGTTGTCGATGACGACATGCGCACCCTCTACGCGCTGTCTGCGACGTTGCGGGCCAAGGGACTCGACGTCCTTATCGCTGACACGGGAATCGCTGCACTGGAGGTACTCGACGCACACCCCGAGATGCAGGCGGTGCTGATGGACATCATGATGCCCGAGATGGACGGCTACGAGGCGATTCGGCGCATTCGTAAGAACGGCCAATTCGACCGGCTGCCGATCATCGTACTGACCGCGAAGGCAATGAAGGGCGACCGCGAGAAAAGTCTCGAAATCGGAGCCACGGACTATCTGCCCAAACCGGTCGATGCGGACAATCTTCTCGCCATGCTGAACAAATACCTTTCAACGGATGCCACGCCATCGCTAGAAAACGCGGTTGCGGCGGGTAACGGAGCGGCGCCTGGCCCACGCTCGCTGGACCTTGCGTGATGAACAGCGAGGCCACGGATATCGAAGTTCGCCTTCTGCTCGAGGCAATTCACTCCAAGTATGGCTACGACCTGCGTGGCTACAACATGACATCGATACGCCGTCGGATCCTCGCCACGCTGGCCAAGTCGGGACTTTCTCATATGGGTGAGTTGCAACATCGACTCCTCCACGATGCCCCCTTTTTCGACGCCACTCTCGAGGACTTGACTGTTCGCGTCACTGAGATGTTCCGCGATCCCACCTTCTACCGAATGTTTCGGGAGCGCGTCGTTCCACAGCTGCGCACCTATCCGCTGCTCAAAATATGGCATTGCGGTTGCGCCACGGGCCAAGAGGCCTACGCCAGCGCCATCCTTCTCACGGAAGAGGGCCTGTACGATCGCTGCCAAATCTACGCCACCGATATGAGCCTCCGCGCACTCGAGACTGCCAAAGAGGGCGTCTACCCCGCCGAGCAGCTGGCGAACTTCACCGAAAATCACGCCAAGTCGGGCGGCACTATGAACTTCGCGTCCTTTTATACTGCGGCGTATGGGCGAGTCGCGATCAAGGAATCTCTCCGCCGCAACATTCTCTTCTTCCATCACAATCTGGTATCCGATCACGTGTTCGGTGAAATGCACGTTATCTTTTGTCGCAACGTCCTCATCTACTTCGGACCGGACCTTCGGACGCGGGTGATGCTCAAATTCTCAGAGAGTCTGATCCCTTCCGGTTTTCTCTGTTTGGGATCGAGCGAACAGTTACGTCGATCGAATGCGGAGGAGGGCCATTTCGTCGAGTTCGCACCCGCGCAGCGCATTTACCGCAGCGGTGTCGCGTGACCAAGCAGCATGCCATCGCCGGGGTCGGGATTCGACCGTCGGTACTTTTGGTCGATGACGTGGAGGCCAACCTCGTAGCCCTGGAAGCTCACCTCTGTGATCTGAACTGTGATCTGGTCACAGCGCTTTCCGGAAACGAGGCGCTGCGGCAACTCCTGCACCGAGAGTTTGCCTTGATTCTCCTCGATGTGCAGATGCCCGAGATGGATGGATACGAGGTAGCTCGTTATGCGCGTGACAATCCCAAGACACGCGATGTGCCGATCATCTTCGTCACCGCCCTGCGAGAAAACGAAGATCACCTGCTACAGGGGTATGGCTCGGGCGCAGTCGATTTTCTCTTCAAGCCGATCAATCCGTACGTCTTGCGCAGCAAAGTACAGGTGTTTCTAGATCTGCATCTCAGCCATGAGCGAAAACGGGCGATCGAGAAGCTGCAAGAATCAGTGCGTATGCGCGACGAGTTTCTCTCCATCGCATCGCACGAGCTCAAGACACCCCTCACCGCATTGATGCTCCACCAGCAGCGGGTTTTGCGAGCGCTGCGCAAGACACCGGAGATCCCTACTCCGGGTTTCGTCGCGCTCATCGAGTCTGCGGTGAAGCAGGCAGGCCGCCTCGCTCAACTCATCAATGTGCTCCTCGATTTTTCGCGGATCAGCATGGATCGCCTGAAGTTGGAATTGTCCGAGGTGGCCCTCCGCGAAGTGGTCAAGGAAGCGGTCGCGAACCTCAGCGAGATACTGACCAAAGCGGGCTGCGCCATCGATCTCCAGGCCGACTCTCCAGTGGTGGGTGTCTGGGACCGCTCCCGTGTCGAAGAGATCATCAACAATCTTCTGTCCAATGCAGTGAAATTCGCGCCGGGCAAGCCGGTCGAAATCGCCATCGTCGAAAACGGTGGGTTCGCATCGCTGACCGTTCACGATCACGGGATTGGAATCGCCAACGACGACCAGGAGCGGATCTTCAACCGATTTGAGCGCGCAGTGCCCGCTAGCAATTTTGGTGGCTTGGGGTTAGGCCTGTATATATCCCGACGAATCGCCGAAGCCCATGGAGGGAGCCTGCGCGTTTCCAGTGAGATTGGCCAGGGCGCCACGTTCACGGTCCAGCTTCCGCTTCGGCCCGCCGGATAGTCGCGTCGTCACCTTGTAGCTCGCGCAAACCGCTCGACCAGAGCAATCAGTGCCTCAAGTTCCAATGGTTTCCTGATGTAACCGACAGCATCCATCGAAGCCATCTTCTCGTCGCTTCGGCCGTCAGCGGTAATCACGGCCACTGGGATCGAGGCCCAATCAGATACCTTGAGGAGTTCTGCTCGAAATTGATGTCCGTTCATGATCGGCATCATCAAATCGAGAAGGATGAAGCTGGGGAGAGGAGACGTGCTGCGAAGGTACTCCAGGGCAATCGCTCCATTCGCTGCTCCAACCACAGAGAAACCCTCTTCCTCGAGAAGTGCGACAATGACCTCTCGAATATCCCGGTCGTCTTCAACCACCAGGATCGGGGAGCTGGGTCTGTGGACCAGCGACGTCACGACGACTCCTGCATGGGCCGCCGGTGGAGCGAGTGCAGCACGCGTAAAGCCTACACCAGGCATTCGTTAATCGCCACGGAGCGGCGCGCAGCGCCTCGCCCCGGCCCTATCTGTGACGAGCCGGAAAGGCGTTGGGCCTCGGTTCAGGCGCCGGCTAGGCCCGAGCGTGGTGCAGCTCCGGAAGTGCATAGCCGTCCTGCTCAGCCAACCAGCGTAGAAGATCGAGCGCCGACACGATACCGACCACTTTGCCGCGGCTCGAAACGACGGGAGCGCGATGAACGCCCTCGAATGCCAAAAGCGCCGCCGCACGCGCGATCGGTGTGTCTTCGCGCAACGAGAAGGCGAGTGGCATCATGACCTCGCCCACGGTCAGAGTTGTTGCTTCCATGTGGAAGCCCTCTCCTACGTCGAACGCCATCCCATCGCATAGCTTGAGCGGCCGCTCATCGCTCTCTCCCCGCTCGTGGGCCCACCGCACCAGATCGGTCATTGCGAGAAAGCCTACCGGTCGGCCTTCGCCATCGACCACCGGAGCGCCGTGCAGTCCGCGGTCGAGGAAAAGCCCGGCCACGGTTTCGACGTCAAAGTCGGCCCGTACCGTGACTACCTCACGGGTCATGATCTCCGAGACGGGACGGTGCGCTGCTGCGCGCAACGGAATCGCAAGGTGGAGTTCACGTAGCTCACGTTTGCGTCTCATGGTTCTCCTCCCTGGTCGTTGTAAATTTCGACGACTGCGATCGGCCCCCACGTTCCCAGCTGACACGGGTCGTTCATGGCAACGTTTGCTCCGTGTTGTCGACTGCCAACCGATTCACTGGGACGGCCCACACCTGGCGAGTGGCAGCGCGCACTGTGACCACCGGGCAGGGGGCAGTGCGTACGATATTCTCCGCAATGCTACCGATAAGAAGATGGGACATTCCGGTTCGACCATGCGTGCCCATGACGATGAGGTCGTACCGTTCTGCCGTAGCGAGACGTAAAATGACCTGTTCGGGATCTCCTACCTCAAAGCGCGAATTCAAGTGAACGCTCTCCGGTATCTCGATGGTTGCCAAAAACGCCTTCATCTCTGGCTCTGTACGCGGAAACGACCACAGATCAAACGACGGAATATCCTCGAGGAACGGAGGCACATTGCTGACGTGCAGAACATCAACGGTGCCACCAACCTGATCCGCGATCCGGAGCCCATATTCGAGTGCCGCACGCGAGCAATCTGAGTAGTCAACCTGCACTATGATTCGCTGGATCTGCCAGATGGTTGCCTCCTTATCGAAGGGTCCGGGCCCCCGTCCTTTGGG
>JAHFDT010000300.1 GCA_023248875.1 Myxococcales bacterium | reverse complement strand
AGCTGAGGTAGAACTATTTGATATCGACCAAGGTGTCGCTCCAGGCGGTGGCCCCATCGCTGCTGAGCACTTGGACACCCACCATTCCGACGACGCCGGGGGGCAGCTTGGCGATGATCTTCATATCGGAACGCATGCTGTAAGAGGCGGCCGGGGTATCATTGTAGAGAAAGAGCACCGTGGCATTGGACAGGAAATTGGTGCCCTCGATCGTCACATCCCCTTCGGGCGGCGCGGTCATCGACATCTTGGTGATCTTGGGGTTATCGCGCGGCAGCACGGTAATGGTCTGATTCGAAGCGATGGTCATGCCACACGCTTGACCGGTCACCACCCCAGTCGTGTGACTCTTATCGACGGTGCACTTCAGCTCGGTCGACTTGTTGTCCATAAAATCGATCTCGCACGCCACCAGCTTGCTGCCGAGGAAAACCTGCGGAGTCCCAAAGCCACTACCGTCGAAGCCGACCCAGAAACTACCGCCAAAGCCCACCTTTTTGGGGGTGATCTCGTGGGTGATTTTCGGCGGGGCCCCGAGGCACGGCGCCATCGCCATATCGACTGGGGCAGCCGCAGAGCAGAGGAATTTCGAATCGACGCGGGTGCGAATGGTCTTCTTATCCCCATTGGTGGTCTTCTTGCGGATAATCGCATCGACCCCCCAGTCCTCGAGCTTCCCGTTCGTCGACATCATGCAAGTCAAGTCGAGGTCGCGGCTGATACAGGGGATCTTCCAGCCACTGCAGGTATCGATAAATTGCAGGGGAAATCCCTCCTTGGCAGTGAAAACATCGAGCGCGGCATTCGACCAGGGATGGAGTTCCGTGATCTCGATCGGCACCGCGGTCCGCCACCAATTCTCTTTGGGCAAATCCAATGATTTATCACGCCCGCGGAGGTCCTCGATACTCCACTTGCCATGTCCGGTAACTCCCACCCATCCTTTGTAGGGGGTCCCATTGTCGTAGGCTGGCTCCACCTTGACCGACACATCGATCCCCTCAGCGATGTCACGCGTGAAGTGGGCTAGCTCGCCGCTAAGCGAGGGCGATCCGGTGGTGGTATCGAACACCACGTTGTCCAGCTCCTCGATGGTGCCATCGCTCGACTTCGAGCTGAGCCCCAGGATCAGAATGCCACCCGGCGTGGCACCATCAGGTTTCGGAGTGGCTGCTGTCAACTCCTCCTTAGTAAAGGTGAACGCCAGTTTGACCGGCATAGCGAAATGGGTCCCATCCGGCTGCAGATCGTAGCCGACGCCGGGAGGGAAGGCGCTCGCTGGAACCTTATCGATCGGCAGTGGTTTGATCGAAATCATGGTCGCGGTACCGATAGCACCGGGAGGCACCATCAGCGTCACCCGTTTGTCCTCGCTCATCACCATGCCGCCCGCTTCGGGGGTGACGGTAGTGGTCGAGCTCGGGCCGCTACTCTTGCAACCGGCCAGGAGGGACAGGAGCATTAACGTACGGTATGGGTTCATCCGTACACGGTATCACACGCTCTACCGCTGAGAAAGCGCCAGGAGATCCATCGTCCAGGCGACGGCAACATGGAGCAGCACGCCGCCCCAGATCGAACGCGTACGCAGTGCCAACGTACCGAGCAGAATGCCGGCGAAGATGGCACCGATGACTTCGGCCAGAGGCTTGTGGAAGTGGATCATGCAGTAGGGCACCGCCATGACAAAGATGGCATGGGGGCCCAGCGTGCGACGAAGTGAAAACAGCATGAAGCCGCGGAAAAAAAACTCCAGCGATACAAACGTCGCGCCGTACATCGCCTCCCAGGCCAGCAGATCGAAGCGGCTGCGCGACGCGAGGTGGTAAAAAGGATAGGTCGCAAGAAAGGGGCGCGTGCGGCTGGCAATGATCAGTGCAGGCAGAATGGCCAGATAGAGCACACCATAAATCCAGAGGTGGCGACCAAGGCCGCGCCACGAAAGGCCCAGCTCGCCGAGGCGCCAGCCCACCGCCTTGGCGACAAGCGCTGGGATCAATAGATAGCCCACCACTTTGGCGCCGCTCCACCAGGCGAGCTCAGCGAGCTGGTACCACTCGCTCCTAACGGCAGGAAAGAGCGCCGCAAAGGTGGGTCGGTCGCCCCCATACTCCTCACCCACCAGGACCAGCGCCACCAGGATTAGCACACCGAGGGGGCGCCCATCGAAACGGCCCTTCAGCAGGACGCGCTCTTCCAGCCCTTCGCGTTCGATCGCACGCCAGTGGTGGAGCAGCCCATCGAGGGCCCGACGCGGCCAGGCAATCAGCCGGCTTTCAGGGTTGTCATCCGGCAT
>JAHFDT010000167.1 GCA_023248875.1 Myxococcales bacterium | reverse complement strand
CGGCTGCGTGATCTCTACGTATTCGAGCGCGACGCGTTGCTGCCGCACGAGGACGGCACGGTGTCGGTCGGCAAGATCGATCTCTACAAGCACGGCTGCTTCATCCTCGAGGCGAAGCAGGGCTCGGAGGCCGGCGCGAAGAAGATCGGCACTGCCAAGCGCGAGACGCCCGCCTGGAACATCGCCATGCGCGACGCCTTCGGCCAGGCCATCGGCTACGCCTCGACCCTCGACGATCCGCCACCTTTTCTCATTACCTGCGATATCGGCTACTGCTTCGATCTCTACGCCACCTTCGATGGATCGCACGGCTACCGTCCATTCCCCAATGCGCAGCAGCATCGAATTTTCCTCCGCGATCTCGAAAAGCACCGGGAGGTGCTTCGTCAGCTGTTCATCGATCCCCGTGCGCTCGATCCATCGCGGGCGGCGAGGAAGGTCACCCGTGAAGTCGCGGCTCACCTTGCCGAGCTAGCGCGGCAGCTCGATCCCGATGGCAGCCGCTCCGAGGTGGTCGCCAAGTTTCTGATGCGCTGCATCTTCACCATGTTTGCAGAAGATGTTGGTCTACTCGAGGCGCGCTCCTTTACCGATGCCATCGAGCAGTACTGGATTCCGAGCCCACGATCATTTCCGGGCGGCATCGAAAGTCTCTGGCGCGCGATGAACGAGGGCAGCGCCTGGGTTCGAGGCCAGGTGCTGAAGTTCAATGGCGGCCTGTTCGCCGGCGCGAACGCCATTCCACTCGATGAGGCACAGCTTCGAATACTGCTCGAAGCGGCGAAATGTAGTTGGGCGGAGGTGGAGCCTGCGATTTTCGGAACGCTGATCGAGCGAGCCCTCGATCCCAAAGAGCGCCACGCCCTCGGCGCGCACTACACCCCGCGCGCCTACGTCGAGCGGCTGGTACGGCCGACCATTGAGGACCCACTTCGCGACGACTGGAACCTGGTGCAGGCGGAGGCGCGACAGCTCGTCGAGGCAGGCAAAGAAGAGCCGGCACGCAAGGTGGTGCGAGACTTCCACCGAAAGCTCTGTGCGACGAGGATCCTCGATCCGGCGTGCGGCTCGGGCAACTTTCTCTATGTCACCCTCGACCTAATGAAACGCATCGAGAGCGAAGTGCTCGGCCTCCTCGATGCGCTGGGCGAGAAGCAGACGGCTCTCGATCTCCACCACGTGATCACCGTTTCACCGAGCCAGTTCCTCGGCATCGAGAAGAAACGATGGGCGAAGGAGATCGCCGAACTGGTCCTCTGGATCGGCTATCTGCAGTGGCACTTCCGCACGCGCGGCAAGGTGGCCCCGCCGGAGCCCGTGCTACAAGACTACGGCAACATCGAGTGTGGCGATGCTGTGCTGTCGTGGGAGCGCGACGAGTGCGTGCGCGATGAGTGCGGGCGGCCGATCACACAGTGGGACGGCGAGAGCTACAAACCATCGCCCATCACCGGGGAGTTGATACCAGACGAGGAGGTGCGCGAGGAGGTACGCCGCTACGTGAACCCGGGTGCGGCGGAATGGCCAGTAGCCGATTTTATCGTCGGCAACCCACCCTACATCGGCAACAAACGGATGCGGCAGGCGCTCGGCGACGGATACGTGGAAGCCCTGCGCGCAGTGCACTCGGAGGTTCCCGAGACGGTCGATCTCGTCATGTACTGGTGGGACCATGCGGCGCGGTTGGCAAGAGAGGGCAAGGTCCGCCGGTTCGGCTTCGTCACCACCAACAGCATCACGCAGGTGTTCAACCGCAAGGTGGTCGCGGAGCACCTCGAGCATGGTTCGCTTGTATTCGCCATTCCCGACCACCCGTGGGTGGACGCCGCCGATGGCGCGGCGGTGCGCATCGCTATGACCGTATTTCAGGCGTGCCTCGGCATTGGCCAGCTCGCCACGGTTGTTTCCGAGGGAGAGGGTGATGGCGAGCAAGTGGCGGTGATGCTGTCTATTCACACCGGGCGGGTTCAGGCAGATCTCACCACTGGAGCCGCCGTGGCAAATGCTGCTCCGCTGCGGGCGAACAGCCGTCTTTGCTGGCAGGGATGCAAATTGGTCGGCGAAGGTTTCCAGATCACGCCAGAACAGCGCACGGCTTTTCTACTCCGAGATCCAGACGCCGTTGCGCGCACGCCAAGCTATTGGGCAGGCAGCGATGTGACTCGCACGCGCACGCCCCGCTTCGTCGTCGATCTTTTTGGGCTTACAGAGGAACAGGCACGCCGTCTGCACCCCGGTTTGATGCAGCGCCTGATCGACCACGTACTCCCCGAGCGCGCCCAGAATCGGGACCCCGGCTTTCGTGAGAAATGGTGGCTGTTCGGCCGCCCGCGACCTGATCTTCGAGCAGCAAACGAGGGGCTTCGGCGCTATATCGTCACGAGCGAAGTGGCCAAGCACAGGGTGTTCACATTTCTTTCTTGGCCAGACGATCTGATTGATGGATCGGTGGCGGCGGTCGCGAGCGGCGACGCCTATGTCCTCGGGGTGCTTTCGTCGCGTGTACACGTTGCTTGGGCTCTCGCTACCGGCGGAACGCTCGAAGATCGCCCTAGGTACCAAAACGGGCCATGCTTCGATCCATTCCCGTTTCCCGTCAGCATCGAAAAAAAAACGTCTCGTATCCGCGATTTTGGCGAAGGGCTCAACGCACACCGCAAGCGCCAGCAGGCCGCTCATTCCGATCTCACGATCACCGGCATGTACAACGTGCTCGAAAAGCTCCGCTCAGGCGAACCGTTGTCAGTAAAGGAGAGGGTGATCCACGAACAGGGCCTCGTTTCGATCTTGAAGCAGCTACACGACGCTCTCGACCTGGCGGTATTCGATGCCTACGGATGGCCGCACGATCTCACGGATGAACAGATCCTCGATCGCCTGGTTGCCCTGAATGCCGAGCGCGCCGACGAAGAGCGACGAGGGATTGTGCGGTGGCTGCGCCCCGACTTCCAGAATCCGACCGGCGTGGCAGCGGCAACTCAGGTAGCGCTGCCAGGATCCGAGGCCGCTGAGCCATCGGGCGTCGCGGCTGCCGGTGGTGCGAGTGGGTGGTCGAAGAAGCTACCGGAGCGGATCGCTGCCGTGCGCGATCTCGTCTCGCACAGCGCCAGCTCGTGGAGCCTTGAACAGGTTGCTTCTAGTTTCAAGGGAGCGAAGCGCCGAGAAGTGGCAGTGATCCTCGACAGCCTCGCATCGCTCGGATTGATCGTGGTGTTCGGCGCCGATGACACACGGCGCTGGTGCGCTGTGAAACGTGCGGCAGCGTAAGGAACGATACGGGAGAATCTATGGCTGAGATCACGAGACGACGAACGGGTGAGCTTCTGAGAACACTGTTCGAGATCCTAATGACCGCCTCCGACGGTATGAAGGCCAAAGAGGCCCTCGCCACGCTCGCTGGCAAGGTGCAGATCAGTCCGTACGAGGCGGGCGAGTATCCGAGCGGTGGAGGGCGGCGATTCGATAAGATCGTGCGGTTCGCTACCGTGGACACCACCAAGGCCGGCTGGCTCGTCAAGACCAAGGGCCAGTGGACCATCACTGAGGCGGGACGCAGCGCCCACAAGAAATTCCAGGATCCGGAGGCCTTCTACAAAGAGGCATTGCGGCTGTACCACGAGTGGAAATCGAGCCAGCCGCGTGATGACGATGATGCAACGGCCGATTCCGAGCATACCGCAGACAAGGTTGTGCTACGCGATGTGACACTCACGTATGAGATGGCCGACGAGCAGGCCTGGGGCGAGGTCGAGCGGTTCCTCACCCAAATGCAGCCATACGATTTCCAAAACCTCGTCGCCGCTCTGCTCCAAGGTATGAGCTATCACGTCGCCTGGATCGCCCCACCTGGCCGCGATGGAGGCGTCGACATACTCGCTTTCAGCGATCCGCTCGGAACCAGACCACCGCGCATCAAGGTGCAGGTGAAGCGGCAGCAGAACACCGTATCGGTGGACGGCCTGCGCTCGTTCCTCGCCGTTCTGGGTGAGGATGATGTCGGCATCTTCGTAAATACCGGCGGCTTTACCAAGGACGCGATGGAGGAGGCGCGCACGCAGGCCAATCGGCACGTGACACTGGTGGATCTCGATCGCCTTTTTCAGCTTTGGGTCGAGCACTATGGCGACCTCGACGACGAGGCACGCCGCCGCATGCCGCTCAAGCCTATCTACTTCTTGGCGCCACAGGAGTAGTCATGCCGATCCATCACGGCGTAGGAGGAAAAGGTCAGCGCTATGGCTGAGATCGTACGTGCGCTCAGCATCAAGCAGCCCTTCGTGGAGATGATCCTGCGGGGCGATAAGACCAAGGAGTACCGCGGGCAGGCGACCAATATCCGCGAGCGGGTCTACCTCTACGCGAGCCTGAAGCCCAGGGACTGGCCCGCAGGCTGGAAAAAGATCGGCAAGCAGCCGGGCGATCTTCCAGCCGGGCTCATTGTCGGCACGGTCGAGATCGTCGACTGCAAAAAGCGGCGAGATGGCGACTACACATGGATCCTTTCCAACCCGAAACGGCTGCGCCGGCATCTCGTCCCGACAAATCAACCGCAACCAGTATTCTGGCGACCGCAGTTTCAACCATAAAACAGGAGGTGACCAATGGGCCACATGGAGATCAACTGTCCGGGCTGCAAACAGAGGAAATCCCTGTCGCCGGGGACTTCCTACAAGGTGTGTGATCGCTGTGCGACGCCACACTGCATCTTTGAAGGAGGCAACTGTCGAGTGTCCGGCTGCCATGGCTGGCTCAAGGAAGTTCGCAATCCATAGCCGGCCACCAACCCATAGGACAAACCATGCTGCAGGTGCTGAGAAATGTAGACGAGGCTGGAGCCCATTCCCCAAAGCTCAGACTGATCGGCGTGGGCGGAGCGGGCTGCAACGCGATCAATGCGATGATCGAGGCAAAGCTCGAGGGCGTGGAATTCATCGCAGCAAACACCGACGAGGACGCACTCGCAACCAACCAGGCCGAGATCAAGATCGCGCTTGGCCCGATGCTTACGAAAGGGCTCGGTGCGGGCGCTAATCCCAAGATCGGCGAGAGCGCAGCCCTCGAAGTAGAGCACAAGATCGCTGCCGTGCTCGAGGGCGCCGAGATCGTGTTCATCGCCGCAGGTATGGGTGGCGGTACTGGAACCGGGGCTGCTCCGGTGATCGCAAAGATCGCTCGTCGTCGTGGAGTGCTCACGATTGGACTGATCACAAAGCCATTCCTCTTCGAGGGAAAGCAACGACGTGAACAGGCGGAGGCTGGTATCGGGTGCGGTTCCGTAGCGTAGGGCTACGCGGCGAGTAGGGCGCGGGTGCGACGCTCCCATTCACCGTTGAAGAGGTCGGCGCGTAGGTAGGCCATTTCCCGCGCCCCCTGCTCGGACCAGCGCATGCCTTGCAGCTTCAAGCGGGTGCCGGTGACGTGATAGTTGGCGCTCTCGACGGCGCCGCTGCCGACGCGCAGGCCCATCGCCCGATAGGCCGGGTAGTCCATACGGTCGAGGTTGTTCGACAGGTAGTCGGCGAGGAGGCGGACCGCCTCCTTCGTTTGCGCTCGGCGAGGGTTGAGAAAGCGCAGCGCCTCGATCACCTGGGTCGCGCGACCGGCCTCGACGCGGTCGCATTGTGCGTCGGCCCACCGTCGAGCTTCGGGGGTGTGCTCGCCGTAAAGGAGGTTGGCGACCTCCCATATCCTGTGCTTGACGTGAAACAGATCGAGGATGAGCAGCACGGGAATCGGGAGCCACGCGCACAGGGTCCGAATCCACTCGGCACCGTCGCTGAGCACGACCACGCGCTTGGCTTCATCGATTCGTCGCCGCAGCAGTTCCACCCACAACAGCGCGCCGAATTGCGTAGCGTCTCCGAGGTGGGAAACGTAGCGCTTGTCGGTGATGCAGTCGCGGCTCGGGCTCTCCTTGACGCAGTTTTCGGCAGAGTAGATGACCGCGTTTTTGACCTCGCGACCGACAAGCCGATAGCGCTTTCCGCGTCCGCCGCGCGCGCGGTTCTTCTTGGCGCGTCGCTTTCGTCGACGGTCGGCATCGGACAGCTCGCTCGTCGGTAGCTCCTCGCGCGTCATCGGGACAACGCCGTCCATCTCCAGGTACAGCGTCTCGGGGGCGCTCGCCACCGTCGCTGCGGGGCGTGCGTGCTCGACCGGCAGGCCGGCGCCGTCGTAGGGAGCGCAGGCTATCGCTTCGTCGGTGAGCTGCGCCGCGAGCCCCTGCGCTCGTCGCTCCACCATCTGCTGGATACCCCGCCCACTGACCTCGGTACCGAGCAATTGACCGACGAGCTTCACCGCCATCCCGTGCGGCACCGTCGTCGCCATCATCGTGCACACCTCTTCCAGTCGCGGCGTGAAAGGACTTTCGCCGAGTCCGAGCTTGAGCTGCGACGGGGCGTACCCTTCCCCGCACCGATCGCAGTGCACGTAGCGCCGCTGAAGCGACAGGTCCCCGCTGAGGCTGGCCCAGCCCCGCCCGCGACGTCCCTCCGACTGGGCGCGCTTCTCGCACCGACGGCAGACCGCTTCGCCGAGTAGGTCGCGATCCAGCGCATCGAGCCGTCGCTGAAGCTGCGCTTCCAGGATCGGCCGGACCGCCTTCATCGCCACGGCGATCGCCAGCGCCTCCGCGTCGACGGCGCCAAGCTCGAGGTCGCTCGTCGCGTAGTCGGCGAGGGTCTCCATCCCCGAGAGCAGCGCAGCGCCCAGTCCCGGCTCGACGCCCAGCTTCGCCGTGAGCGCCGCCGCCATGACGGGCCCCGACGGCTCCTCCACCTCCTTCACGACCTCCTTCAACAACAACAGCCAACGACCGCTCGCGCTGATAGATTCCATGTTGGGGGGTACCTCTCCCCGGCTCGTTACCGGGTCGCTGGGTTTGGTGACCGAGCGGAGGTACCCCCGTTTCCACCTGGACGCGACTTCTTCGACGACCCCGACGCTGTGGATCTGCACCCGATGTTTCCCGGGCAATCCGCTTTGGTTGCTGTCGGATGATATGATTGACCGCTGGGATATCCTGACCAAGACGGTGACGGTCCCGCAGTTTCTGTTTGGGGCGACCTTCGATCGTGGAGCCCAGCCCTATCAGGACTTCGCCAGCCTAGTTCGGGTGCGGAACGAAGTGACGCACTTCAAGATGGCGAGCAAGACGCCTAAGTTGGTCAACGACCTCGCACGCCAGGGGGTCTTCATGACGTCTCCCTCGGCGCCTCGATCCGAATTTCCATGGCCGTCAAGGATAAGCTGCACGGAGGGCATACGCTGGGCCATCAACACACTTGCGGCGATGGCCTCCGAACTTCACGACTGGCTGGCGGAAGATCGTTCTCCTTGACCAGCCTGGTCGGGAATTTTCCTGCCGTTGCCATTGAAGATGTTCAGCGACAATACGAGGCGGCCGGGATCGATTGGCGAGTCGATTATCCCGCAGCGGAGACCTGTAGCTGACGCTCGGTGCCGTTCTTAGAATCGTTGGCGAAAACAGCCGGGTAGGGCAGCATGCAGAGCATGAGGCCAGAACAGCGCCGCCTCCGCTGGCGTGACTACCGAACCGCATCGGGTGCCCGGCCGGTGAAAGAGTTCATCGACAGGCTCACCGATGAGGAGGCGGCTGCTGTGGTGGCGGCGATGAAGGAGATCGCCACGCTGGGCCTCGTCTGTGCCCGCCATTTACGAGGCGATATTTACGAGGTGCGCGCCGAGGCCGACCGGCGAAGTTTTCGGCTGCTCTTCGCCAAGGAGACAAAGTTCGTGCTGCTATCGCTCGCCGGCTTCGCCAAGAAGACACAGAAAACACCACCGAGGGAGCTGCAGGTAGCGGAGCAGCGGCTGAAGGATTGGCGTTTTCGAGGCCAGAGGTCATAGCTTTTTCGCTATAGCCTTGACGCTATGGCGAAGAAGCTACAAACTGTCAGACATGGAAAGAGACTTCCTGGACGAGTTCGTCGAAGAGCGCACTCGCAAGAACCCCGGCTTTCCCGATTTGGTCGCGGAGGCGGAGCGCCGGCGCGATCTGGCCCGCCGCCTCGCAGATGAGCGGCAAGCGCGGGGCCTGAGCCAAACGGTAGTTGCAGCCCGAATGAGGACTGCTGCATCGGTGGTGAGCAAGCTCGAGTCGGGCGGTGATGTCAAGCTCTCGACGCTGCAGCGCTACTGCGCAGCGATCGGCCGCAATCTCTCGTTCAAGGTCGACGCCCAACCGGGCAAGCGGCGTCCGGTACGGAAGAGCGCGTAGCAATTTCTTGTGCCCCATATGTGCCCTGACCCCGCACTTTTCAACGGCACCAGACGGGACGAGCTGGACCTCAACGGGAACCGAAATCCGAGCGACTTCACGGTGCTATCGGGCAAGCCCGCGCTTCGCCTCGGCTATTGGTTGACCCACTAAAATCGTTCGACTCCCGGCGCCTCCACTGTTTTTGCTCGTGAAACAGCTAGTAAATCCCATGTCTTAGCGACGCGGGGACGGACTGTGGCGCCGCCTGTAGTAAGCACTGTAGTAAGCGATCCTGTGTTTTCAGCGACTTGCGCACCTGCGGCTACGGCAAGTTGCGGCATTTTGATGACCAGGCCGGCCCGCCGCTCGATCTGCAGTTTGGCCGTAACCGGACGGTGACCGACGCCTGGCGGCCGAGCGCACGGTGGCCGAAGCTCCGTCGATGCGGCGAGCGCGAGGAATCTGGGTCGAGCTGATCCGGCAGTGCGACAAGAGCGGGCTGA
>JAHFDT010000166.1 GCA_023248875.1 Myxococcales bacterium | reverse complement strand
ATGTCTCGAATCCACGCCGTAGTGCGCTTACCAGATGGATCGCGAGCGCGCGCCGGTATAGGCCGGGATCGTCCGCCGTCGGTGATTCTGTGAGTGCATAGGAGCGTTGATAGCGCCCTTCAGCAAGCGCCTGCTCCACTGCCTCTACGATACGGCTCGTCATCCGTTGCCGCTCGAGCTGGTTCGGACATGCCTTGGCTGCCGACGTCCATGCTACCGTTAGAAAAAGGAACAGCGATAAAAGCCTTTCCATATATTCCTTATCTACGTTCTTCATGGTCGCACTGCTCAAGAGCCACCGCCTCTCGAGTAATTATATTTCTGGCGAATCTACGATTCAATGCGGCCACTTCGAGTGCGATGGGTTGGTGAATAGGACTGGCAGTACGCCACCGGCTTGCGCTGCTCGGCGGCGTAAGCCTCGCCGGCGGCGCGTCGGAACGCCATATGGTCCTGCGCATAGGCGAAGGCGCGCGACGAGTAGCACTGACAACCGACGGGATGCGTTTCGGCACACCTGTTGGAGTTTGAGCATAGGATGAAGAAACGGCGCTTCGCAACCGCAGCCTCAGCAGGCGACGAGCCGGCGACGGCAAGGATACGTCCGATAAGGTTCCTTATGTCTACTCCATGTAGCTCCATGAGGCGCGAGCCGCGGGCGGCGCGAGTGGGTCTTCTGGGAGGGCGAGTTGCGCAGGCGCCGCAGGCTCCGATCACCGTGTCCGAGCTCGGAGCAGAAGACCCGTGAGGTCAGCCGCCCGCGGCTCACGCCGACCCCTGCCGTGATGATCGCTTGCTACCCGCAAGCCAATGGGTTAGTTCTCTCGCCACCTATGTCCGCCCCGCGTACCGACGTCCGCAACATCGCCATCATCGCCCATGTCGATCATGGCAAGACCACGCTGGTCGATGGCCTGCTCAAGCAGGCGGGCGCCTTTCGCCGCGGCGAGGTGGTCAACGAATGCGCGCTCGATTCGAACCCGCTCGAGCGTGAGCGCGGTATCACCATCCTCTCGAAAAACACCGCCATCACCTGGGGTCAAGGCACGCGCGCCACGCGCATCAATATCGTCGATACTCCCGGCCACGCTGACTTTGGTGGCGAGGTCGAACGCGTGCTGCGGATGGTCGACTCGGTGCTGCTCCTCGTCGACGCCTTCGAAGGGCCGATGCCGCAGACGCGCTTTGTCACAAAAAAAGCGCTGGCCCTCGGCCTGAAACCCATCCTGGTGGTCAACAAAATCGACCGGCCCGGCTGCGATCCAACCGGGACTGTCGATGAGGTGTTCGATCTGTTCGTGCATCTCGGCGCCAATGATGCCCAGCTCGACTTCCCGATCATCTATGCTTCTGGTCGCCAGGGCTACGCGATCCATGAGCTCTCTGATGAGCCGCACGATCTGGCGCCGCTCTTGGATCTGATTCTCGAAAAGGTCGAACCGCCGGTGGTCGACCTCGATGCTCCGCTCTGCATGCAGGTGGCGACGCTAGACTATGACGATTACCTCGGCTACGTCGCTATCGGCCGCATCAGCGCTGGCAAAGTGAAGATGGGCGACCGCGTACTGTGTGCCCATCGTGATGGTAAGCGCGAAGAGTTTCGCGTGCAAAAAGTGCTCGCCTCGCAAGGGTTGCGCCGCTTCGAAATCGCCGAGGGATCGGCGGGCGATATCGTCGCCGTCACTGGGATGAGCGAGCTCAACGTCGGTGAGACCCTCACCGATATCGTCCAGCCAACCATTCTGCCGCTCTTGACCATCGACGAACCGACACTCTCGATGCAATTCATCGCCAACGACGGCCCCTTCGCTGGCCAGGAGGGCAAGTACGTCACCACCCGCAATCTACGCGAGCGCCTGGAGAAAGAGCTCAAGTCCAACGTTGCGCTACGCGTCGAGGACACAGCGCTACCAAATATTTTCAAGGTCAGTGGCCGCGGTGAGCTCCACCTCACGGTCCTCATCGAAACCATGCGCCGAGAAGGTTTTGAGCTGTGTGTGTCGCAGCCGGAGGTGATCTTCAAAACGGCCGAGAGTGGCGAAAAACTCGAGCCCTACGAGGATGTGCTCATCGACGTCGAACAGAGCTACGCCGGCGCAGTGATCGAAAAGCTCGGATCCCGCGGTGCGCGCATGACCGATATGGCACCCACGGGCGATGGCCGAACTCGCATCGAGTTCCTCTGCCCGTCGCGGGGACTCATCGGCTACCGCAATGAGTTTCTCACTGACACCCGTGGCACCGGTGTGCTCAACCACAACTTCCGTGATTATGGCGCCTACGTCGGCCCCATGAAGGGGCGCGCCCAGGGCGTGCTCATCGCGCAGGATCCGGGAGAGACCAACACCTATGGCCTATTTTATCTACAGGAGCGCGGAGCTCTCTTCTTGGGTCCGCAGATCAATGTCTATGGCGGACAGATCGTAGGGCTCCATTCGCGCGAAAACGATCTCATCGTCAACCCCTCGAAGGCCAAGCAGCTGAACAACATCCGCACCCACGCTGCCGATGAAAAGCTCTTTTTGACGCCGCCGCTGTCGCTCACCCTTGAGCAGGCGATCGAGCTGATCAACGATGACGAGCTAGTGGAAGTCACCCCCAAGGCGATCCGGCTGCGTAAGCGCGTGCTCGACCACAATGCCCGCAAGCGTTCAGAGAAGGAAACTAGCTAATTCGTAACCCGGACCACCTCCCAGTGAATCATGCGTAATCGAATTGTCGCCGGTGTCGCTGCGAGTTCCCTCTACTTTGTGTTTGGCCTGGTCTGCTTGCTACCGCACCTCATCGCACCGGCAGTTTTTTCAACCATGCTAGTCGCGTTTGGTGCGTTCCTCATCACGCCGCCCTCACTCTTCATATTAACCTGAGGGTATTTGCGTTGGCTCGGTCGCCCTGACGTGCCTGGTTTCTTCGGACCAATCAATTCTGGAGAAGTGCCTCCCGAGACCCAGTTGATGTTGCGTTGTGCTTCTTCGCTTTGAATCATTTGGCTCGGCGGTTGAGCTCCGCCTGGGCAAAATACGCGGACGCCTTGCGCAGAATTTCGTTCGAGCGCTTGAGCTCGAAATTCTCCCGCTCGAGCTGTTTCAGTCGCGCTCGCTCTTCGGTGGTGAGGCCTGGTCGCTGGCCCGCGTCACGCTCGGCTTGCCGCACCCATTTCCGCAGAGTTTCGGGCGTGCAACCCATCTTGCCCGCGATCGATGAGATCGTCGCCCACTGCGAGTCGTGCGCCTCTTGCTGCTCGACCACCAACCGCACCGCGCGCTCTCGAACTTCCTTCGGATACTTGCTCGGTCTTCCCATGGCTTCATCCTCTCAACAAATGGAGTCTCCGGGAATCCCGGGGCGATTCAGCCAGGCCTCTCTCGACAAAGTCGAAGGGGCGGATTGGTCGGGGTATGACCACAAGAGACGGCTGATTTTTGCTCAGGCAGGCAAGTTGTATCGACGTACCAACGGTCGCGATCGCGAGATCATCGATCTCAACGACCGCGTTCCGGATCCGGTGGCCGCGCCAGATTGGGCGACACGTCCTATCGGTCATCGTCCGAGAATACGGCGTTATCACCTGCGTCGATTTCGGCAGGTTGAGTAGCGATCTGAGAGGTGCGGCCCGGGCCGACTGCTCTTGAGAAATCTGCGTCCTCCTTGGACGGTCGAGTCGCCAAACAGCGACCAAACCCGGGGCAGTGGCACGGTTTCCATCTGATGGTAGGCCACCCGGTGGCACGCCGTGCCTGGGGTGACCAGGAAGGGTTTCTGGCGCGCTACCCCGCTCCGATCGCGCGCGCGGCGACGCAATAGGCGTGATACAACGCCCGCGTGGAGCATTTCTTCACGCTGACTCCGGAGCGCATCCTCGACGCGGTGGAGCAGGCACTCTCTGTGCGTGCGACGGGCCGCACCCTGGCGCTAAACAGTATGGAAAACCGCGTCTACGAGATCGAGCTCGAGGAGCGCGATCCCGTGGTGGTCAAATTCTATCGCCCGGCCCGCTGGAGCCGCGAAGCAATCCTAGACGAGCACCACTTTCTCACCGAGCTTGTCACGGCAGAAGTGCCTGCGATTGCGCCCCTCGGCTTGCGTACCGGATCGACGCTGGGCGAGCACGATGAAATCTTTTTTGCCCTCTTTCCCAAAGTGCGCGGGCGGTTGCTTAGCGAGCTCAGCGACGATCAGCTGCGCCAGGTGGGACGACTGCTTGCGCGGTTGCACAACGTCGGCGCTCGGGGCGACGCATCGCATCGCCCTCGGCTGGCCCTCGATCATCTCGCTGGGAAATCGTTGGCAACGCTCGAGCAGGCGGCGCTGTGGGACCCCCTGATGGCGGTACGCTACCGACACTATGTGCAGCAGATCGCCGATGCCATCGGTGATCGGCTGGACGGATTGGAGATGATCCGTATCCATGGAGATTGCCATCTCGGCAACGTGCTGTGGCGCGAGGAGAGCTGTTTTTTTGTCGACTTCGACGACTTCGTCATCGGCCCGCCGGTACAAGATGTGTGGTTGATCGTGCGTGGGCGCGGCCCTGAAGCCGATCGCCAGCGCGACCTGCTCCTCGATGGATACGAACAAATGCGTGAATTCGATCGCACGGCCCTGCGCCTCATCGAGCCACTGCGCGCGCTGCGGATGATCCACTACGCCGCCTGGATCGCGCGTCGCTGGCAGGATCCCACCTTTCCGCGCGCCTTCCCCGATTTCGGCAGCGCGCGCTACTGGGTCGAGGAGATCGTCGATCTCGACGAGCAGTTGCGCCTCATCGAGGCCAGCCCGTGACCCCCCCCTTGGCGCTCTCGCTGCGCTCGGCAGCTCATTCACCTCGGCCTACGCTTCGCCCAAATACACCCAGCTCTAGCGGGGGCAGGGGTCCTTGCGCATCAATCGGATGCACGTACTAACTCAACCACTGACACCGGCAGTTGCGATCAAGAAGGTCCGGTAACTCGCCTCCCTCGGGCGGTTCTTTATTACGCCATACGCTCGGGAGCGGATGGCTCAGCGAGGAGTGCGAGGGGCGGATATCCGGTACGGGCTAATTCACGCGAGCCGTGCAACCTGGCAAGAGGAACGTGTGACTTGGAAGATCGGCACGAAGAATTTGACAGGCGATGAGCTGACGCTGGCAGTCGCTATCGAGGCGTCGGTCATCGTCGTCACGGTATTTGATGAGGAGAATATAAATGAAGTGCTACCGCTGCGGCGAACCCATGGTGAACGCGAGGGCTCAGGAATCAGTGGCCGTCGATGGTCAAAATTCCAAGGGACTGTGCACGCCAAGCAATGCAAGGGCTGCGGCGAGCTCCTGCTCGATGGACCGTCCCTGGTCGAATACGAGCGGCACATTGCTGCCCATTTAGCGGAGTCGGGGGCCCGCTCCGGTGAGGCGGTCCGCTACATGCGCAAGGCGCTTGGGTTGCGCGCTGTCGATCTGGCTGAATTGATCGATGTAGCGCCCGAAACGATCAGCCGCTGGGAAACCGGTGTGCGCTCGCACGCTCGTAGTGCATTAGCTCTCCTCGGCGCTCTGGTGATCGATGCTGCCAACGGGCGCCACGACACGATCGACCGCCTGCGTGCGCTCAAAAATCCGCGCAAGTTACCGAAGGTGGCCAAGCTAGGCAAGGAGCTTCAGAAACTACAGACTTCGACTACTAAACGCCTGCACTTGAACCGCTTTCGTCGTGCACCCACCTTCGAGTGAGAAGAACCGAAGAACCGGTATTTTTTGCAGTGAGCCCGGTGGGATTTGAACCCACGACCAACGGCTTAAAAGGCCGCTGCTCTACCAGCTGAGCTACGAGCTCGAAA
Organism: Myxococcales bacterium; assembly: GCA_023248875.1. Taxonomy (GTDB): domain Bacteria; phylum Myxococcota_A; class Polyangia; order Palsa-1104; family SHYY01; genus JAHFDT01. The sequence continues at coordinate 2,925 of JAHFDT010000166.1, read as the reverse complement.
CAAGGCTTTTATACTACAACGTTCCCTCGGCGTCGCGGGCAGGGTAAAATTCGACAGTGACCACTCGCCCTCCGATCGACCTCGCAGAACTCCATACCGCCGATATCGAGCGCTCCGACGTGCGGTTTACCGATGGCGAGTATCTCTATGTGACCTCGGGAAAACAGCTCGGCTATGGGGGGATGGGCAACGTTTGGACCCTGACCCGCTGGCGAATCGGACAGCCCTCCGCCGGTGGCGAGGTGATCGTTGCCAAGACCTACCGCGAGGAATTTTTGATTCTCTTGCGGGAGGACGAGACGGCACGTCGTCGTTTTGATCATTTTGAACAGGTAGTGGAGGAGCTGCGCCAGATCGATCATCCGAACGTTCTCCCGGTGCTGCGGGTGTCACCGATTGCGGATAACTATCTCTTTCTGACGCCGCTCGCTGGCCAGTCGCTGATGTCTCGCCTTGCCGGGCCGGCGCTCTCACCACGTGAACGAGTGCGGCTCTTCTGTCAGGCTCTGCACGGACTGGGTGCGCTGCACGAGCGCGGTCTCGTCCATCGCGATTTTACGCTGCACAATGTGTTGTGCTCGGGCGATGCAGCACGCCTATTCGATTTCGACCTTACACTCGCACCCTATTTGCTGCCGGAACATGAGCGCACCTACGACGGCTACTATCGCGGGCGTGTGGCGGGTTCGCCAGAGTTTTCGGTGGCCCCCGAGCTACTGGATGAGGTGCTCGCGGAGGAGCCGATTTCGCCGCGGATCGATGTCTATGCGATCGGCACCGCACTCTTCGCGCTCTTCACCGAAGAGTCGCTCTACGGCGCCGTGCCCGATTTGGCCACACTGCTCTACCGTATCGTAGAGGGCGTGGTGCACCGTCGTCAGAGCCGCATCCGATTCCCGGATGACGTGCCGGCGGAGCTGCGATCGATTATCGAAACCTGCCTTGAGCGGGAGCCACGCGCCCGGTTCGCCGACGCCAACGAGGTGCGGGTGGAACTAGAGGGCGTTGCCCTCGAACTCTCTTCGGCAGAAAAGGCGCATGGCAGGTTTCGGGTCACGCGCGGGTACGAATTCACCGAAATCAGCCCCGATCGCGATGCGATCTTTCGCGCTCGACCTGATCTGTCCGTCGGTTACGAAGATCTCGCACGGATCGAAACGGTGCTGTCGCGCCACGGCTATCTCTTGGAGAAGAGCCTTGGACGGGTCAAGGGTCATCCGATTTTCCTGACCCTGCCCGATCCTCAACTGGTTTTGCAGGGACGTTTCCCCGAGGTGAATACCTACCGAAAAATTGTGACGGCGATCGATGTCGCGGCCCGGCCAGACGGCGCTCAGTTCGTCGAAACTTGGCTGGCACGCATCCACCCGATCGTCAATCGGGTACGGCAAGGGTTTCTGACTTCGCTCCACAAGGTCAGCTACGAAAAACAGAACGGTCTCCTCCTGCTCTTTTCCGAATATGTCGCCGACCCACGTTTTGGCACCGACCTGGCCGAACACGAGCTCACCCTCGAAGAGGCCTTTGGGCTGGGTCTCATCATCGCGCTCTCCATCGCACGGCTGCATGCTCACGGTTTGGCGCACAACAACGTCTGTCCAGAGGCGCTGGTTTTCAAGGGTCGCCGAGAGGCGGGGCGTGTGGAGCCGCTGTTCGTGGGCCTGGTGGAACCCTCATTTGAATCCGCAGCGCTCGATGAGGATGTCAGTAACCTGGCTGGAATGATCATGGCACTAGTGAGGCAGAACCGCATCGATGCGCTGCGCCCGGAGGCGCGGCCGTTAGTGGGTGAACTGCGCGATTGGTTGGCGCGCACGGCCTCTCACGAGCTACAAGCGCCCGGTATCGGCGAGCTGATCCAGATCCTGGAGAATGGCCTCGCGGCGATCGTTCCCAACTTCGATCTGGTCCGCGGGCAGGGGGGTGATGTGGCGGCCTTTGCCGATCTATTGGTGCGCCACTCGCTGTTCAACCGGCTCTACTCTGTCGAACTCGGGCGAAGCACACAGCCTTAGGGCCCGCGGCGGAATAACTCGATCGTCCTCGCGGCCGATCCATCCCGGTTGGCTTCGTTGCTCGTCGGTCACGTACCGACGGGTATGCTCCCTCCTTGCGCCTCGCCATCCGGGCGCCTCGACCACGATCATCAATCGAGTTATTCCGCCGCGGGCCCTTAGCCCGGTGAGCGATCAACCATTCTTAGCTGGTGGCTCAATGGGGGGGGCTTGCGGTAGATCGGGAACTTTTCCCACTGTGGGGGGTGGACGCTGCGCGGGGATCTCACGGGTCGTGGCTCGACGGGGCGCGGGGCGGAGCACCACCGTGGGGCGAATGGTCAGCTGCGGCTCGCCGGGGGCAGACTCGTGCATCCTCGCGAGTTCGGCAAAGCGGATCTGGCTGCGCAGGGGCGCCTCCCCTGCAGCCGGTTCGACGCGCTGGTAGGTGCCATCGGATGAGAGCACGCGCATCTTGACATTGTCGGCCTGTGCAAAGCCCAGGATCTCGTCCCGTAGCCTGGTCTTGAGACCCGGCTCCTCCACCGGAAACATCACTTCCACTCGGCGCACGAAGTTGCGCGGCATCCAGTCGGCCGATGCCAGATAGACCTCTTCCTTGCCACCGGCGCGGAAATAGTAGACACGGCTGTGCTCGAGGAAGCGGTCGACGATCGAAGAGACGCGGATGTTGTCGCTGATCCCTGGAACGCCCGGTCGAAGGCAGCAGATGCCGCGGCAGAGGAGATCGATCTTCACGCCCGCCTGGGAGGCGCGATAGAGTGCGCGAATCACCTCGGGATCGACGAGAGCGTTGAGCTTGGCGATGATCCGTCCGCCCCCGCTGGCACGTCCCAATTCGGCCTCCCGGTCGATGAGAGCGAGGACCGATTCGTGGAGGGCCATCGGTGCCACAATGAAGCGCTTCCAT
>JAHFDT010000299.1 GCA_023248875.1 Myxococcales bacterium | reverse complement strand
TGGGTCGTGCCAGGCGCCATCACGCAACCCCATGCGGAACCTGGGGAATCAGCCTGAGAACGAGTTGAATCTTTTCGGCCGAGCAGAGAACTTGGTTCGTGCAGCCGACCGAATGGGGAGCCACTCCACTACGGAAGTAAGAACAAGTCCCTGGCGGTTAACAGTGGCCCCGGCTCCCCCGCCGGCGGCCATCATTTTGAGCGCCGCTGCACCCCTCACTTCGATGCGGACATGGTGGTCCGTGACCACGATCTTCTCCACCAGGTAGCGCAGGTGGTGGCGGGACATGGCTACGGAGCCATTGCATATACCCTGATCGACTCCGATGGAACGAAGCTCAACCAGTCGACCAGTTCGCATCCATCGCTGTCCCATGGCGAATCAGCTCTGGTCACAGTGTATTTCGGAAGACACGAGGACAGGGTCAACACCGTCAAACTTTTCCTGGAATAGCTAGCAGCGTTTGCGGCGCTCGCTTCAATGTTCGAGGAGTATGTGATGTTCACCAGCGATGCGCTCACAGCGATGGTAGAGCCCTCGGAGCCCGAACGGGCGCAAAAGCTGTTGCTGTCAAAGAAGCGAGATCGTCAAGGTCGCTGCTGACCGGTTTGCTGGCAACGCCTAGGATGATGTGCTCTCTCGGTTGGAACGGCTTGGGGCGCTAAAGAGTGCTGGTATTCTGATCGGAGGAGTTTGACGAATAGAAATCCAAGATCCTTCGAAGTCAATGATGGCCAATGATTACCGAGCTCAGCCTAGCCATTTTTCCCAGGGCTCATCGCCGGCGCCGCCCTCTCGCGTGCTCGCGCGGCACGGGCACCAACCGAATGGCGATCTCAATCCACTGCCCTTCGCCCGCGCCAGCCGGCAATAGCGACACCGGCACACGCGCCGTCTGTTCGCTGATGATGATCGTTGCGATCCCTTCATCGACCTGATCCACAAACACGCGGGTGGTTTTCGACTTCATGGCTGCTCCGTATGGGCGTGCTCGGTGCTCACGCGCCACCGCTTCCCATCGCTGACCAGGCTGACCTCCCCATCGAGATCGGTGCGGTAGATGCGAGCTCCGGCAGTCGTCCACCGGTGGAGGGTGACCGGTGCAGGATGCCCGTAGTCGTTGCCGGCACCCGCACTCACCACCGCGATCTGCGCGTGCGTACGCGCGACAAAGCGTGGGCTCGAGGAGTGCTTGCTGCCATGGTGCGCCACCTTGATCACATCGACCGCGACGTTCTGCTGCGATGCGAGCAGCCAGCGTTCGCCGACGGCCTCGAGATCGCCCGCAAACAGGACCGAATGCCCCATGTAGTCGAGGCGCGCCACGACCGAATTCGAGTTCACATCGGATCGCGTACGGGTGAGCGGCGGCGATGGTGGACCGAGCAGGGTCACGATCGCACCACCGCCAAGATCGATCTTCTGCCCGCGCACCGCTGTACTCACGAGGACGTGGCGCGCTTCGAGCGCATCGAGGAGCTTGCTGTAGTAGGGCGATGGGTGCGGAAAGAGCGCGTCGATGTAGCGCTTCGCACCGATGCGAGCGATCACCGTAGGCAAGCCGCCGAGGTGATCGACATGGCGATGGCTGAGCAGAACCACGTCGATCGGATGCCCGATGCGGCCGAGCCTGTGCACGAGTCGCGCCGCCGATTCGGGAGGACCACCGTCGATGAGCATGGTCGTGCCCGTAGGTGACGTAAGGAGCGCTGCGTCGCCCTGCCCCACGTCGAGAAAGTCGATTCGGAGCTCGCCGCTCCATGCGCTGGTGGAAAGCGCAATAACGATCGCCGCGAGTCGAAGGCGCACCGCGAGATAGTAACAGCGCTACTGCGGCACAGGAAAAAGCCAGCTGCATCGATCCCAGTTATCGCGCCAGGACGACGAAAAGTTGCGGCACATCGCTGGCGCCGCACACGGGTCGGTTGGCCCTCCATAGATTACTTGACCGAAACGCATCTACCATGAAAGCTGATTGCGTGGCCACCCCACTTGCCAATGCGTCACTTCAATCGTCCCGCCAGGAGCGCCTCAGCTGGCTGGATATTTGTGCCTGTTATCCTGACGAATGGGTGGTGCTCATCGCAATTGAGTACGAGAATTGCGACGCGGAAGACGGGCGGCTCCTTTCGGCCCTAGTTCTTGGCCACTCGAAGAGTCGTGCCGCTTGCTTGCGCGAGACAAAGGCGATCCGCGAGCACGAAGGGATCACCGCGTGTGCGCATCTGTTCACCGGTTCGCCTGTCCCGCCAGGATTCGTATCGCTCCGCTTTCTCGACCAGTGACGGTCACTGACTTCGACCCAGCCGGCGTGCTGAT
>JAHFDT010000165.1:4285-8889 GCA_023248875.1 Myxococcales bacterium | reverse complement strand
AGCCTTAATAGTTGGGCCCCCTACATGCGAGTCATCGAGGGCGGCGCCAATGACATCGCCTACAACGGGCGACTCTACTACCTCGATGGCTCGCACGGCAGTTGCGACAGCGGCTACACGCTCGGTTCCCAAAGCGATCTCGATGCCATCATCGGCGCCAACGCCAATGCCTGGAACGGGCTCGACTATAAACACACGATCACCAACTACTGCTGCGTCTGGACCAGCGATTCGCCGACCTTGGGCGTCCCCTATGGCATGCCCGACCCGGCCCATTTGAATGCGGTAGGATACTGCGATGGCGCTGGCCCCTTTGCGGCCAGCCCCACCACCAGTTCGGGCTGGCCGTTTGATTGCAATTCCTCAAACAATGTAAAAAAACAGACCAAACAGCTGACGCTCTGCGCATCGAACGCTGCCCACATCACCCTCACCTCGCCCGCGGCCCCCTACGACTTTGGCAATGTCGGCAACGGGATGACCAGCGCGCCGGTCACCTTTACCCTCAAGAACGATGGACAGCTCACGCTCAACATTTCGAGCATCACCGCCACCGGCAACTTTACCCCGAGCGCACCCGCCAGCTCGACCCTCGCCGCCGGCACCTCCACCACGTTTACCGCCACCTTCAAGCCGAGCGGCCTCGGGCTGCAGAACGGCACCCTGGTGGTCAATAGCAGCGATCTCGGCGCCAATGCGCCCTACAGCATCAGCGTCAAGGGCACTGGAGTCACACCACCGACGGTCTCGATCTCTTCGCCCGCGCTCAACAACAACACCTACGATTTTGGCAATGTGCGCGTCGGCGTCGGCAAAACCGTTTCCTTTACGGTCAAGAACACGGGTGGCGCCGATCTGGTGATCACCAATATCACGACTGCGGCTCCCTTCAGCCTGACCAACCTCCCCGCCTTCAACAAGACGCTCACGGCCAACCAGACCGTCACCTTCGATGTGACCTATACCCCTTCGGGCGAAGTTCTGCAGAGCCAGGTGCTGCACATCCTTTCCAACGATCCCAATAACCCCGACTACTCGCCGCTACTCAAGGGTACCGGCATCGCGCCGCACCTCGCCTATTTGGATGCCGGGACGGTGATCACCAGCCACAACTATGGCGACCGCCTGATCGGCTCCCAAGCCAACTACACGTTCCAGATCAAGAATACCGGGACCGCAGATCTTAAAATCTTATCGATGTCGGCGGGGAACAATCAGTTCACGATCGTTTCACCCACCGTCTTCCCGGTGATGGTCACGCCCGCCATGTCCACCGATGTCACCATCGCGTTTGTCCCCTCCGGTGCCCTCGGAGCCAAGAGTTCGACACTGATCGTCAACGCCGACGCCGCGAATCCACCGAACAATCTCGATCTGAGTGGCAACGAAATCGCGCCCCAGGTCAGTGTTCCAGGATCGAAGGACCTCGGCAGCGTGGCCTTCGGCGATACTGGCCCGGAGGTCACGATCGACGCCACCAACATCGGCAAGGCCAATCTGACCTTGAGCCAGCCGACCATCACCGGCCCCCAGGCCGGAGACTTTCTCCTGGTCAGCTTCAACGCCTCCGCCCCGCCCAACGTGGCCAGCCACTATATTCTCAAGTGCAAGCCCACCGGTGGTGGCACGCGCTCCGCCACCCTCAATGTCCTCAGTGATGCGCGCAAGGACGATGGATCTTCCGACTCCCCGAAGACCGTTGCCCTCACCTGCACGGGACTTGCGCCCAAGTTGACCGCCGCCGATCTCGACTGTGGCTCGGTCAACGTCTCGAAGAGCACCGTGACGCAACTCAAGCTTACCAACGACGGTACCCAGCCGCTGTCGGTCAACCAACTGGTGTTCAGCAACGCCGAGTTCTCCAGCACCGCCACCCTCCCCATCAACCTCTCGGTCGGTGGATCACAGAACGTGCCCATCACCTTCAAGCCTGCCGCCGTTGGTGACCGCTCCGCCACGCTGGTTATCTCCTCCACCGATCCCACCTCGCCCAAAACCATCAAACTCACCGGCAAGGGGACCTCGCCCATGGTCGCGTTCGCCATGTCGACCCTCGATTTTGGCAACGTGGTACTGGGCGCCAGCAAGGCCCTGAATGTCACCGTCAACAATACCGGCACCGGGCCACTCACCATCACCAGTGTTTCGCTCGGCGGTGCCAATGCGACCGCCTTTATGACCAACGTTTCGGGCAGCGTCACGATCGATCCCGGCAAATCGCTCTCCGGCATGATCACCTTCACCCCGAAGACCGTCGGCAGCGCCAGCGCCACCTTCGACGTTCTGTGCGATGACCCCAGTCTCCCCAACATGAAGGCCACCGCGCAGCTCACCGGCAACGGCACCTCGGGGATGATCTCCGTAGCCCCCAGTGCGCTCGCATTCGGCGGCCAGCTCGTGGGAAGAACCTCTCCCGCACGAACCGTCACCCTCACCAACACCGGCAAGGCACCGCTCAAAATCTCCCAGGTGATGGTCACGGGGAACAGCGCGGCCGACTTCGCCATCACCAGCCCTGCCATCCAGGGCCCGCTCGCCCCTCAAGCCACCGCCACGGTCTCCCTCACCCTCAAGCCCAAAACGGTCGGTATGGAGATGGCCGAGCTCGAAATCCAGAGCGATGATCCAGGCAAACCTTCCGTCGTCATCCAGCTGACCGGCATGGGAGTTTCGCAGCTCCTCGCGGTCTCACCGATGACGGTCGACTTTGGCTCGGTCCGCGCTGGCCTGGCCGGTCCCACCAAGTCGGTCGCCATTTCCAACACCAGCGGCGATCCCATCATGCTCCTCGAGGCCACGCTCGGCGGCATGGGCAAGGACGCCTACAAACTGGTCGATTCGGCGGTCGGCACCCTCCAGGCGGGCGAAACCAAGATGCTGAGCGTCAGCTTCAAGCCCCCCCTGGCGGGGCAGCAGCCCGGCACCCTCACCATCGCCTCCAGCGACAATACCCTGCCCACCGCGGTCGTCATGCTCTCTGGGCAGGGCCTCTCGGATGCAATCACCGTCGCCGATCCCAGGGAGCTCGATTTTGGCGCAGTCACGGTCGGGATGCCGAAGACCCAAACGATTACGCTCACGAACATTTCGGCGGGCCCGATCACTCTCATGTCGGTCCTGTCCAACAACTCCACGCTCTTCAATGTATCGGGGGTCGATACCACCACACCCATCCCCGCCGGCGGCACCGCGAAGATCGCGGCCACCTTCGCGCCAGTTTTGGCTGGCAAGGCCACGGCGGCCCTTACGATCCAGCTGCTGGGCACCGCGGGAGCGGAGGGAATGATGCTTCTCCTCACCGGCACAGGGGTCGCCGCCGAATCGCCCGGCGGCTGCAGCATCGGCCTGCGTCCTACCGGATCCTCTGCGCTGGCGCTGCTGGCGCTGCTCTGCGTGGCGGTGGCGGTACGACGTCGCGCAGCCGGTCTCTGAAAATGATCCCACGCGAATTCACCCGTGAGCTGGTTCAAACCGAGACGCTCGTGGTAGAGCTACGGGATACTGGCGGTCGAGCCATTGCCGGCATCTCCCGCAATCTATCGGCGACTGGCATCTTCGTTGAAACCGCCGAAGCGCCCCCCGCAGGCACGGAAGTACAGATGTTCATCGGCAGCGCCTCCAGCCCCTCGGCACTGCGGGTGACTGCGCAGGTGGTCCACGTCGAAGAAACCAGCGGCTTTGGTGCACGTTTTCTCGACGCCTCAGAAGAGGCCCGTGAATGCGTCAGCGGTTTCATGAATCGTTTCCGCAAAAGGTGAACACGGGGAAGCTTTTCGTCGTCGCAACTCCGCTCGGCAATCTCGAGGACATGAGCCCACGGGCGGTGCGCGCGCTCTCCTCCGTGACACTCGTGGCAGCCGAAGACACCCGCTCGGCGCAGCGGCTCTTTTCACATTTCCAGCTGCGCGTCCCGGTCCTCAGCTACTTCATCGGCAACGAGGCGCAGCGCACCCCACGGTTCGTCGAGCGGATGCGCAACGGCGAGACCATCGCCCTCATCTCCGACGCGGGCCTGCCGGGAATCTCCGATCCCGGTGAGCGACTCATTCGCGCCAGCCTCGACGCCAACCTCCCGGTCGAGGTTGTGCCGGGTCCCTCGGCCTCGCTGACCGCCCTGGTCGGGTCGGGTCTTCCCACCGGCCGCTTCACCTTCATCGGCTTTCTGCCGCGCGATCGCACGCCGCGGATCGAAGAGCTGGCGCGGTTGCGAACGCGCGCAGAAACCCTGATTTTCTTCGAGGCCCCGGTCCGCACCGCCACCACCTTGGCCGATCTGGCTCTGGCATTCGGCGAAGCAAGACGGGCCTGCGTAGCGCGCGAGCTGACCAAGTTGCATGAAGAGTATCTGCGCGGGACCCTCGCCGAATTGGCAGAGCGGACCGCGGCTGCACCACCGCGCGGCGAAGTAACGATCGTTGTCGAGGGGAGCTGTGATGCGCCCACGCCAACCATCGATCTGGAGGCGTCCATCGATGAGCGCCTCGCTGCCGGCCAGTCGCCCAAAGAGATCTCCACCGCCCTCGCCGCCCTGACGGGCAAGAGCCGTCGGCAGATCTATCAGCTGGTTCTCTCGCGCCGTTCGCAGCGGTCGTAGCCGGCCACAC
>JAHFDT010000165.1:0-4185 GCA_023248875.1 Myxococcales bacterium | reverse complement strand
CAGGTCCACATTGTCGACGAAATAGCGCCGGCCCACCTGGTTGATCACTGAGCGAAAGGCTGGATTGTACTCGCACGGCCGCATCACGCGAGCTCCGATGGCGCTCGAACAGCCATCCCCGACGTTGGGATTGTAGGCCTGCCCCACATCGTCCGAACTGATGCGATGTCCCTGATCGTGGGTGTACTGTAGGGACAGATTCAGCCGCGCATATTTGCTCAGCTGAAGTACCAGCGCCGCTTCGGCTCCCAGGGTCGCATAGTTCTCGATGCGGGTGAGGCCGGTATAGGGTTTGCCCTGATAGGGATTGCTGATCTTGGTGCTATCGCACGCGGGGTTCCATTTCGGGTCGCAAGCGAGCGCTGGCGACGAGGCCAGAAACTCCCAGGCCTCGCTGTAGCCACGCCCATCGAACTTCGCTTCGATCCGCCCCCGCAGATCGAGCGCGATCTTGAACTTTCCATCCTTCCGATCGTAGGGGATCGCTTCGAAGCCGAACACCGTCCCCCCTGCCTGCTGCGGCCCTTTGAACTTCTGCGTCTGACCATAATCGATGAAAAGGCCATCATCTCGTGCGACCGGCAGCATGTACCAAAAGCCCAGATAGGGCTCGAAGAAGCGGAAGCGATGCGACACCATGGTGCGAAAAAACAGCCTGTGGAGCCCCTCAGATACCCCGTGATTTGCGTCGGGCATTGCGCGGTCGAACTTCATAATGTTACCGACCGAAATCTGCCCCTCGAAATTGATGATCCAGGTGGGCTTGGTGTCATCGCGCTTCTGGCTGAGCGGGGCCCAGGCGAGGCCGAGGTTGATGGTATCGAGCGCATCGAGGCCACTTCCCCCGCGTGCGACGCCTCGAAACACCAGATCGGAAGCGGGGGGGAACCCGATCGGCGTGGTCGGTGTCGACAGGGTCGCGTCGTAGCCGGCCTGGGGCACGATGCCATCCGCCAGCGTGGATGAATTCGATCCGTTGACGCAGTTGGCGGTCGTCCCCTGCCCGGGATAGACGCAGCCCTTGCCCAGCGACTGGTCGAACTTGTAGTCGCGCGAGTCACGCAATACCAGCGGCAGCTCTCCGTAGAGCATGAGATCCTGAAACAGGCCGAGCTCAAGCCGCATCCCCAATAAATCGCGGCTGCGCGCATAGAGCAGATCCTTGTAGTTGACGATCTCGTCCTGTCCCGAGAGCTCGATCTCGCGCTTGATCGACGCGCTCTTCCACTCGTGCGCATAGCCCACACGCAGACGAAGGTCGAACGGATTGTCGTCGTCAAACGAGGAGGCGACATCGGTCAGCTCGGCAGCGGTGGCCACACTACCCACGAAACAGAGGCCGCACAAAAACGCCGAGCGCATGTGCACACCGTAGCCGGCCGATCCCGACGGTGTCAAGGTTCGCGCCCTTGCAACTTTCCGTCGGAGATCAAAAACATATCATGGTCCGGTCGCCCCTCTTTCCCCGCTGGAGCGATACCGCCCTGCGGGTGGCGGTGGCTGTCACCGTAGCAGGGATCGGCGGCGCGATCCTCGGGCCGATGATCTACGTCCGCAGCCCCTTTCGCACCGGGGTCGGCACCCCCGTCGATCAGCCGGTGCAATTCGACCACCGACACCACGTCCAGGATGATGGGATCGACTGCCGCTACTGCCACGAATCGGTCGAACGGAGTGCCAGCGCTGGCATCCCGGCCACCGAGGTCTGCATGAACTGCCATAGCCAGGTCTGGGCCGATAGTCCGCTCCTCGAACCGGTGCAGCGCAGCTATTTTTCCGGCCAGTCGCTTCCTTGGCAGCGCGTGTACCAGCTGCCCGACTTCGTCTACTTCCACCACGGCATCCACATCGCCCGAGGTTTTGCTTGCCCTGCTTGCCACGGCGCTGTCGACACCATGCCGGTCATCGAGCAAGCGTCTCCGCTGACGATGGCCTGGTGCCTCGACTGCCATCGCAACCCCCAGAGGCACCTTGCCGAGCCCCGTCCGGTGCGCAGCTTAACGCACTGCACGACATGTCACCGCTAGATGGAATCGACCGTCGCACTTTTCTCGAGGGAATGGCTGCTAGCCTGGCCCTGGCAGGACTCGACGGCTGCACTCGCAGACGTCCGGAGAAGATCCTCCCCTACGCGGACGAGCGGCCGGATGGAGTGCCCGGTGAGCCCCACTACTACGCCACTTCGATGGTGCTGGGCGGTTATGCCACGGGTCTACTGGTCAAGAGCTACGATGGACGCCCGATCAAGATCGAAGGCCATCCGGGCCATCCCGCCAGCCTGGGGGGCACGGGGGTCTTCGAGCAGGCCTCGCTGATCCAGCTCTACGACCCGCTGCGAGCGGGCGCCCTCACTCACCGGGCCATCCCGACTACCTGGAGCCAACTTGCCGAGCGTTTCACCGCACCGCGAGACGACCGCGGAGCTGGGCTGCGCTTCCTGCTCGAACCGACCAGCTCGCCGCTGGTCGGCCGCTTGATTGAACAGGTGCGCGAGCGCCATCCCCAAGCCCGGTTTGCCTTCACCCGCGAATGGCCCTCTCCCGCTCGGCACTACGATTTTTCGCGTGCCGACGTCGTGCTGGCGCTCGACGCCGATTTTCTCGGTTCGGGCCCCTTCTCGCTGCGCTACGCGCGCGACTTCGCCGCCCGGCGCCACATCGACCGACCGAGCGATGCCATGAATCGCCTCTACGCGGTCGATGGAGTGGCTTCGGTGACCGGTACCATGGCCGACCATCTCTTGCGACGGCGATCATCGGAAGTCGGCCCGATCGCCGCTTCGATCGCAGCTGAGCTCTTGAGGCTTCGCAGGACCCAAGTACCGGCCGAGCTCGTCGGAGTCCTTCAGCGTTTTCGCGGATACGAATCCCGCTTCGCCCGGGTAGTCGCCCAAGATCTGCACCAAGCGGGTGCCTCTTCCCTGGTGCTCGCTGGCGATCGGCAGCCGATCGCTGTTCAGCACCTGGCTCACCTTCTCAACCAGCTATTGGGAAGCGATGGCACCACCAGCTGGCTGGCCGACCCGGCGCTCATTCGGCCACCCGGTTCCCACACCTTCGCTGAACTCATCAGCGAACTCGCTGAAGTCGAGACGCTGGTGATCCTCGACGGGAACCCGGTCTATGCTGCCCCGGCCGACTGGGAACTCCCCCGACGGATCTCCGCAGTTCCTGAAAGCCTCTACCTGGGCAGCTATGCCGATGAAACCGCGCGGCAGTGCCACTGGCATGTGCCGCTCTCGCACTACCTCGAGTCCTGGGGAGATGCGCGCGCCTACGACGGCACTGTCTCGCTGCTCCAGCCGCTCATCGAACCGCTCCACGGCGGTCGCACCCTGCCCGATCTCTTAGCTCTCTTCGCCGGCGATTCCCATCCCGACGGCTATCGCCTCCTGCGACATCAGTGGCAGACCATCGACGACGAAACCTGGCACGAGGCGCTCGGTCGTGGCCTCTTTGCCAACACCGCCCTACCGCGCCTCGCCGTGCCCCTCGATTGGACAAAGACGATCGAAACCGTCGCCGAGATTGCGCTGCCGCCCGATGGTCTCGAGGTGAACTACGTCCCCTCTCCGACGGTATATGACGGCCGCTTTGCCAACAATCCCTGGCTGATCGAACTACCGCAGCCGTTGACGAAGTTGTCCTGGGGCAACGCGGCGCTGCTGGCCCCGAGCACCGCTGCCCGACTGGGTCTGCGTAACGAGCAGCGCGTCCAAATCGCACACCACGGCCGCCACCTCGAGCTGCCGATCCAGATCGTTCCGACCCATGCCGATGATGCCATTACACTCCACCTCGGCTGGGGGCGCGACGGTGCAGAGGCGCTCGCACGCGGAGTGGGTGCCAATGCCAATCTGTTGCGAACCTCCGACCAGCCGCATTTTTCCGTCGGTGCGAAGATCCGGCGGCTACCTGGCCGGCTCCCACTGGCGCGTGAACCGGGCGCGCAGATCCAGCACGATCGACCGATCGCACTCGCGCTTTCCCTCGCTCATTACCGCGAAGATCCCTCCAGTACGATCGAACGCGAGCCTCTCCCTTCTCTCATGCCTCCCAGCGCCGCCCCTGCCGACAGTCCCCAGTGGGCCATGTCGATCGATCTTTCGCTCTGCACCGGCTGCAGCGCCTGCGTGGTCGCCTGCCAGGCGGAAAACAACATCCTGGTGGTCGGCGCGCGCGAAGT
>JAHFDT010000164.1 GCA_023248875.1 Myxococcales bacterium | reverse complement strand
CCACGGTCGAAGAGGTCAGATCGAGATTGCTCGCCACCTCGGCAGCGGTCTTGCCCTCGTCCAGCACCAGCCGCACCGCGCCGGCTTTGAACTCGTCCGTGAAGCTCCGTTTCGCCCCCCGCTTCTTCTTTGGCTCGTCCGTCATGCTCCGCATCGTATTCGCCTTTCAAAAGGTGTCTACGAAAGCGGATCAAGCCCAGACAGGACGCATCTACGGAGTCTCCAATGATAAAGCGTGGGTCGAGCTCCAGGCGCTTGAGCGCTTCGCGCCCGAGAAAGCCGTAGGCGCCGACCACCGCCGCGACGCGCTCGCCGGTGCGGCCGCTGCGCTTGACGAGACTTTTGCTGCCAGCTTTCGGCATGGGGCAGGGAATCTAACCCCGGCAGGGGGAGAGGGCAAGGTTGGACGCGAGCACCACAGAGCGGTGAATGGGCGCACGGCGCGAAAACCTTCCATGTATCTCAGAATTGAAGGTTTTGCCTCCTCCCACCCACTTATCTATACCGAGGGGAAATCATGCCGCTACGCGACCGACCGTATCTCATTGTCCTTGCTCTCTGGCTGCGCGCGATGCCGACTTCAGCCGATGACTGCGGCGTGAACTACCAGACGTGCGATAAGGCGGGCGGGCTTTGCATCAGCAACGCCACCTGCGATGACGCTACGCGTGAGCTTGGAAAGGCGGCGGCACTTGGCATGCCGCTCGGTGGCTATCCTGAGAAGGGCCGGACAAAAGGGGGCTGGTTCTTCCTCGGCGAGAGGCAGGGCCAAGGGTCGCGAACGCCCGGCGAAGTATTGGGTACGGCGGTGGGAAAGACCATCCACCTTAAAAAAATCCCACCCATCGTGCTTGATCCGAACGCGCAGCAGGCGCTAAAGAACGCAACCGCGGAGGGCAGTAATGCGAGCCAGCAGTGGCAGACTGCCAACACGCAGCACGATGGCGTCGCGGTTCAGGCGGGCAAGTCGGCGGTCCTCACCGAGATCCAAAGCCGCCTGGGTAAGGTGAAGCTCGGCCCCCCGCTTCCTCCCGGCGCAATCGGCTGCCAAGGCGGGCAAACCTCCTGTCCGCCCCTGTTTCCGATGGCGCAGGTCGGGGGTTCTCCACTGCAGAAGGCGACCGCGCCGGAAGACAATGGCACTGAGCCGGTCTCGGGGGCGAATGGCGAGTTCTACCTCGTCGAAACCGATCTCTCCCTGCCCGCGGCGGCGCTTCCCTATCGTTTTCAGCGCATCTATCGCAGCCGCATCGACTATCTCGGACCGCTCGGCTATGGCTGGGACCACAACTACAATCAGCGCATCCTGCGCGGTCCGGGCAAGGACTGCGCCGATGAGGCCGACTACCGCACAGGCCAGGGGGCGACCGTCCACTTCGAGCCAGGGGGACACAAGCCCGATGGGCGCATCTTCTACAAAGTTCCGGAAGCAGCCGAACTCCGTCTCATCTATGAGCCGAAGGAGGGGCTCCCGTGGAAGCTAGAGGATTCGGCGCGCATCGTCTCCCGTTTCGATCGAGAAGGGCTGCTCCGCTCGATCACCGATCCGATGGGCAACCTACTGAGGCTCTACTGGGAGCCACACCACGGCGACTATCGGCTCATGGCAGTCGTCGATACGGCTCAGCGGCGCGTGGTCTACCGCTACGACGGCGACCACCTCGCCGAAGTCAGCTACGGCGCCAATCGGGTGACTTTTCACTACCGCGGTGATGATCTGGAATCGGTCCACGATGCCAAGGGCAACGGCCCCACCTATCAGTACACTTCGGGAGTCCAGGCGGACAATAGCTACATCCCCACCGATCGCCTCGCCTCTTACTGCGCCGTAGCCTGCCAACCGAAGAAGAACAACTGCCACAGCATCGATCTCTGCGGCGACGCCGAGACCCATGCGCGCACTGCTTGCGTCGCTGCGTGCAATCGGCAGCAGGACTGCGATAAGTTCTGCGGCTCGAGTTGCCAAGGGGACTGCACCCAGCACCCCGGCGACTGCGCGGCCTGTGAAGGCTGCACCCAAAAATGCGCTCAGGAGCCCGACTTTTCTATTTGCGATGACGATGACAAGTTTGACGAAGCCTGCGAGGAGACCTGTGACCAGGAGACCAACAAGCTATGCCGATTGCCCGCTATAAACGACATCTTTGGAAATGGCTATTATAACAATGTCTTTACGGCATCCGTGGATCAAAACGGTGGCGACGTCACCGTCCAAGGGCAGGCCTATTTTTCGGGTGGCTGGGACGAGACCGTCGATTTCATTAGTGGTCTTTCTCGCGGCAGCATCGGCCTCGGGCTGCTAAGCGTTAGCTGGCTGTGGGACTCCACCAAATGCATCTTTAGTTTCATCCCGGGCGTCAGTTGCAATAAGGATACAATGCGTGTGGCGGCGATGTTCATGGTCAACGAGCAGTGCCACCTCTGTTTCCGCTTTGGCCGTACGTGTGCCGGCGTCTCGGGGATCAGCACCGCCGGCCACGACTGCAAAGTCGATTGTGCCCGGGAGGCCAAGCTCGATTGCCGCGCGCGGGTGAGGCAGGCCAATAAGAGCGTGCTCGAGCAGTGCCATCACGACTGCGGGCAGGTCCAGAATAGCTGCGCTAGTGGACTCACCTCGGCCTGCCTGGGCGGGTGCAAAGCCGCCTGCGCCGATAAGACCCTGTGCAACAACTTTTGCAACCAGGAGTTCGCCAAACCACAAGTCTTTTGTGAGGCCGAAATCTGCCAGGACGAGTGCACTACGCTCTACGCGCGGAAAGAACAGGGAGTCGCCGTGCGCAGCTACGGTCTCCCGCAAGATCTCAACCACAATCTGGTCGAGATCACCGACGTGCTCGGCCGCCGTATCCTCCACAATGAATACGGCTCCGACCCGCGCAAGTTCACCTTCGACCGCGTCGTCAGCCAGACGCTCGGCGAAGGGCAGGACAATCTCGCGCTCGAATACCAGGATCTCACCGCCCCTCCCCTCCCCCAGAAACAGCCCAACCCCAACGAAGTGATCGGCGACCGTTTCGATAGTGTCGATGTCTGTCCGATCGCCTGCGTCAAGTGGGGTTTTCCGCTCAAGATCGATGTTCCCCATACCGACCTGGACCTTGGGCGCCTCATGCTGGTGCAGCCGGGCGATTTCTATCTTGCTCCGCTGCACGATGGCACGGTGCAGCTGCTCGGCGCACAGCCGATCCACTGGAGCGAAGGGGAGACGATCTGGAGCTTCGATACTGCACTTGGACGGGTCGATCTGGTCGCCACCGGCGCGGGTACATCGGATCTGTTGCTGCTCGGCGAAGTCGATGCGATCGATCTTCTGTTCGCGGGGGCAAGCACTCTGCAGATCTCCGATTCTGGAGACGGTCCGCCGAGCGCCCAACCCATCGCTGATGAACTACAGCCCGGGCAGCTGGTCGCGTCCTCTGGCGAGCTTTCGCTCGATGGACATCTCTCTGCGACCAGCCTGCAAAAAATCCTATTTGCCGAGGGGCAGCGAATCCATGGCGTCCAGCCGCAGATCGAGCGCATCGGCGCCAACCGCGCGCGCATCGGCCATTTGCCCTCGCCCGGCGAGCTCGTCGGCGAGATGCGCCTGAGAGATTCGCGCATCGGTCTCATCGCTACCGAGCAGCCGACGCAGTTCGGGCTAATCGGGGATCTCACCGGTTGGAATGGCCTGGTCCAAGATGGCCGTCCTGCCCGCGTCAGCCCCGATGGGAACGATCTCCTCGCGGTTCAGCCGAGCTTCGAGGGCGGCCAGTTCGCGCTGCCATCCGAGCCGAGTGAGAACCATGAAGGCCAGATCTGCCTCCAATACGAGTTCGGGGCGGCGCAAGTTCACGCCGGTGCAGCCAGCGCTCCGCAAGAGCCGGTCTCGACGCTGCTGGTGCATGGCCTCCACGGCATCGATCGCGAGCAGTTTTTCGACGGACGCGGCCATGTGCTGCGCGATATCAACCGCGCTACGCACGAAGTGACCGACTACAACTATGACGCCTTCGGGACCCTCATCGGGGTGCGCGCGGCGGATGGCCGGCGTACCTGCGCGATCAACGATGGTATTGGCCACCCGGTGCGGGTCACCCATCTCCCCGCTCCGGGGCTTCCGGGCGAAGCGAAAACCGCGCTGTTTCACTATCGGGAAGAGGGGCTATCGGACCTCATCGTCAACCCCTACCAGTTCGATGACACCCAGGTGACTCACATGGTGCGCCGCGCCGACGGGCGGCCGACGGAGATTGTGCTCGATGTCGATCTGGGACACCAGCAGCGGACCACCTTGCGCTACGACCATCCCGAGTATGTCGTGCCATCGTTCGTCGAGGCGCCCGGCAGCACCACGGCGCTCGATGGGCTCACCGCTCTTGGACCAAAGCAGGCCACTCTGGATGTCGGCGGCGCCGATCCGATTCGGGTGGATGTCGATTACGATAGCGATGGACATGCGACCTCGGAGCGGGCCACGGGCCGCTTGGGCACGCTGCGCGCATTTGAAAACAATGGGCTACTCGCCAAGGTGAGCCAGGAGAAGCCGGCCGGGGGCACCATCGATACCCTCATTACCTACGATGCCACACGGCAGCCGGTGAAAATCGATACCTCGACGCTGGTGGAGACGCATCAGTACGATTCGCAGGGCAATCTGCAAAAGATCGAGCGGACGCCCAAGGATGGCACCAAGTCGACGGTGCACTGCCTCTTTACCGATGCGAGCGGGCGGCTCGATTCCGAAATCCTCCCCGCCGGCAATGTCCGCGTCTATGCGTACGACGGCGCTGGTCGCGTCACCTCGGTCCTCCAGGGCTTCCTCGGCGGCAACTTTGACCTTGGCAACAATCTTCCCGGCTGGGCCGCCCCTTGCCAAGCAAACCTGCAGAAGGCGCCCCAGGGCGATCCGAGCGTACAGGAGGTGCTGCACGTCGACTATCTGCCCGGTGGCTTGGTCTCGCGGATCGTGCACGGTGGCATGGCCTATTCCGTCGTCAGCGACGGCCACGGGCGGACCATCGATCTCATCGACCCCAACGGCACCCACCATCGCACCGGCTTCGATCGGCGGGGTATCGCTTGGGAGGCCGTGCAAACCAATAACGCACCCGCCTATGCCAAGCCGGTATGGCCCGATGCCTCGCTCGAATCGATGGTCGAGTATCGGCGTGACCTTCTCGGCCGCCCCACCCGGATCAGCGCGTGGAAATTCGTCCCCGGCGATGTCAACCGACCGCTCGATCTGGTGGCGATGGAGATCGCCTACGATGAAGCGGCAAATCAGATCACCGTGACGCAGGATGGGCGCACCCACAGAACGACCACCGATGGCCTGGGGCGCATGATCGTCGAACAGCTCCCCGATGGTTCGTTGGTCAAGCGCAGCTATGCCAAGGC
Organism: Myxococcales bacterium; assembly: GCA_023248875.1. Lineage (GTDB taxonomy): Bacteria > Myxococcota_A > Polyangia > Palsa-1104 > SHYY01 > JAHFDT01. The sequence continues at coordinate 3,550 of JAHFDT010000164.1, read as the reverse complement.
CGGCCGCCGCATCACCACCAGCGCACCCGCGGCCGTGCCCGGTGGAACGCTGACCACAATGCAAGAGCTCGACGCATTCGGCGCGCTCGCAGCAGTCTACGATGATCGCGGCACCAAGCTCTATGAGGCCTTTCGCGATAGCCTTGGGCGTCTGACCAGCGAGGTCAATGGCGCGGGCGACCTGCGAACCTTCGACTACGATGGCTACGGCCGCATCGTCCAAACCACCGAGCTCGGCGGCGCCATCCAGCGCCTCTACACCTACGACGCCGGCGGTCACCTCTCGGTGGTGCGCGATCCCAATGGCAATCTCACCCATCTTACCCACGATGGCCTCGATCGATTGCTCTCCATGACCGATGCGATCGGCCGCACCACCACCTACCAGTACGCTTCCGGATCGGGGCGCCTGGTGAGCCGAACCGATGCGGCGGGCACCCAGATGCGCCTCGGGTACGATGCCGTGGGTCGCTTGACTGATCGGTCCATCACCGATGGCGCTGGCCTCGCTTTTGCTGGCCAAACGATCGTGCACGGCTACAGCTACTCTGCGAGCGGTCAGCTGGTGCGCGCTTTCGTCGATCCCAACAGCAGCCGCGATGACCTGGCCTACGGCTCCGAGATGCAATTCAGCTACGATTCGCTCGGCGAGCTCATCGAGCAGCGCTCGAGCACCGATCCGCTCGTGCAGACCCACACCTACAACAGCCACGGCGAACCGACCGTCAGCCAGGTCGGCCAGGCTCGCATCGTCCGCACTTTCGATGCTATGGGGCGCCTCGACGAGCTTTCGCTCAATGGCGCGCGCATCGCCAAGCTCGACTATCAGGGGATCGGAGGAACCACGGCGATCCACTATGGCAATAGCGCCAACGAACAAGCGACCTACGACCATCGCGGTGCGCTGGTCAGTCTCAGCGCCCAGCTCGCCCAGGGCAATGCCCCGCTCTATAGCACCAGCGAAGGGTTTGGGCTCGATGGTGCGTCGCGCGAGCGCCAGACAAAAATGGGCAGCGGCGATACCTTCACCGATGTGTTCCAGGTTGATTCGGCCACGCGGCTCACCGCGGAAAATCACTTCGCCGCCTTGGCCGATCCGCCTGGCGAGGACATGACCAATACCGATGTCGCCAAGTACTTCACCAATCAGTCGCCCGGTTCGCGCTACGACCTCGACGACGCCGGCAACTGCAGATCGCGCACTGGGGTCGGCGCCCTCACCACCACCATCAATGCGCTCAACCAGTACAGCGAGATCGATCAGAAGCCGATCACCTACGACCCGGCGGAGAATCTGGTCGGCATGAGCGGCCGCAGCTACGCCTATGATGGGCAGGGCCAGCTCGTCAGCGCCACCGTGGATGGCAATACCATCCGATTCGGCTATAACGCCCTCGGCCAGCGCATCGTCGAAGGGAGCGGCCCCAACGATATCACTGCGCGCTACCTCTGGGCGGGTGCCGAGCTCGCCGCCATCGGTAGCTCCCAGAACGACCCGGGCGCCTACCAGATCGAGGTGCATGGCGACGGGCTCGACCGCCTCTTCGCCACCGCCGGCAACCAGGGGCTCGCCGCGCCACTCTACTATCACCAGGGGCGCGATGGCTCCACGGTGGCTGTAAGCGATGATCATGGCCTCGTCGAAGGCTACCTCTACTCCGCCTATGGCCAACCGACGGTCGTCCAGTCCGACGGCAAAACCCAGGTTCAGAGCTCGCGCGTCGGCACGCGCCATCTCTTTCAGGGGCAGCTCTACGACCCCGCGCTTGGCACCTACTCGATGCGTGCGCGCGAATACGACCCGACCATCGGCCGCTTCTTATCGCCCGATCCCATCGGCCTGGCCGGCGGCGACAATCTCTACGCTTTCGTCGGGGATCGGCCGCTGACCGAGAGCGATCCGTCTGGTCTATCGCCCGAACCCACTAGGGACTGCTCTGGCTGCTCGTGGGATCCCGAGACGGGCGTTTACACCATCGACCTTACTAAAATGCTGCCTACAGACCGCTTGCACTATGACGCTGAGTACACTGTTGGTTTCTCCGTGGGCCTGCTTGGAGCATTGCTCATCCAATCTGGAATGAGGAATTTTGCGTTCCACCCACAGTCTAACTTTGCGACAGGATTAAGAGACGGCATCAGGAGCGCGCCGCCCATTGATGCGTTGGATATCATAGCCTTTCTACCGAGTGCTGGCTACTCGGCCTCGCGGGTTGCTGCGGCGGAGGTGCTGGCGAGCGCGTTTAGGGTCAAGTCGTTAGAGAACGGAATGTACCAGGCGTTTGGCCAAGGTCTGCGCCGCCAGGGGACCGAGTTTGCTCTCCGCTATATGGAGGGCGCAGAAGGAGTAACCAGTAGGACTGGACAAATCACCCTTAATTCGGAGCTCCTCGCGAATCTTCCAAGACTACGCGAAGTCCTCAATCACGAGATAGTCCACTCCTGGCTTAGCCCAACCACTGGCCTGTTCCAGTCTGGACGGGCAGCCCTAAAATGGTGGGGATACCGTCAGTCCCACTTGCTCCGACTCACGGAGGAAGGCGCGGCAATGAGAGCCGGGAGCGCGAAGGACTTCGCAGAGTTCTCCAGCGGAGTGAGAGTATGGAATCGGCACTTAGCGAAGTATGGACTGAGGCTCCACCACTTCGTGCCAGGGCATTCCATGGACGGCAAGGTATACAAGGGCATCCTTTTAATGCCCGTGAACTATGGCATCAGTCTCTCTCGAGTGGGTATCGAAGCAGGCCTGATTCTAGCCGCTGAGGGCGGACTGATGACTCCTGCCGCGCTGCTCAGCGACTCGTATGACTGGGGCGCCTCTGGGCAGGTCAAAAAATAAATGGAAGAAACGAAGAACCGACCCCAGTTCCCTTACCAGTTTCCGCCGGGGCCGCTCGACCGCATGGGGTGTATGGGAAAATTCAACCTGCATATGGGCGAGCTCGACCTGCCGCGTTTCCGGGCGGCCGCCGTGCTGGCATTCCCGCGGCGCGAGCGGCGCACGAGGCCCGGTCACATCGTGTGCAATTCGACGTAGATCTCGCGTCCGAGCAGGAGGCAGAATCCCAACCCCAGCGGCGACCGTTCGAATGGCGCCGCGTCGGCGATCGCCCCCCGCAGCCGGTAGCGTGGGCGCGCCCCGTCGCGCTCGAAGTGGGCCCGCAACCGCGGCGGAAACCACTCGCGTACCTGGCGGGCTTCCAGCGCCCGCGTGCCCTCGGTCGCGGTGCCGAGCGCTGCATGAGCCTCCTCCTCGCCGGCGAAGGTGAGCAGCGCGAACAGGTCCCAGTCCGAGGGGCCCAGTCCGAGTTGCGCAGGCGCCGAGCACCTCCCCTCCCCATCCTCCCAATGAGGTGCGCGCGCCGGTCACCTCCCCATCCTCCCAATGAGGTGCGCGCGCCGGGCGGCGTGAGCGGGGTTCGGCGGAGGGCGAGTTGCGCAGGCGCCGAGCACCTCCCCTCCCCATCCTCCCAATGAGGTGCGCGCGCCGGTCACCTCCCCATCCTCCCAATGAGGTGCGCGCGCCGGGCGGCGTGAGCGGGGTTCGGCG
>JAHFDT010000163.1:7680-8929 GCA_023248875.1 Myxococcales bacterium | reverse complement strand
TCGGGGTTTGATCGCTACTGATTCACAGCCACTTGATGTTCTGCCTCTTTCGGCGCCCGGATCGTCAGCACCGGACAGGGAGCAGTGCGCACCACCCGCTCGGCGATCGAACCGAGCAGCGCATGGTCGATACCGGTGCGGCCGTGCGTGCCCATGACCACCAAACTCGCCGGCAGCTCGCGGGCGGCCTGGATGATCAGGTCCGCAGCGATCCCACGGCGGATCATCGGCCGCACCCGCGTCCAGTCGACGTGCTTGCCGTTGGCCTCGACGATCTGCTGCTCGAGCTTGCGCTTGGCCGCATCGTCGAAGCGAAAATCCCAGGCCCGCAAGAGCTCCGTCTCGATCTGCGCATACGGCAGGTACCAGTGCGCCCCCGGAGGGGCGAGCTCGGTGCAGTGAAGTACATAGACCTGCGCCAGAAACTCGTTCCCCATCGCAAGACCCGCTCGCAGTGCAGCAAGCGAGGCGTCCGTCAGATCCGTCGCAATCAGCAGGGTCTTGAACACGATCCACCTCCGTGTCTTCGCAGCCGGATAGAGCAAGGGACGTTCCAACAACAGCAGCGTGATCCTCGTGGGATTCCCAAGGCTGCTCCCGTAGTTCCTTCGCCGGGCTGCACGTAGGCAGCAGTTTTTTCGCTACTGATACCGCTTTCGGTAGAACTCGATCTGCTCCTGAATCTGTTCTCGCGTGAGCCCCTTGCGCCAGGCATGCTCCGCGCCCGCGAGAAAGGGTACCGTGATGCCCGGTTTGAGCCGCTCCGCCTCGGGCACGAGCTGGCTGTAAAAGTGTTTGGCGACCTCGTAGGCGCCGTGCCACTGGACGAAGTCGGGCCCCATCATCGAAGCGCCATGGCGCCCGCGACGCCCCTCGTGATGCCAGAGTTCGTAGAAGGTGTACTCGATCGGCTCATCGAACCGTGTGGGCGTCAGAACCTTAGCGGCATAGAGCGCGTCCATGATCTTCTGCGCCGGCCGCGCGAACTTCTCGTTGTAGAGCTCAACGTAGGCGTCGAACTGTTTGTAATAATTCTGCACCCAAGCGTCGGCGTGGCACTGGTTGCAGACATCGGCCATGTCCTCTCGCTTGCGCTCCCAATCGGTCTGGTGGGTCGAAATCACTGGCCGCAAGGTCCAGGAGAGCCGCGCTCCCGGATCATGGGTGACCGGCTGCGACGGTGTCGCTGACATGTGACAGGTGGCGCAGGTGGGCGCTGCATGGTAGTCGCGCCCTACTACCCACGGCT
>JAHFDT010000163.1:0-7670 GCA_023248875.1 Myxococcales bacterium | reverse complement strand
CGTTCAGATACATCTGGTCGTGCGGCTCGCGAAAGCGCACGCCATGTTTGGATTCGTTGTAGATCTCCACCTGGGGATGGTCGGGTCCCATGTGGCACTTGCCGCAGGCATCGGGGCCGCGCGCGATCGCCAGCGAAAAGTCGTGGCGATAGTGGCAGGCGGTGCAGGAGCCCTTCGAGCCATCGGGATTGATGCGGCCGATGCCGCCGTTCGGCCAGGTCGCGGGATCGAGACGGCCGTTGCCAAGGACCTGGATGGTCGTACCATGGCACCCTTTGCAGCCGAGCGTAGTGGTCGGCCCCCCCTGCACCACCTCCCCGAGAAAATTGTCGAGCGAGCCGACGAAAGACGCGGCGTCGGCGTGGCGGCTATCCTTCTGCTCCTTGAACTCCTGCGCGTGGCAGCGCGAACAGTCGAGCGGGCTGACGATGGTAGCGATGCGTACGCCATGGTGCTCAAAGCCATCGCTGTCCTTCTCTTCTGCACGGTGACAGGTGACACAGCCGATGCCGCGCAAGGAGTGCTTCGAATCTTGCCACTGCTCCACGATCACCGGGGTCACCCGGCTGTGGCAGTCGACGCACTCGCGTGAATCGGCCGCCACCACGGGCTTCGGTCGCTCGCCTGGTTTTCGCTCGGTCTTTACCTCGCGATAGGCGACCACCACCAGCGAGGCAAGAAAGGCCAGCGCCAGTGCGGCCACCAGCCAGCGCTTGCTCTCGGCACTCATCGGCATCAGCTCACCGCCTCCCAGATCGTCAGCATCACCACCACCAGCACCGCCGCCACACCCAAGAGCGGCGACAGTTCACGGCGCGGTGACAGTCGCCGCAGCCCCCCGTCGACCGCCGGCCACAGCACCATCAGCACCGCCGCGAGCACGGTGCCGATCACACCGATGCGCAGCGTGGTCAGCTTGAGCCAGCGAAAGGCGAAGTAGAAATACCACTCCGGCCGGATGTGCTCGGGCGTCTGCAGCGGATTGGCTCGCTCGCCGAGCTGCGCCGGAAAGATCACCGCCAAGACATTCAGCAGGGTCATGATCGTCAGCGCAATCGCTAGCTCCGTGAGCAGATGGTCAGGGAGGAAGGGAAAGGTACGCGGCTCGTTCTCTTGATCGCGAAAACGCAGTTCGCTGATGCCATGGATGCGCACCAGCGCGATATGGACCGCCACCAGCAGCAGGATCATGGCTGGCAACACAGCGATGTGGAGCACAAAAAACCGCGTCAACGTCGCCGGCCCCACCTCCTCACCGCCGCGGATGAGCCGCGCCAACCAGCCGCCGAAGAGGGGCAGGGCACCGACCAGATTCGAAGTTACCGTTGCCCCCCAGTAGGAGAGCTGCTCATAGACCAGCGAATAGCCGGAGAGGCCAGCGCCAAGGGTCGCAAAGAGTAGCAGGCAACCGACGACCCAGGTAAGCTCGCGCGGTTTCCGGTAGGCATCGGTGAAAAAAACCCGAAGGGTGTGTAGGCAGAGCGCGACGATCATGCCACTCGCGGACCACTTGTGCAGGCTGCGGATCCACCAGCCAAACGGCACAGCGCTACTGATTTCCCGCACGCTATCGAACGCGCGCCCGGGTTCCGCTACATAGAAGAACAGGAGCAGCAGGCCAGTGCCGAGCTGCACGAAGAACAGATAAGCAGCCGTGCCACCGAGCGCGAACCACCAGCGCTTGAGATGGCCGGGTACGGGTTCGTTGGTCAGGCTGCGCAGGCGATCGAAATCGATCGGCAGACGCTCGCTCAGCCAGTGCTTCACGCCGAGCGCTCCTTCATCTCCAGATAGATGTTTCCCGCCTCCACGGCGACCTCGTAGCGAGACAAAGCGCGGGGCGGGGGACCGGAGAGCACTGCCCCGGACCGATCAAAGGCCGCATTGTGGCAAGGGCAGAGGAAGCGCTCTTCCCGTGCCGACCAGCGCACGCGACAACCGAGATGGGTGCACACCGTCGAGAGCGCGATGAGATCGCCGCCCGCTCGAAGTAGCACCAGCGGCAGCCCTTCGAGATCGACCAGTTCCCGTGAGCCGCCTTCAGGCAGTTCATTCGTTCTCGCCACATAGACCCGCCGTCTCCTCGCGAGGCGCTGGCGCGGAAAGAGAAAGCGCAAAGCAAAGGCAAACGCGGTCCCATAGCTGGCGGCAAGGGAGAGCCCCATGATGATCTGGGACAAGAAGAAGCGACGACTTGGGGGAGAGGCCTTCACAGGATGAAGATCAGCCGCAGTTGCAGCGAGTGATCCTGGCGGTCGCTCTTCCCCGCTCCCAGTGAGGTGTCGACGAAGCGATACTGCCCGATGAGCTGCAGCCCGTTTTGTGCTGCCCAGTTGAGAGCCGCCGTCACGGCGTGCAGCTCGTTGTTGTCTTTGCGCGACGAAGGATCAAAAAAGTCATAGCGCACCGCACCGGCGAGTCCTTCACGCATCGGCACCAGCAGCTCGCCGAACAGCCCCCCCGAGTAGAAAGTTCCTCCCGTCGGCTCGGCAGCGTTGGCATCGAAGAAGTGGTCGATGCCGAGCTGCCCGCCGGCTTGCAAGGCGAGGTGTTTGTGCGGCTGAAGATAGCCATACAGGGCGAAGCGGTCGAAGCCGTTCTGCCAAAGATTGGCAGGGGTCAGCTCCGCCTTGGGATCCTTCGGTAGATCGAGCCAACCGCGGTAGTAGTAGGCCGAGATCCCGAAGCGCTCACCCACCATCTGATTGACGAACAGCTGAAAGTCTTTGTGGTTGTTCGAAGGTACCGTCGCCGTCTTCAGCAGCTCGCCGCCCTGCGCGGGAAAAACCTTGACCGCCCCACCCTCTTCGCTGCGAACAAAATTCCCATTCCACACAGTAAAAGCCGCTGAGAAGCCGCGGAAGAGGTAACCCGCGCTCAGCCCCACCTGGTCCAGCCCCCAGGGGGTAAACAGCGTGCTCTGGTTGTGGTTGGCAGCCGTGGTCTGAATGAGCGAACGGGCGAGACCGAGCGGACGGTCGGATCCACCGTAGCCTTCAAAAGGGTGAGCGATGCCCAAGCGCACCCAACCCATATGGTCGGGCGTACCCAGGTTCGCTTTGACATAGGCGTTCTCTACTTCAAAAAAGTCTTCGGGAGCTACCGAGAGCTCGGTCAGCGATGAAAAATACCGCCCCCAAGCGCCGGTGAGCGGATACATGGTGAATTCGCGAAACTGCAGTTGGCCGTTGTTGGACGAAGCACCGTTATCGTCGCGATGGCTGTAGTCGCCGCTCACCTGAACGCGCGCCCCGAAGAGCTCTTCCAGCGAAAAGGGTTTCTCCTCTTTGCCGAGATTCTCCGGCACGCGGAATCCAGCCTGCCGATACTCGTAGCCAAATCGATTGAGCCGCGGGATCTGGGTATGGCAGCCCGAGCAGGACATGTTCTCGCGCCGCGAAAACTGCGGCATCGCAAGCGCCGAGCTTGCCCCCAGAAGAAAGATTGGAATTACCACCCATCGATTCATGGTCCCCCCTAGCGCTTGAAGGTCTTGCAATAGGCCAGAACTTGGCGGATCTGCTCGTCACTGAGCACCTTCTCGTAGCCCTCCATCCCATTCGACTTATCCACCGCTTTGCTGCCGAACTTGGTCGCCTTGAACCACTCCGCATCGTTGGCCACAGCCATGGTGAAATCGGTCGGCTTAGGATCAAGCGATCGCCCGGCGCGCCCTTTGCCATCTCCGTTTTGGCCATGGCACTTGGCGCAGTGCTCCTGATAGATCGTCTTTTCCTTCGCCAGATCTTCGGCCCCGACCTGTCCGCCCAGCAGCGCTAGAAGAGCGAACCATCGCATGCAGCCCGACCTAGCATTCTGTGTGCCGCTCTGACAGCGCATGTAATCCCCAGTCGTGCGCAGAATTTTCGGCCCCTTGCGCCGACAGCGAAAACTCTGCGCCACCATTTCACCCTCAGCGGCTCTTCAGCGGCTGGTACGGTGCCTGCTATGGGGAACGGCATGGATCCCCTGACGATCACCCAGCTACTGGCAGCCGATCACGATCGCCTCGCCCGCCTACTTGCGGAGGTTGACCGCATGGTCGGCGACGGCGAGATTGATTCACCGCCAGCTACCCGGCGCTACAGCATCAACTGCAGGAACACCACATCGAGCCACTGCTCGAACTTAAAGCCCACCTCCTTGAGGTGAGCGACCTCGCGAAACCCTTCGCGTTCGTGGAGCGCGATGCTGCCCGTCTGTTCGGCCGAAATCCCCGCGACGATGGTGCGATGCCCGAGCGTGCGCGCCCGCACGATCAGGTCGCGCAAGAGCGCCTGGCCGATCCCCTGCCTCTGTAGGTCGTGCCGCACGTAGACCGAGTTCTCGACGGTATATCGGTACCCCTCACGGGTGCGAAAGGGGCCGAGCGATCCCCAGCCGACCACCTCGTGCGCTCGCACCGCCACCGTGATCGGATGGTGCTCGTCATGCCCTGAAAACCAGGCAGCCCGCTCCGCCGCTGACGACGGCTGGTACTGGTAGGTGCAGGTGGAATGCTCGACGTAGTGGTTGTAGATCGCGTTGATCGTCGGTAGATCTTCGACCGCCGCCGGTCGGATTTCGGTCATGCTGCAGGGCGACGACCGAGCTGCTGGAGCTTCTGCCACCCGGCCGTAAACCGCGCATTGCGCTCGTGAAGCTGCTGCTCAGGCACCGTCTCCGTATAAAAGCAGGCCTTCACCTCACCGCTGCGTACGTCCTCGGCGAACTTGATAAGATGGTGCCCCATTGACCCGATGTAGATGAGATGGTCAATGCGCCCTTCGCGGAGCAGCTCGATCGCCATCTTCCAGAAAGCCGTGCGGTAGTGGCCGCGCAGGCCGAGCTTGTAGAAAATCGTCCCGAGCGAAAAGCCGGCGATGCGCATCATCTGCCAGGTGAAGTGGTAGCGACTGATCGACAGCTTCTTGCGGTTGGGATAGGTGTGAACGATGTTGTGGCGATACCGCGCGTGCAGCGCCTCGGGGCTATAGACCGCATCGATCACCCGGCGCCACTGGTCCATCACCAGTTCGGCCGGCAACTTGAACACCACGTTCGATTCTTCCACCTCGGAGGTCGGAATCAGTCGCCCCTCCTCCTCCAGCCGCCGCCAGAGCGGCGTCTTCGGCAGCGCGTAGATCACGTTGATTGCAAGCAGCGGGATCTTTGCCTCATCGATGAATTTCAAAATCTTATCGGGAGCGTCCTCTTTGTCGTTATCGAGCCCCAGGATGATCCCAGCGTGCAGCTCGATCCCGTAGGAGTTGATGTTCTTGACCGCTTCCAGGATCGGCATCCGGAGGTTCTGCCCCTTGTCGATCGACTCGAGCGTCTCCTCATCGGGGCTCTCGATGCCAAAGAAAATATCGGTAAAGTAGGCCTCGCGCATCAGCTCGAGCAGCGCCGGATCCTGCGCCACATTGAGCGTCATCTCGGCACCAAAGCGCAGGCGATAGCCGTTCTTCTTCTGCCATTCGATGATATGCGGCAAGAGCTGCTTGGCGGCCTTCTTGTTGCCGATGAGATTGTCGTCGACGAAGTAGACCGCTCCGACGGGATTCTTGGCCAAAATCGCGTCGAGCTCGCGACAGATGCGCTCGGGGCTCTTGAGACGCGGATTGCGGCCGTAGAGCTCCGGGATATCGCAGAACTCGCAGGTGTAGGGGCACCCCGACGACCACTGAATGTTGAGCACGAAGTAGTGGGAAAAATCGATCTGGTCGTAGGCCGGGATGGGAAAATCGTCGAGCGGCAACCGATCGGTGGTGGTGTAGACCACCTGTTTTTCGGGCCGCTCCACCGTCCGGTCGAGGTGCGCGATGATCTGGTCGGTGGCATCGCCCATTTCGCCACAGTGCAGAATGTCGAACGTGGGGTAGTACTCGGGGCAGGCGCTCACCGAAGGTCCCCCCAGCACCGCGATCTTGCCAAACTGGTGCGCGCGGTCGGCGATGTTGGCCAAGTGCTTGCGCTGCACATGCATGCCCGAGGCAAGCACGGCATCACACCACTCGTAGTCCTCGTCGGTGGGGATACGCACGTTCTCGTCGATGAAGCGCACCTCCCATTCTTTGGGGAGATAGCTCACGATCGTGAGCAGGCCCTGGGGTGGCATGAACGCCACCGTATCGGGAAAGAACTGATAGGCATGATGAAAAGTGCCAAACGTGCGCGTGTAGCGTGAATTGACACACAGGATCTTGCGGCGCTCCTGCGGCTGGTAGTTGGTAGTAGCCATAATTCCCCCCTGGGCGACGGAGTGTGCCGTAAGGGTCTGGCGATGGCAACTTGCGAGTGGCCCCGGGGCGGATAGACTGTGAACGCCCCATGCAGAATCGCGCCTACTATGACCGCTTCTCCCAGCGCTACGACCACCAGCGCCACCACGGCTACCACGCGCTCATCGACGAGCTCGAGGTCGATATTGCCCTCCGCCATGGTCGCGGCGCCCGCGTGCTCGAAGCGGGTTGCGGCACTGGATTGATCCTGCAGCGGCTGCGCCCCCACGTCCGTGAATTGTGCGGCGTCGATCTTTCGGCCGGAATGCTACGTCGGGCGAGCCAGCGCGGGCTGCCGGTGGTTCAGGGGTCGATCACCGACCTTCCCTTTGATGACGGCCGCTTTGACTTGGTCTGCTCCTTCAAGGTGCTGGCTCATATCGAATCGATCGAGCGCGCGCTCGCCGAACTGGTGCGCGTAACGCGTTCGGGCGGGCGCCTGGTCCTCGAGTTCTATAACCCCTATTCGTTCCGCTACCTCGTCAAACGGCTCAAACCCGCGACGGCGATCGCTCCCGATGCTGACGACGAAGCGGTTTACACTCGCTACGATACGCTGGCCTCGATTCAGCGGGCGCTGCCGCAAGGGGTAAGGATCGTCGACCTCCGCGGCGTGCGTGTGCTCACTCCCGTCTCCCAAGTGTTCGCCCTCGCGCCGCGGCTCTTCCGCTACCTCGAGTGGCGCGCCTGCGATGCACCTCTCTTGCGCCGGCTGGGCGGGTTCCTAGTGGTCGTGCTCGAGAAGCGGGCGTGAGTACCTCTCGCAAGGGGCAGTTGCTGGTCGTCGACGACGAACGATCGATGCGCGATTTCTTGCGTATCTACCTTGTGCGCGCTGGTCATGAAGTGGCGCTCGCCGAAAACGTCGCCGCCGCCAAGGCTGCGTTGTCCGGGCGTGAATTCGATCTGGTCCTTACCGATCTCAAGATGCCCGACGGTTCGGGGCTCGATGTTCTCGATGCAGCTCGGTGCGCCCATGAGCTGACACAGGTAATCGTAATGACTGCTTTTGCCACCTCTGAAACCGCGATCGCCGCGCTCAAGCACGGCGCTTACGACTACCTGACCAAACCCTTCAAGCTCGACGAAATCTCGGTTGTGGTGGATCGCGCACTCGAGAAGCGCTCACTCTTGCGGGATAACCTGACGCTGCGTGAAGAGCTCGGCGGACGGTTTCGTCTGGGTCAGCTGGTGGGTAAATCGGAGTCGATGCAGCGCGTCTTCGGCCTCTGCCGCAAGATCGCCTCCGCACGCGCCTCCGTGCTGCTCACCGGCGAGACCGGGACCGGCAAGGAGCTGGTGGCGCGGGCGCTGCACCACCTGGCAGGTGAGCCACGGTCGCAAGGCCCCTTCGTGGCGATCAAATGAGGCGCGATCCCGGATGCGCTCCTCGAAAGCGAACTGTTT
>JAHFDT010000162.1 GCA_023248875.1 Myxococcales bacterium | reverse complement strand
GTGATGCAGAACCTCTCGGTACTGACGCGCGGCAATACGCTCAAGCACAAGGTGCTGCTGCTCGGCGGGCCGAACACCTATTTGCCCTTTTTGCGCGACTGCTGGCGCAAGCGCATCCCCGAGACCTGGCGCGACCGTGGGTACGAATATCCGAAGGATGTACCGATCGAGGAGCTGATCATCGTTCCCGAGAATGCCCAGTACTACGCGGGCTACGGCGCGGTGATCTACGGTATGCACGAGCCGGCTGAGGTGGGTGTCTATCTCGGACTCGACGGGCTGAACGAGTTCATCCTGCATGGGCGCAAGGCGAAGCTCGGTGAAAACGCCGGGCCGCCGCTGGTGCGCAAGAACGAAGGGCCGGAGGGGCTCGCGCAGTTCATCGAGCAGTACAAAATCCCGAAGTTTACGCACGCCACCTTTGCACCCGGCCAAGTCGTGCGCGGTGTGATCGGCATGGATGGTGGCTCAACCTCGTCGAAGGCGGTGCTGATCGATTACGACAACGGCGAGATTTTGACCAAACAGTACATGCTATCGAAGGGCAATCCGATCGCCGATACCAAAGAGATCCTCGCCAAGATCAAGGCCTTCATTATCGAGCAGGGCGCGACGCTCGAGGTGATGGGCTTCGGCGCGACAGGCTACGCGGCCGATGTGCTGCAGGAGTCGGTGAAATCGGACGCCAATATCGTCGAGACCGTGGCCCACATGATGTCGGCGGTGCACTTCTTCGGCGACGTGGATGTGATCTGCGATATCGGCGGGCAGGACATCAAAGTCTTGTTCATGCAAAACGGCGACATCAAGAATTTCCGTCTGTCGAATCAGTGTTCGGCGGGCAATGGCATGCTGCTGCAGGCGATGGCCGACCAGTTTGGCGTAGCGGTGACACAATATGCCGACGTCGCGTTTCAGGCCGAGCTTTCGCCCAAGTTCAGCTACGGCTGTGCGGTGTTTCTCGACTCGGATCGCGTCAATTTTCAAAAAGAGGGCTACTCCAAAGAGGAGCTGCTCGCCGGCCTTGCGCAGGTGCTGCCGAAGAACGTCTGGCAGTACGTGGTGCAGATCCCGCGCATGGCCGAGCTGGGCAAAAAGTTCGTGCTGCAGGGTGGCACGCAGCACAATTTGGCGGCACTCAAGGCACAGGTCGACTACATCCGCGACCGCGTGCCTGGCGCCGAGGTCTACGTCCACCCGCATACCGGCGAAGCGGGCGCAATCGGCGCGGCGATGGAGACCCGGCGGGTCGTGCAGCGGCGCGGTTACTCGACCTTCATCGGCCTCGACAATGCGATCAATCTACAATTCACGTCGGTGAATGACGAATCGACGCGCTGCCATTTCTGCCCCAATAACTGCTCGCGCACCTTCATCGATACCGTGACGCCCGAGGGGGGATCTTCGCGCTACATCTCCGGCTTCTCCTGCGAAAAGGGTACGGTCGAGTCGGAAGAGGCGATGATCGAGCTGTCGAAGCAGCGCAAGCAACTCATGAAGCAGTTCCCCAATCTGGTCGACTATGAATCAAAGAAACTCTACGCGCACTTCTACGATTCCGCGCCGATGCCAGAAGTGAGCACGGTGATCAAGGACTATGAGGTGAAGAAGGGCTTCCTGTTCGGCGTCAAGAAGACCGAAGTGCAGCGCAATTTCCGTCGCTCGTCGACGGAAGCATGGGAAAAGCGCAAGTCGGTGCGGGTGGGCATTCCGAAAGTGCTCAACATCTGGACCACGGCGCCCTTTTGGCGCACCTACCTCGAGACGCTCGGCATCCAGCGACAAAATGTCGTCTTTTCCGACTACACCTCCGAGGAGATGTGGGCCGAGGGCGGCAAGTATGGCTCGATCGATCCCTGCTACCCGTCGAAGGTGGCGCAGGCGCACATCCACAATCTGCTGTTTCATCACCACGATGACGAAAAACGTCTCAATTACATTTTCTTTCCCTGCATCACCCATGTCCCCCCCGGCCTCAACAAGGTGATGGATACCGTCTCCTGCCCCATCGTTGCGGGCGCGCCCGAAGTGATCAAGGCGGCCTTTACCAAGGAGACTGACTTTTTCGCGGTGCGCAACATCAAGTACCTCGATCCGGCCACCAGCTTCGTCGAGCCCACGCTATTGAAACGCCAGCTTTACGACTGCTTTGGCCCCACGCTGGGCGTGACCGAAGACGAGAACGATTTTGCCTGCAATGAGGCCTGGAAGGCGATGGAGGCGATCGATGCCGACTTGCAGCACAAGGGGCGGGCGATCCTCGAGCAGGTCGAGGAGGAGAATCGCGTCGCTGTGCTCTTGCTCGGGCGTCCTTATCATTCCGATCCAGGCCTGAACCACTCGGTGCTCGAAGAGTTCCAGGTGCTCGGCTATCCCATCCTATCGATGCGTTCGATCCCGAAAGATCCGAAGTGGCTCGAGCGCTTCTTCAAGGACGATATGGAGCAGGGCAAGATCGAAACGCCCCTCGAGGTGCAGGATGTGTGGCCGGAAAACTACTCGGCCAATTCGGTGCAGAAAGTGTGGTCGGCCAAGTTTGCCGCGCGCCATCCCAATGTCGTGGTGCTCGATCTTTCATCGTTCAAGTGCGGCCACGATGCGCCCACCTATGGACTGGTCGACTCGATCATTTCTGCGTCTGCCACGCCCTATTCGGCACTGCACGATATCGATGCCAATAAACCCGGTGGTTCGATCAAAATCCGTGTCAAGACCTACGCCCACTCGCTCAAGCTGCACGAGGAGCGGCTCGATGATCTCGCGCGGCGCAAAAAGGAGCTGGCGAAGAAGATCGACGCCAAGCGGCTCGAGCTGCTTGAGATGAAGCGCGCCGAGATGCGCTCGCGGTCGCAACTCGATCCAGCCACCGAGGCACAGATCAGCGAGCTGCGTGCCAAAGTCGAAGCGGCAGCGCGCGTCGCTGCGGCCCAGGCGAAGCCGTTCTTGGAGCGGGATCCCCAGTTGGTGCGCCTCGGGATCAAGCGCAACGACGAAACGATTGCTCGCGTGCAATAAGGAGAATCCGATGGAAACGATGGAAAACGGCAAGACCAAACTACCAATCTACGGTCAGAATGGCGCGCGCAAGGCGGACCTCGATATCGACAAGGAGCTCGCCGAATTCGAGGCGGCCGAGAGAGCAGCGCTGGGGCTCAATGGCGCCCCGCGTACGCACTGGGTGGATAACAACCCGCAGACCTTTACCAGGAGCCAGCGGGAGCACACTACGATCCTCGCTGGTGGACTGACTCAGGCGCACGATCTGTTCGTCACCGCCGGCCTGCGCGGTCTCGGCTATCACGTGGAAGCACTGGATTGTCCGGATACGCTCGCGCTCTCGTTTGGCAAAGAGTTTGGGAACCGCGGCCAGTGCAATCCCACCTACTTTACCGTCGGAAATCTCATCAAGCATCTGGTCCAGCTGCGCGATGAGAAAGGCCTCTCGCGCGATGAGATCGTGAAAAACTATCTATTCGTGACCGCCGGCGCCTGCGGGCCGTGCCGCTTTGGTACCTACGTCACCGAATACCGCAAAGCGCTGCGCGACGCCGGCTTCGACGGTTTCCGCGTGATGCTGTTTCAGCAGCAGGGCGGCCTCAAGCAGGCGACTGGCGAAGACGCGGGGCTCGAGATGAACCCCAGGTTTTTTGGCAAGGTGCTGATGGCGATCCTCTCTGGCGATGTGCTGAATGCACTCGGCTATCGTATCCGCCCCTATGAAACCAAGCGCGGCGCCACCGATGAAGCGATCAAAAAATCCAAAGAGTCGATCCGTAGCGCGCTCGAAAACAACACCTCGATCCTGCGGGCGCTCTGGCAGGCGCGGCGCGCGATGGGCACGGTCGAAGTCGACCGCTCGATCGTCAAGCCCAAGGTTTCGGTGATCGGCGAGTTCTGGGCCATGACCACCGAGGGGGATGGTAACTATGGGCTGCAGCGCTTTCTTGAGACGGAGGGCGCCGAGGTCGACATCCAGCTGGTGACCGCGTGGCTGCTGTTCATGCTATGGGAGCAGCGCTGGGATACCAAGCAGCGCATGACACTGCGCACCGAGGACAAGGCGCGCAAAGGGCTCGCGGGTGTCAATGTGCGCAAGAAGCTGGTCGCGCTGTGGGTCGGCGAGAAGGTGATCCGCGGCTGGTTTCATTCCTATGCAGCGCTCATCGGCCTCAAGGACTATCACCTGCCCGATATGGATCTCATCGCCGATACCGCGCGTGACTACTACAACAACCATCTGCGCGGCGGCGAAGGCCACATGGAGGTGGGCAAGCTGATTCTCAACGTTCAAAGGAAAAAAGCGACCATGACGCTCTCGGTCAAGCCCTTTGGCTGTATGCCCTCATCGGGCGTTTCCGACGGAGTGCAATCGCTGATCACGGAAAAATTCCCCGGCTCGATCTTCTGCCCGATCGAGACCAGCGGCGATGGTGCGGTCAACGTCTACTCGCGTGTGCAGATGATGCTCTTCAAGGCGCGCAAGGCGGCCGAGGACGAGTTTCGCGAAGCGCTCGATAAGAATGGTTTGTCGATCGAATCATTCAAGGAGCGACTGAGCAAGAAGAACAAATGGACCCAGTCGCTCTGGTACCCGCGCCACACGGTGGCCAGCACGGCCGCGAATACGGTGTTTGAAGTCGCGTAATACCAAGGTTGGTATGGGCTAATTTTCGTAAAGAGCGCGGTCGAGGGGCACCAGGTCGACCAGCGTTGAACCCGCCACACCTCCCACCTTGACGTTGGGTCCCGGCGCACCCACGCGCACACTGAGCTGCAGCGTCGCGTGCGTGGGAGCGGTCTTTTCATTGAGTCTCACCGATGCCGTTTCAGCGAGCCTCGCTTTGGGGATTGTCAGCTCGGCCATCCGGCGGCCACCCGGTAGCGCCTGAATCGGCTGGACAGTATCGAAGAACCGCGCTTCGCCCGCGCGGGTGACGGCCGGGAAGATCGAAGTCTGTATGTGGGTGTCCTGCCCCGGAAGCTTACGATCGAACACCACACGCAGCTTGATCGCAGTGCCTGCGTCTTGAACCACTACGTAGCCGCGCTCGCCCCGGTCGAAGCTGGCCAAACGGTGGAACGTGCCCGCTTGGGCGGTGCCGAAGAGACCGAGCCAAAGCAGTGCCAGTGCTGATCTCATGTCGTCGGCACAGTAGGTAGCAAGGCGCATGCCCTGCCAACCATGCAATGATTGTAGCTGGTTAGAGAGAATGCGGCGCGAGCTACAAGAGTGTTAGCCGGCGACGGGAGCCTCCTCTTCACGGCGCTCGACGAAGCGGCTCAAGTGGGATAGGTTTCGGCCATGAACGATGCAGAGTTCGATCGGATCGCCGCGGCCGAGCTCGACCTTCTCGAACGCCGCCTGGGCGACTTTGACCCGGATGAGCTGGAGGTAACACTGGCCTCGGGGGTGCTCACTTTGGCCTTTGCCGATGGCGCCAAAGTGGTTGTCAACAGCCACCGTGCGGCCGGCGAGATCTGGATGGCCGATGCGCGTGCCAACGTTCGCCGGGCCTACCATTTCGCACCCGAGGCAACCGACCGCGGCTATCGCTGGGTGGTCGGTAGCGATGAGCTGCGTACCGTTCTGACCAAGGTGCTGAGCGAACAGCTCGGACGCACGATAGATCTGCTTTTCGCAGATCGTTGACCGCGCGCAGGTAGACGCAATAACTGCCGCTGGTACCGCACTGGGCGCAGACCTTTCGCGCCTGGGCGGTGAAACCACCTCTTTATCGATGGCACAGCGCTTGATGTGTACTCCGCTTCGAAGGAGGCACCATGCTACGTACGCTTCTGCTGTCCGCGCTTGTCGTCACCTCAGCACGGGCCGCCACTGGCATCGTGGAAGGCACTCTCGAATTCGGCAAGGGGCCCTTCGTGGTCTATGTCGACGAGATCCCCGGCGCTACATTTCCTGCGCAGGCGCCGGCCCCAGTATTGGGTCAAAAGCACAACACCTACGTGCCCCACATCTTGCCGATCGTGGTCGGATCGCAGGTGGAGCTACGATCGAGTGATCCCGAGCTACACAATGTCTACGCTTGGGCGCTCGCACTGCAAAAGGCTCTGTTTAACATCGCCATCCTTCCCGGCGCTCCATCGCAGAGCAAGCGGTTCAACAAGACGGGGGTCGTGCGCATTACCTGCAACGTCCACAAAGAGATGCTGGCCTACATCCTCGTCCTGCAGAATCCCCACTTCGCGCTGGTAGACAGGGGCACTTCGACCTTCCGTCTCGTTGGTGTGCCTGCCGGCAAGTACCAGCTGCGCGTATGGGGCGAAAAGTTGGGTGACGATCTACTTGGAAGGCGCTTCCCCGTCGAAGTGAGCGCCGGCCAAACCATCCATGCTGCCCTGACCCAATGAGGAGATGACCATGCGAATGCTCGTTGCTATTGCGATTCTCGCAGCGTCGGCTGCTCAAGCCGCCCGGCCGATGAAAACCTTTCACCTCTACGTCAACGATGGCGAATGGGAGACTGCCGATGGGGAGAAAACCTACATCGTCGGCTACGTCCGATACAATGAGAAGTTCGAAGAGGCCCCCGCCGGTGCGCCTCTGCCCCCGCCTACCATTCCTGCACCCGAGATCCGCGTCCGGGTCGGTGACGAGGTGCATGTATTTCTGCACAACGCCGGACACCATCACACCGCGCAGGGGAGTGCCTTCACCAACGTCACGCATACCATCCACTTCCATGGCATGGATCTAGTCCAGGCTTTCGACGGTGTTCCAGGCGTACCGGCGGCGGGACTTCCCGAGCGTGTGCTGGCCGGCGTCAGCGTGGGTGACAGTTACGAATACAAGTTTGTCGCCGAGAACGAGGGCACCTACGAGTACCACTGCCACATCGACTCCTCGACCCATATCCTGCTCGGCATGTATGGCGCATTTATCGTCGAAGGGAAGAAGCCCAAGACGATTTACGGCCACAAGTACGACCGGGAATACACGCTCTTCTTCAGTGAAATGGACAGCGCCCACAATGAGGCGATCCGCACGCGCGGCGACTACGACATGCTGAAATGGAAGACCGACTATTTCATGCTGAACGGCCGGATCTTTTCGGACAACCTCAAGAACCCGCTCTCGACGATCGCTGATCCAAAGAGCGTCATCAAAGCCAAAGACGGTGAAACGGTGCTTCTGCGTCTGCTGGGGATCGCCTACTCGCACGTCTTCGCCTTTCATCCCCACGCCTATCATATGAAGGTGGTGGGCATGGACGGGCGCAAGCTCGACAGCCCCTACTGGAAGGACACCATTCCGGTGGCCTCGGGTGAACGCTATGATGTGCTGGTGCCAGTGATCAAAAAACACAACACCGTCTGTCTCAGCTGCGGTTTCGGTAATGGGATCAGCATCGCACATGATCACAACCTGGGCGGCATGGTGTCGACGGGCAAATATCCGCGCGGGCCACTCACCATCTTTGCGATCGAGTAGGGTCCGCGCTCCATTCGCCAAATAGCCCAACCTATGGTACCCAAACGGTCCATGAAGGGTGCCCGCTCTAATATCGTAGATGCGATCGGGACTACCCCCATCGTGCATCTCAACAAGGTCGCCGCGCACGTCAAGTCCGATATCTTCGTCAAGCTCGAGTTCCTGAACCCGGGTGGCTCGATGAAGGACCGCGTTGCGCTGAACATTATCCACGACGCGGAGCGCCGCGGCCTTTTGCAGCCGGGCGGTACGATCGTCGAAGCGACCAGCGGAAATACCGGCGCGGGGCTGGCTTTGATCGCCGCAGTGCGCGGCTACAAGTGCATCTTCGTCATGCCCGATAAGATGTCGCACGAGAAGATCGCCACGCTGCGCGCCTTTGGCGCCAAAGTGGTGATCTGCCCGACCGCCGTCGAACCGGAAGATCCTCGCAGCTATTATGAGGTGACCAAGCGAATCGTGGCTGAGACGCCGGGTGCCTTTCACGCCAACCAGTACCACAACCCCGCCAACCCCGAGGCGCATTACGTTTCGACGGCGCCGGAGATCTGGAATCAGACCGGCGGCGAGCTCGACGTATTCTGCGCCGGCATGGGCACGGGTGGCACCATCTCGGGCTGCGGCCGCTATTTCAAAGAGCGCAAGCCAAACTTCCAGGTGATCGGCGTCGACCCGATCGGCTCCCTCTACTACGACTATGTGAAGACCGGTCGCCTCACCAAGCCGTTCGCCTATTCAGTCGAAGGCATCGGCGAGGACTTTCTCCCATCGACGATGAACCTCAAGATCATCGACGAGATCGTGCGCGTCGATGACAAGGAGTGCTTCCTCATGACGCGCGCGCTGGTGCGCGAGGAGGGGATTTTCTGCGGGGGATCGTCGGGCGCGGCGGTGGCCGGCGCGATTCGCTACGCGGAGAAGCTGGGTGATGTGCACAAAAACATCTTGGTGCTGCTGCCCGATAGTGCGCAGAAGTATCTGTCCAAGATTTTCGACGATAAGTGGATGAGCGAAAATGGCTTCCTCGAGGAGCCGGATCCACTCGGCACGGTGTCCGACCTCTTACGCTCAAAGCCCAGACGCCCGATCGTAACGGTGCCAAAGGGCGATGCGATCCGGGATACGATCAGCAAGTTGAAGGAACATGGCATCTCCCAGGTGCCGGTGATCGCGGAGGGGCGTCTCGAAGGGCTGGTCTCGGAGCTCGACCTGCTCAATTATCTGCTCGCCCATCCCGGCCGTACCGATGCGCCGATCGACGATCTCATCGAAGCCGACTACGCGACCGTGACGCCACAGACTAAAGTGAAGCTCCTGCGCAATATCTTCAACGAGGCAAAGTTGGTGTGTGTGCTCGATCGCGATGATCTATTGGGTGTCATCACCAAGATCGATCTCATCGAATATTTGGCGACGCGTACGTGAAGACCGCGTCGCGCCATTTGGAGACGCTGGCGGTCCACGCCGGTCAGACGCCCGACCCGACCACGGGTGCCGTTTCCG
>JAHFDT010000161.1 GCA_023248875.1 Myxococcales bacterium | reverse complement strand
TGAACGAGATCGTCGTCGGTGGCATCAGCGCAGCGGCCATCGCTATCGAAACCTCGCTCGCCCGGCTTGTGCCGATCGTGATGATCTTCTTCGCCAATCTGCTCAACCTCGGCGGGATCGCCAAGAAGCTCCAGGAGATCATCGGCAAGGTAAAGGAGAAGGTCCACGCCGCGGTCGACAAAGTGCTCGAAAAGGCCCTCAGCCTATTCAAGGGCGACAAGGGCAAGGGCAAGGACGAAAAGGAAAAGGACAAGCCGAAAGAAGGTCAGCTCAGCGAAAAGGTGACCTTCGAAGTACACGGCGAAACCCACTCGGTCTACGTCGAAGCGCCGAACGGCGGACCCGCGACGCCGATCATGGCCAGCACCCCGACCGCCGTCAAGATGCTGATGCAGGAGTGGTACAAGAAGGGGTACATCGAGAAACTCTCCCCCGAGCAAAAAGCGAGTACGGTCGAGAACTATCGAAAGCTCCTGATCATCGAAAAACAAGCGGCTGAAATCGGCGAACAGTACAAGAAATCGGGTGACGTCAAGCTGCAGGAGAAGCTACGCGTCCACCTGAACGCGCTCGCGGGAGGGCTGAAGGTCCTCTATGGTTGGATCGTTCCGGAAGCGGACCAGACCAAGGCCAAAGAGCTGGCGATCCGGACCGAGTATGAGAGCCGGCTCGGTCCACACCTCATCGGACATCCCCTGGCGCTCGCGACCGCCAAAGAGATGGGCCTCAAGGCGTGGAAGTACCTCGAAATCGCCGCTCAGAAGTATGAGCAGTACGAATATGACTTCAAAGAGAGCAAGGGGGCAGACGGCAGCATCACCAAAAGCTCCAAGATTGTAACCAGCCCCGATGATAAATTGCGCGAGATGGCGGCCGCCATCGGTACCGGTTTCGTCGGCCGAGATGGTCGGGTGGGTGGCTTCGCGGGAGCCGTCGGAAAGTCCAAAGAGGCGATCAAGGCAGTGCTCACCTCCGGTGGCAATCTGCCGGAGACCATGCTGCATCTCGACTGCTTCGGCCGAGATCTCATGGGCGTCGATGTGATCTCGAAGCCGAAGGGCGAGGTCGCAAGCGTCATGGCGGCGGTCAATGCTGCACTGCCCGAAATGCAGGCGGAGCTGAAGAAGATCCTGCGCGAGATGCTGGGGGCTGAGGCCTATTCGGCGCTGGAATCGCGGGGCGAGTTCAAACAGGGGATCAGTGAGCTCAACATCGAACTCTTGATGAAACAACGGGAGGATTTCCTGAAGCAGAGACACGCCGATATCGACACGGGCATGTCGAGGGCCGACGCGACGAAGCAGGCTAAATCTTTCGCCGGACGCTCCACCGATATCAGCATGACCGATGAGCTCAAGGTCGGTATGGACTGGAAACGCGGTACCGGGGGCTGGGACAAGTCCAAGGGCGGTGACTACAGCAAAGTCGGTCTCACTTTCATCCAGTGCAAGAGGCGGTTACTCGAAGAGGACTTCAAGGATGACAGAGTGCTGAGAAAGGCGGCGCAGTCCGCAGTGGACGCTGGAAAGATCGACAAGAGTATTCTCGATCTGCCGCTAGACCGGATGGCGGGAGCGCTGGTCACTGCCTGGGAGGACGAGAATCAGCCGCCGCCTTGGAGCACCGGAGAGGGGGCCGAATTCGCGAAGAACCGCCTCGACCAGATGGATGACCGGCACCGGTTCATGGCGGAAGGAATGAGCGGTCAGGGCTATGCCAAGTCGCTCGAGGAGAAAAACGAGAAGGATCGCGAGGCAGCGGTTCAGCGCGAGCTGGCCGAAGAGGCGAAGAAGCCTGAAGGGGAGCGGATCAGCGAAACCGACATCCGTGGCCGGCTGCGCGAAAGTATGCCTGGCCAGAAGGTGATCGCACTGGTCGACGGCCCCAAGGCCAATGTGCTCAACGAAGAGCACCCCTGGATCAAGTACACGCGATCGATAAACATGCCGCTCCGTTCGGGCCTGTCGGGCACCACCAACCGGCTCATGAACGTAGGACAGACGCTGGGCGTCAATCCGATGGTGCGCGCTCGTCTACCCGTGCTCGGGCATCTGCTCGCGGTCAATGCTCACTCCTACCACGAGATCATGGGTGCGGCGCGCGCCTTCGATGGGTGCGACTACGTCGATGGCGACTACCAGAACCTGAAGCCGCTCCGCTGGACGGGTGAGCTCAAGCCCATCTGGGAGGCCGCCGAAAGGACCGTGGGGGTCGAACCGACGCCCGGGGCGGCACCGGCTGGGGGCGGCGGGAAGGGATAGCGGGTGGAGAAGCTCCATTTCTGCGAACGGGGCGGTTATCTTTTGGGCCCCACGAGTTCGCTCTGGTCTATTTCGAGCGATCCCTCGGAATTTGCTACTCCTGGAGATGCAGCGATCGTGGGCTGCACCAATCTTCGCTGCCGCGCCTGTGGGCAACAGGTTCAATTCGAACGCGAGCTGCCGGCCGGGCAGGATGGACGCACCTATCAATGCGCCTGCCGGACCTACCGGGAAGACAAGTTTCGCGCAGCGGATGATGATGATGAGAGAGACCCTGCGCTGCCCTGGCGCTGTGGTGGCCATTCCACCGCGACTCTGCCCTTCGATCTCGATGGCGTAAAGATTGGGCGTGATACCGATTTCGCGACGCTCGTGCGCAAAACTCTTGCAGGCTGGAGCCCACCCTCGGCTCGACCGAGCGAGCGCGAGCAGCCCTATGGCTGGGCAAGCAAGCTGCATGTTCGTCTTACCGACACCGAACTAAAGGACGCCGTGAGCGGTGCAGCTGCACCGCTCCTCTCCGATGCGGATGCCTTTGTGAGGGGGGCTGCGCTTCGCTTCTTCTGCGAGTTTCCGGCCGCTATGGAGACGGCGTGCATCGAGGGCCTCCTTTTGGGCGACCGAGCGCCATTTCTGAGCCAAGATCCGACGGTACGCAACGTGGCGGTGCCCTTGGAGTCCTCGCTGCTACGCCTACTCGGCCGGAGAATCATCCTACTACGCGAGCGGAACGATCCCGACCTCCCGCACCTGCTTGAACTTGCCCGCGCGGAGGTGCTGCGTCGCGACTCTTGGGTGCAAGCGCTGTATCACTTCCTTTGGAAAGCCGATCCGGACTGGCTGATGGCAAATGTGAAAGCGCTCGTCACCGCCAATCCCGAACAATGGCGGGACCTGCTGGGCTCCCTGTCGGAAGGCGCTGCCGGCGAAGCTGGTGAGCGCATCGCCCGCCTCCCCGGCGTTGATGCCAAGGAGCTCGAATCCTTTGCGCGGCTCCTCAGCGCGAAGGATTCGCGGCGCCAGATCCTCGCCGCGCTCGGGAAGAAAAAGTAGACTGAACGCCATGGCGATCGTCTACGTCAGCAAAGCGCGCGATCGCTACTTCCTAGTCCCCACCGCGGAGGCGATTGCCCCCGGTGATTTTGAGGTGCAGTCGATCGATGGCGCCTGGACCAAGCTCGACGGCCTGGCGTTGGCACGCTTTGAGGTGCCCGAAGCGGAGGCACAGGCGGTGGCGGAGCGACGAGTGGCGATCCTTCGCGGTGTGGTGCGCGAGCTTACCGCCTTCGCCGCAGCACTGCAGGGCGCCGCGACCACACTCGAAACCGATGTGCTCCCCTCCTGGGAGCGCGTCGATCGCGTGCTGGCGCTCGTTGGTGCAACCCGTGCGGAGTTGGCGCGCGATCCGCAAGGAACGATGAAAACCATCGCCGACCGTTTGCGACGGGCGACGCAAGAGAAGCTGCTGGAGCTGGTGGAGGACATACGATGACCGAGGAGGGTAAGACACTGTGGACCAACGACGAGCGCACTCGCTTCTTCCTCGTTCCGGACGGGGTGGTTCTGTTCGACGGTACCTTCGTGATCCGAGATCTGCTCGGCCATTCCAAACGGGTCGCGGAGGAGGCGCTCGCCCCCTTTGCGGTTCCTAAGGAGACTGCCGATGAGCACCTCCGCGCGCAGCTGCGCAGTGTCGTTGGTTCGGTCAAAGAGATCGTCGCTGGACTAGCGCTGCAGGCAAAGCAGAAGATCCCCGCGCCGCCGGAGGAGATCCGTCCTGGCGTCGAAGCCTTTTCGAAGGGGCTGCGCGACTTCCTCGGGGGACTCGCCGGCGCCGTCGAGCAGGCCGCCGCCGCTGGCTCGAGCGCCCCCTCCTCGGTCGATTCTGCGGTCCGCAAGGGCAGTGCCGAACTATCCGCCAAGCTCAATGAAGTGCTTGCCTCTCCGGAGCTAGCGCAGCTCGTCCAGAGTGCGGCGACCAAACTGCAAGAGATCACGGATCGCTTAAATGGCCCGCCGCCGAAACCTACTGAACCGGAATCTCGTTGAGATTCTGGCCGCCCACGTAGAGATAGGACGTGTAGCTGGCGACTCCCGAAACAGTGATGCCAAAGGGCGCATTCCCGGTGATGTGGTGGGCCCCCGGCTTGAGTGGCACGTAGAGATAGTTGTAGCCGGTGCTACTGATCGGCGCGGGAACTCCGCCCACGGGCTGACCATCGAGCTGGAGCGTCACATTTTTCGGCATCGTGAGCGTCGCAAAGCTCGCCTTATAGGTAGAGGGTGCGAGAAAATCATAGCTCGAACGGTACTGCTCGACCGGTACGCCGAGGCCGAGGGAGGGGTCGCCAACCGTGATGCTGTTGCTGATGTAGCTCTCGCCCACCATGAACTGGCCCAGCGCAATGCGTCCCGTGCCGCTTATCCGAAAAGCACCGTGAGCCATGAACTCGACAAACTCCCCGGCCGAGAGAGCCACCGCGGCGTGGGTCTTGCTCGGCTCAAACTCGACCAAATTCGCGTCGCTGCCCGAGATCACCCGCCAGTAGTTGGGCTCGCCCACCGTCTGCGGCTTGGTCTGAACCGCCAAGATCGTCTGGCCCCACGTATCCACGGGCGGGAGCTGCTCCTCGAGGTGGTCGCAGGCATATTTGTTGTACGGCACAAACGAGCAGGCGTGACCGCCAAAGACGACGATGGGCTGGTCCGCGGTCACGTGCGTTCCGGTGAGATCGTACGCTGGCCCCAGATCACAGTAGTCCCCCAGTCCATCCGAGGACATGTTCTTGCAAGGAGCGGTCGCCCCCTCGGAAACCACCTGCAACACCTGGCCCTTGGATAGTGCAAACACCTGGGTCTGTTTGGGCTTCATCGCAGCGACCTGGCTTCCCGCTTCGGTGTAGGCACTCGAGGTCACCGTGACCTGAGTGGTGCCACCGGCCGTGGCCACCACGGCGAAGAAGCCGGGCAGCGGCGTGCCATCGACGGCGAAGGTTCCCCGCGCGATCACGAGGTAGTCCTGGCCGACCGCCGTGGCTGGCAGGAGAATCGAGGCATCGTTGGTGAAGGAGTGGCAGTTCGCCTCCGGCAGCTCTGAATCTTGGCAATCTGGCGTCGCGGGCTTCTCGAACTGCAAGGGATTGAACTGATAGACCGTCACGGGGATGGAGGAGACCAGATGATAGGCGCCATCGGGAACCAGTGCCGACGTGTCGTTCTGCGATAGATCGGCGACCCAGGGGAGAAGGATCGTCTCCACTGAGCCCGGCGTCACCGTCGCCTTCTTTATCACATTGTTGCCCTGCGTCACGGTGATCTGCGCCGCTGCGCTCTGCACCACATCGCCCACCACCAACGGATTGGCTACCGCCACGGCGAAGTCGAAATAGGGATTGAGCTGCGAATTGAGCAGCGTCACCGGCCAGTAGTCGCAGCCGATGTAGGATCGGGTGGAGGCAGCCACATCGCACGATGACAGGCAGGCACCATTCAGACAGGTCTCGCCCTGCGACAGATCGCACAGCTTGACCACCTCGCCAAACGTGCCCTCGGGGTTGCAAGTGACCACATGGCCACCGTGGCATGTGTTGTTGTCTGGACTGCAATCGTGACACTGCTCGTCGGCGTCACAGTGATTGCAAACGCTGGCGCACTTGCCATCCCCCGCCTTCGCCTTCGAGCGGCTACAGGCGCCGACCGCCAGGCAAAGCGCCAGCACCCTCCCAGCGCGAATCACTGAATTGGAACATCGTTCAGGTTCTGTCCACCGACATACAGATAGGAGGTGAAGCTAGCGATGCCGGAGATGGTAATTCCGAAGGGGGAGGTGCCGGTCAGGTGGTGCGCTCCCGGTTTGAGCGAAACATACTGATAGCCAAACCCGCTGCTGCCGATGTTTGTCGGGCTTCCATCGACCTGTTGCCCATCGAGAACCAGCGTGCCGGAGTTCATCGGCCGCGTAATGGTGACAAAGTTTGCGGTATAAGTCGCGGGGCTGAGAAAATCGTAGCTCGAACGGTACTGCTCGATGGGGACCCCGAGTCCAAGCGATGGATCGCCCACGGTGAGATTCTTGTTCACCGCCAAATTGCCAACCATGAACTGTCCCACCGCGATGCGCCCGGTACCAGCCACGAGAAATCCCCCCTGCGCGCTGAACTCCACAAACTGCCCAGCGGCTAGCGTCACCGGACCGTGCACGTTCGGATCGAAGGTGATGGCATTACCATCACTCCCGGACACAATCCGCCAAACATTCGGCTCGCCGTTGGTCTGCGGTTTGGTTTGTGCCACAAGGATCTTCTGGCCCCACGTGTCGAGCGGCGTCATCTGCTCTTCCAGGTGGTCACAGGCCCACTTGTTGTAGGGGACGAACGAGCAGGCGTGGCCACTGAAGACGGCCACCGGCTGGTCGGCGCTGACCCGCGTGCCGGTCAGGTCATACTTCGGCCCCATGTCACAATAGGTGTAGCCATCCCCGGACGAGGTTGCGACACAGGGAGACATGACGTGCTTAGACACCACCTGAAGCACTTGGCCCTTGCTCAGGGAGAACATCTTGGTCTGATCGGGGTTCAGGGCTGCGACGCCCACGCCGCTTTCCGTATAGGCGCTCGACTTGACTGTGACTTTAGTGGTGCCCTCCCCGGTGGCCACGACCGCAAAAAAACCGGGATGCATGATGCTATTGACGACGAAGTTGGTGCGAGAAATCACCAGGTACTCGTTTTTTAGCGCTGTCGAAGGCAGCAGAATCGACGCGTCGTTCGAAAAGGAGTGGCACGTCGGTCCCCAAGAGAGTGGGTCCTGGCAAGAGCTGGTGGCTTTCTTTTCGAACTGCAATGGATTGAACTGGTAGACCGTCACCGGAATGGACGACACCAGATGATAGGCCCCATCTTCCACGAGCGCCGACTTCTCCGGAGCCACGTGCGAGAGCTCCTCCACCCAAGGAAGGAGGATCGTCTCCACCTCACCCGGCGCGACCGCCACCTGCTTGAGGGTCTGGTTGCCCCGCGTGATGGTCACCTGCGCGGCTGCGCCCTGAACGACATCCCCGACGGTGATCGGGTTGGCGACAGCCACAGCGAAATCGAAATAGGGATTGACCTCCGTATTGAGGAGCGTCACGGGCCAGTAGTCGCAGCCGATGTATGAGTGGGTGGAGGCCGCAGCCGCGCATGCAGAGAAGCAGTCTCCGGCAGCGCACATCTCCCCCTTTTGCGGATCGCACATCTTGAGGATCTCGCCCAAGGTGCCTTCGGCGGTGCAGCGCACCACGTTGCCTCCCGAGCAGGCATTCCCCCCAGGCACGCAGTCGTGACACTGGCGCTTCTCATCGCAGTTCTGGCAGTTGGCGGGACATTGGCCGTTTCCCCCGCCTCCCGGTGGGCCGTTTCCCCCCCGTACGGTGGGACCACAAGAGGCAACGAAGCAAGCGGCAACGAGCCAAACAGCACGCTTCATGACGGCATGCTAGCCGAAAGCTCTCTGAGAATAAACCATCAGGCCTTGAGTGAAGCCGTCGCCAGGATGCGCTCCACCAGCGTGGCATAGCTCATACCGCGCGAGGCGGCGATCTTGGGGATGAGCGACTTTTCGGTCATACCGGGCAGGGTGTTGACCTCAAGGCAGATCGCCCGGCCACCTTCACCGAGAATAAGATCGACGCGCGAATAGCTGGTACAGCCGAGCACTTGATGCGCCTGGAGGGCGATCTGGCCCAGACGGGTGTGTTCGGCTTCGCTGAGCGGAGCGGGGCAGAGGTACTGCGTATCGTTGCGTTGATACTTGGCCTCGTAAGTGTAGAACTCTGTCGCGGGGCGAACCTCGACATCCCCCAGCACCTCTCCGTCAAGGATAGCGACATTGATTTCATGCCCCTTCACATACTCCTCGATCAGCACTTCGCCATGGTGGTGCTGCGCCTCGACGATCGCTGCGTCGAGCGCCGACGGATCACGTACGATGGTGACTCCGACCGACGACCCCTCGCGCGAGGGCTTGACTACCAGCGGATAGCCGACCGCCGTGGCATCCGCGACCGAGCGGTAGATCCGCCAGCGCGCCTGGCCAACGCCCGCCTGCTCAAGGAGACGCTTCGACATCACCTTGTCCATGGCGATTGCCGAGCCCATCACGCCCGATCCGGTGTAGGGAATAGCAAGGCATTCGAGCAGCCCCTGGATGCAGCCATCCTCGCCCCACACGCCGTGAAGAGCGATCCAGGCCGCCGCGATGCCAGCGCGCCTGATCTCGGTGGCGATATCCTGGCCCACCTGCCAATCGATGCCGACGGCCGAGTAGCCGAGCCCGATCAGCGATTCCAAGACCCCCTTGCCGGTGCGCAGAGAAACCTCGCGCTCCGATGAGGGGCCGCCCATGATCACGCCGACTTTGTGAGTGCGATCGAGGGTCATTCTTCCTCTCCTACGACTTTTACCTCGAGCTCGAGGTCGATGCCAAAGAGATCTTGAACCGCCGCCCGCGCGATGTCCATGAGCGCTAACACATCGGACGCGCGGGCGCTGCCCAGGTTGACGATCCAATTGGCGTGGGCCGGGGAAATCTCTGCACCGCCGACACGCCGACCCTTGAGACCGCAGACTTCGATGAGTCGCCCAGCGAATTCTCCGGGCGGATTCTTGAAGATCGAACCCGCATTGGGAAGGCCATGTGGTTCGCGCGCTTTGCGACGGTCGCGCA
Organism: Myxococcales bacterium; assembly: GCA_023248875.1. Classification (GTDB taxonomy): domain Bacteria; phylum Myxococcota_A; class Polyangia; order Palsa-1104; family SHYY01; genus JAHFDT01. Next base: position 50 of record JAHFDT010000161.1, on the reverse strand, counting down.
GCGTGCGTACCGCGTCCTCGATCTCGCCGCGCGGGCGCGGCAAGAGCTCC
>JAHFDT010000160.1 GCA_023248875.1 Myxococcales bacterium | reverse complement strand
GGAGTTTCGGCCCACGATTTGGCGAGTTTCGCCGCCGGGCTGCAAGCCGTTCCGTCATCGTCGATCTACTACCACCTGTTCGAGACACGCTTTGGCGAGGAGGCGCAGTGCGAGAACAATTTTGCGGAGTGGTTGGCCGCGATCGGCGAACTCGAGGTGGCGCGTCGGGTGGCGAGCGTCGACCCCTACATGTTCAGCCTAGAGGAGGCGCGGCGCCGGGTGATCGCGGAGTTGCCCAAAGCGGTGGACCGAAGATGAAGAGCGGGCTCGATAGTCTTCGACCCATCGTCGGCGAGCAGACCATCGACGAGCTCCATGCCTTGGCGGCACCGCTGCGTGGCAAGCGGATTCAGCACATCAATGCGACACGAGTGGGCGGTGGTGTGGCAGAGCTGCTCGGCCGGATCGTGCCCCTGATGAATGAGCTGGGCCTCGTGGCGAGCTGGGATGTTCTGAGCGCGGACGAGGAGTTCTTTCGCGTCACCAAGTCCTTCCACAATGCGATTCAGGGGGAGGCGATCGAGCTGAGTGCAGGCGACTATGAGGTCTATGTTCAAGGCAATCGCCGGAACAGTGAGTCCATCGCGCTCGAAGGGGATTTTGTGATCCTCCACGATCCCCAGCCCTGCGCTCTGATCGAACGGCGAAAGTCGCACCCCCAGCGTTGCATATGGCGGTGCCATATCGACGCCTCTCATCCTCATCGTGGACTTTGGACGTTTCTCAGCCGCTATTTGCGCCGTTATGATGCAGCGATTTTTTCCACGCCCGTCTTCACACGTCCGCTGGCCATCCCGCAGTACGTCGTGGCACCCGCGATCGATCCACTTTCCGATAAGAACCGCACGCTCGAGCTGCCCGAGGTGCTGGCCGTGCTCGAGGGCTACCGCATCGATGCGGCGCGCCCGATCCTGACTCAGATTTCTCGCTTCGATCGGTTCAAGGACCCACTGGGGGTGATCCAGGCGTTTCGCATGGTGCGAGAAACCAACGACTGCCAACTGGTGCTGGCGGGAGGCGCGGCCAGCGACGATCCCGAGGGCGCCGAGGTGCTCGCGGAAGTGCGTGAAGCCGCGGGTGAAGACCCCGATATCCATGTACTGGAGCTACCGCCCGACGCCCATCGCACGGTGAATGCGCTTCAGCGGTCCGCGGCGGTCGTCCTGCAGAAGTCGCTCAAAGAGGGATTTGGTCTGACGGTAAGCGAGGCCCTCTGGAAGGGGCGTCCGGTGATCGGCGGTGCGACAGGAGGAATTCCGCTCCAGGTCCTCGACGGGATAAATGGCTATCTGGTCTATTCCGCGGAAGGGGCTGCTTTTCGCACCCGCCATCTGCTCAACCATCCGGAGGCCGCGGTACAAATGGGGCGGCGCGGCGTGGACCAGGTTCGCCAGAACTTCCTATTGACCCGAAACATCCGCGACTATCTGCTCATCATGAACCTGACGCTTGCTGGCGCGACGTCGATGACCCTATAGCGCGCCCGTAGCAATCCAATCGCTGAACCACTGGATCTCTTCGTCCGTCAGCGTGGTTCCGAGCGGCATCTTGCCGCCCTGGATATCGGGAGTTCCGAGCAGTTTGCGCAGGAGATAGCTCCGGGATGGATCGTGCGGGAGGACGCGTTTGAGCCCCGGCCGCTCCTGGGCAGGGACGCCGACCAGGGCAGAAGCCGCAGCCGCCAGGGTGAGATCCAGCTGCGCCGCCGGGCCGCCGAAATCGGAAGGAGCGTGGCAGCCAGCGCCATTGCAGTTGGCGAGGAGGCCACCCCGAGTGGCCAGCTGGCAGTCGGGCGGCGGGTTCGGCCCTCCGCCGGGAGCCGTCCCGGTGGAAAAACCCAAGGTGACGGTTTTTCCGAGCTGTACCAGGGCCAGTGACGCGGCCGTCGAACCGATCGTCATCGTGTAGGAAGTCTGTGGTGCGAGCGCTTGGACCGGCACGAGGAGAACCGACTTTCCGATCAGATCGACCGTGACTTTGGCCGCGATGGAGTTCGGGGCGGAAAGGGTCACTTGAGGTGGGAAGGAGTCGGGATCGGGATAGTCGCTGAAGACGAGACGAATGGCTGAACCGAGCGGCACCACGGCGGCACCGTCGGTGGGCTGCGAGGAAACTAACGAGAACTTGGATTGGGCAGTATCGAGAAAACGGGGTTCTAAGGTGGGATAACTGCATCCGGCCAGAGCGGCAGTGAGGATCAGGATTCGGCGTAGAGCCGCACCTGCTCCCGAACCACTTCGTCGGAGATGGCGTTCTTGGCCTGGTCCTGTAGGCAATCGGCCAGCGTGATCATCATGTCGTTCACGCCGCGATCCTCGAGCAGTTTGGAGAGCAGCGCGCGGGCTTCGCGACTGTCGTCGCCTTTCAGAAAATCGCGCACCATTTCGAGCGTGAGATCGCCCTGAAAGTCGAGAATCAAATTGTCGAGCAGATACTGGATCAGCTGTTTCACCGGGTTCCTCCGCAATGGGACAGGGGTCGTAGATATAGCAATTCAGGGGTGGGAGCAACATCGAATAGAGAGAATACCCTAGCTTAGGTGAGCAGTTGATGAATTCGTTCGATCTGATGATCCCACGTTTGATCGGCCACCAACTCCGAGCGTTCGCTACGGGGGCCCGGTCGTGCCAGGGCGTGCAAGATAGCGGCAAAGAAGGCCTCGTCATTTTCAGCCACCTGGACGGCGTCACCAAACAGGCGCGCCTCGGGGATGGACGTGGCAACCACCGGCAGACCGGCGGCGAGATATTCGCGCAGTTTGAGCGGCGAGGCACAGATCGTCAGCTCATCGACGACGAAGGGCAAGAGCGCCACATCGAATCCACGGCAGTAGCGCGGCAGGTCCTGATAGGGGCGCCGGCCGAGTAGGTGTAAGTTGGGCAGTCCCTCCCAGATGGGTCGATCGATTCGAAGATCGCCGATCAGCACGACTGAAGCGTGGGGGAAGCGTTCGGCAATTCGGCGAATCAGACCGCTGTCCACCCATTCCGCGATCAGACCGTGGAAGCCAAGAACCGGCTTGGGCAGGCGCGCCAGTTCGTCAGGGATGTCCGTTTCGGGCAAGAGCGCACGGGCGAAGTGGCGATGGTCCACTCCATGGCGGACCAGGGCGATGCGACGGGCAAACGGGCGGCGTCGTTCGAGGAGAGACTGCGAAGAGACGATGGTGAGATCGGCGCGTTGGCAGAGCTGGCGTTCGAGCTCGGCGATCTCCTGTCCGGCTCCGGCGAAGGCGCTGTATTCGTCGACGCAGTGGTAGATGGATTGCTCCTCTCCGAGTCGGCCGATGACCCAAGCGGAGGCGGGTACGAAGGTGTAGAGGAGGGGGCGGTCGAAGCCGAGCTGGTGCATCGCCCGCTTCACGAGACCCGTCACCACGAGGGCATTGATGGCGCGTGCCAGGGGAGAGTGATAGGCCGGAATGGCCAGCGGAGAGAGGAGCCAGAGGTTTCGCTGGACCTCGCGCAGACCCTGGCGAAAGCGCGCCAGTTTGCTGACCAGCCGGGTGAGATCGCGCCGATCGAGTCGCGGTGCCCGGTTGCCGAGCGATTCGACCCACAGTACGCGGTTGTCGCGCGCGAACGAGCGGACGATATGCTGCTTCGACAGTGGATCGCCCGCCCAGTCGTTGGCAAAGCAGATGACATCCCGTCCGACGAGACGCTTCACCGCAACACCTCCGGGAGACTCCGCTGCCATGTTTCGATCGCCAGGAGAGTCCACAGCTCGGCGGTGTGGTCAGCCCGGCCGCTGCGGTGGGCAGAAAAGCGCTGCTCGAGATCGTGGCGATCGAAACCGTGGGCGTGCGCACCGTGCAGCGCCTCCCAAGCGTAAGGTGCGAGCGGGCCGCGGAGCCAAGCGGCTGCGGGAGTAGCAAACCCCCGTTTGGGACGCGCAAGAATCGGCGGTGGGACGCGCCCTCGAGCAGCGCGTCGGAGTAGCCACTTGCCCTGCTTTCCGCGCAGCTTGAAGTCATCGGGCAGAGCCCAGGCCCGTTCCACGATCCGGTGGTCGAGCAGTGGCACGCGCAGCTCGAGTCCCGCCGCCATGGTCATGCGGTCGGCCTTGGTCAGCAAATCGTCCGGTAGCCACAGTCGGGTATCGAGGTAGAGCATTCTGCGCAGCGGCGATAACGAACGAGTGGCATCCCACAGCGGCATCAGGACGGCATGGAGGGATTCGACTGCGCCACGCTCTAGATCGGAGGGATCGAAGGCGCGGGCCACACCGCGATAGCGCCTTTCGATCGGCTGTCTGAAGAGGCGCAAGGCGCGCCGTAGACGAGGCGACGGCAGCCACTGGAACAGCGGCGCCAGCCGCGCGCAGGCGCGAAAGCGCTCCATCCAGCGCATCCAGCGATAGATGGAATAGCCGGCCCAGAGTTCATCGCCCCCCTCTCCCGACAGGACGACCGTGACCTCCTTTTGGGCCCGCCGCGAAAGGAACCAGAGCGGAACAGCCGCTGGGTCCGCCACCGGCTCGTCGAGGTTTCGGGCGATGTGAGGTAGCTCAAGCGCCACCTCTTGGCCATGAACGCGGATGGCGTAGTGTTCCGTACCGAGGCGCTGGGCCGCCATGGCCGCCCAGTCGAGCTCACTCTCTTGGGGGTGCTCGGCATAGCCCACGGCGAAGGTCTTGACCGACTGGTGGCAGGCCATGGCCGCAGTCACGAAGGTGCTATCGACCCCACCGGAGAGAAGGGCTCCGACCGGAACGTCGCTCAGTAGGTACTGTGCCACCGTTTGGTCGATCTCTTCGCGCAGGCGCGCGGCGGCCTCCACTTCGGTCGTGGCCATGGGATCGAGGGGTAGATCGATGAGATCCCAGTAGCGGCGATGGGTGAGGCGCCCACGCCTCCACTCCAGCAGGCAGCCCGGTTCGAGCTTGCGCACCGAGCGGAACAGCGTGAGCGGCGCAGGGATGTAGCGCAGCAGGAAGAAGCAGTCGAGCGCAGTTCGATCCACGGTGCGGTCCACGCTGGGATCGACGAGCAGGGCGTGCAGCTCCGAGGCAAAGCTCAAAACCCCATCGGTCACGGCATAGAAGAGGGGCTTGATGCCCAGCCGGTCGCGTGCGAGGAGCAGCTGCTGGTTGCGCGCGTCCCAGAGCGCGAACGCGAACATGCCCGCCAAACGGTCGAGGCAGGCAGTGCCATATTCCTGATAGGCAGCGAGCAGTGTTTCGGTATCGCTGTGGGTGCGAAAGCGGTGGCCGCGCTGGACGAGCTCGGGGCGGAGCTCGAGATGGTTGTAGATCTCGCCGTTATAGACCAGCCACAGGGTTCGGTCGTGGTTGGCCATCGGCTGAGCGCCGCCCGCAGGATCGAGAATGGCAAGGCGGCAGTGGCCGAGCGTGGCCGAATCGCGCACGACCAGGCCGCGGCCATCGGGTCCCCGGTGGGACTGTGCGTCGATCATGCGCTCGACGATGGCACGCGCGGGCAGGCGATCGCGGCCCACCCGTCCGGCGATACCACACATTGTTTAGTGCGCTCCCTCGCCCGGAAGCTCGCGATAGAGCTCGAAGAGCGGGCGAAAAAATGCGTCCGTTTGCGGCGCCCAGGGCGGCGTGAGGAGAGCAGTACAGGCGGCGGCGGCGAGCGCCGCAGGATCGCCCGCCGGGAAAGTGTGGACTCCGGGTGGGCGAGGCACGGCATCACTGGCGACCACGCGCACTCCAAGCGCGAGGGCTTCGCGGATCGAGAGCGCGTCACCATCGGTAAGGCTAGGGCGGATGAGCAGATCGGCCGTGGCGAGTGCACCGAGAGCTTCGGGCCGGGACAGATCTCCCATGCGGTGAATGCGATGGCTGATGTCGAGTGCGCAAAGCTGTACGTACGAGCGGGGATCGCGTGCCCCGGCGCCCAAGATTACGAGATGGGCCTCAGGCAGGCGGCGAGCGATTTCGGCGAATCCCAGCGCGAGCGCTTCGGTGCCATACTCGGCGCCATGGCCGACGATCGCGACCAGGAGCGGTCGGGCGACCCGAGCGATCGCCTGCCACCCTGCGGGTTGCAGCGGCAGCGGTAGGGCGGCCGCGGAAAAAGCGGGCACCAGCCGCAGTCGGTCACCCTCTAGCCCCGCGGCGAGCAGCGCATCGACGATCGTACGACTGACGCCGACGATCGCGCGGTAGGGACGCAGCGCCCGACGGCACTGTGCGGCCTGCGAGAGGATGAATTCGGGAGCCAGCCCAGAGTGGATCGTGAGCAGCAGGCGGCGATGGCTGGTCACGGCAGTAACGCACGCAATCAGGCGCCAGCTGCCTGGGTTGTGGCCATTGGTGTGGAGGTGCACGATCGCGCGGTGGGCTTGGGCCCAGAGCATTCCGCGAGCGAGTCGCACACCCGATCGCCAAGCGCCCTGCGTGGCCACCCTCTTCGCGGGAAGTCCGAGGCGGCGGGTCTCGAATCCGAGTTCAGCGGCGGCTCGACCGAGGTCGTCGAGGTGGCTGGCGATGCCTCCGCTCGGGGGCGGCGTGGGACCGATCAAGAGAACGCGTTTCATGGGAGAAGCTCGCAGTAGAGGCGATCGAGTGCTTTGGCGGCACGCTGGATGGTAAAACGGTGCTCGACGGAGCGACGGGCTTCATTTCCGAGGAGGCGCAGGCGAGGGGGATCGGAAAGGATGTTGGTAATTGCCAGTGCCAGGCGCTCGGGATTGTGGGGCGGCACGAGCTCCCCTCCGCCTTCCGCCAGTAGTTCGGGGCAGCCGCCCACAGTGGTGGCCACCACCGGACGAGAGGCCGCCATCGCCTCCAGCAGCGCGTTGGGCATTCCCTCGGCCCACGAGGCAGAGCAGGCAAGGTCGGCCCGTGCGAGAATGCGCGGAGCATCCTGTCGCGGCCCCAGGAAGAGGACGCGCTTTTCCAGTCCGAGCTCCCGAGCCATCGCCTCGAGCCTCGGCTGTTCCACCCCGCCACCGACGAGGAGCAGGCGCCAAGACCGCTGAAGGTGGGGGAGAGCCAGGAGGAGATCGGTGTGCCCCTTTTCCTGGAAGTGCATGTTGGCGAGTACGACGAGGGTGGCGGTTTCCGGTGGGGTCGAAGGAAGCGGCGGATCAGGCGGAAGCCGCGCTTCGGCATCAAAACGATCAAGGTCGATGCCGTTGTGGATCACTCGGACGCGTGCGGCATCGACGCCGAGCTCGCGTACCGCCATTTCGCCGAGCACCGTGCCATTGACCAGCAGCCGATCCGCGGCACGAAAAGCCGTGCCGAGCGACCAGCGCTGCGCCGGGGAGAGCCAGTGGGCGCAATCGCGTCGGCTGGTGATGAGGCGCGTCCCTGCCAACCGTGCGACGGCACTCCCGACCAGGTTGGCGTAGAAATCGTGGGCATGGATCAGGCGAACCCGCTCTCGTCGGCAGAGCCCGGCCAGCCGCACGATCTGTTCCGCGGTGTTGGTGTGAATCAACTGCGTGCGAAGCGGAAAGGTCGCGACCGCGATCCCCGCGCGATGGAGCTCCGGTTCGAGTTGGCCTCGCGCATGAAACGCTGCGACGATCGGTCGCCAACGGTGGCGATCGAGGCGAAGGCACTGCTCGATGAGCTGCCGTTCGGTGCCACCCGGGTTGAGGCAGTCGACGAGATGGAGCACCGCTTCAGGCACTCTTCACCTCTCTACTGAGTGCAGTGCTATCGACGGGGAGCTCGAGCGAGACCGCGCCATAGAGGCCACCCATTAGAAGGTCTCCATGCGCGCCAGGCCGACGGCCAGCCCGAGCACGAGATAGAGCGGCCACGAATAGGCGTAGCCACCGGTGAGGCTGCAGACCACGAAGCCGGCCAACGCCACGCCGGTAGCGCGAGCGAGCGGTCCGATCGGCGAGGGCCTACGAACGGCGGTGCGCAGGCGAAGAGCTGCGAGTAGCAGGGCGGAGACGAACAGCAACAGGGCAGGGAAGCCGGTCTCTCCCACGAGCTGGATGAAGGTATTGTGTGCGGTGCGGGGCGGCCCTGCGTCGCCCGGCGCGAATTCCGGCCAGGCGAGGGGAAAGGCGCCGGCTCCGACCCCTGTGAGTGGGCGGTCCCGGGCGATGGCCAGTCCGGTGCGCCAAGCATCGAGACGCCCGCGCACCGAGGCATCCTCCGCATAGTCGAACTGGCCAGTGCGACGAAAGGTGGTCTCGGGAGCGATCTGGAGCGCGATGCCGAGGGTAGTCGCCAGGGCCACGGCGATGCGGCCGCGCTTGGACCATTCGGAGGCGCCCCGCAGCGTCCAGAGCGCAATGACCGTGGTGGCAGCGAAGAGCCCTCCGCGCGACTGGGTCAAGAAGATCGCGCTCGCCTGCACGACCAGCACCGGCAGATAGGCCCACCGCAGCCAGCGGGCTCGCGCTATTTCGCGTCCGCCCAGACTGAACGCCGTGCCGATGACCAGGTAGTGGGCCAGATCGTTGGGGTTGGCGAAGATCCCCACCCAGCCGGCGCGATCGCCTTCGACGAGATGTTCGCCGCGCCACCAGGAGGAGATCGCTCCCTCGGCGGGGATCAGGGAAGCCAGGGCGATGAGGTGGACCAGGCGAACCGCCCGGCGGGGGGAGTCGACGACATTGGCGACCAGCCAGAAGATCGCGAGGTACTTGAGGCCGTCGGCAAAGGTGTCGAGGCTCATCGAGGGCCAGAGCGACCAGGCCGCCGAGGTGCCGAGCCAGACAAACAGGAGCAGCAGCAGCAGACCGACGGGGCCACCGCCGTGCAGTCGACGGTGATAGAGAAGTGCAGAAACCAAGAGCGATCCCAATGCGAGGGCCCCTGCGACCTTGGCATAGGCGAGATCGGGCAGCTCAGGAAACCAATGGACGGGATTGGAGTAGAGCAGGAGGACGAAGCCGGTCAGTCCGAGGAAGGCGATGCGAGCGCGGCCGGGAGTGAATGGAGTGGGAAGAGGGATCATGCGGTTCGCTGAAACAGGCCGTGCAGATGGGCAGCGGCCAGCGCGGGGGAGAAGCGACCCTCGAGGGTGCGGACGTGGTTGTCCCACAGCACCTTTCGACGGAGTCGGAAAAGGTCTTGTCCTGGTAGATTGG
>JAHFDT010000159.1 GCA_023248875.1 Myxococcales bacterium | reverse complement strand
GAGCTGCCATAGCGCTTGAGTGAGCGGCATCGACTGATACCGTTCGGGCCAATGTTCGCGCACGAGCTGCGCCACCGCCGGCGCATGGGCCGAGCTCATCGATGGAAACAGGTGGTGCTCGACATGAAAACCGAAGTTGAGGTGCAGCAGCTGCATCAGGCGTGGCGTCGTCACAGTCAGCGAGTTGAGCAGCGGATCGTTGACCTCGGTGTAGGGGCTGAGGCCGTGGTTGGTCACGATGTAGCCCATGACCACGGCGTTGGCGACGAGCAGCGGTAGGCCAAACGCGAATAGCATGCGCAGGGGACCCAGAGCCAACCCGAGTGCCAGCCAAACCACGACACCCGCGAGCGTCTCGCCGAGTGTCAGCAGCTGTTCGCGGCGTGAGAAGTAGCGCCGATCGCCGATCAGACTCACCAGGACCTGCAAACCCTGCCCGGTAAAGCCCAAGAACAGACTGGCGACGCCAAAGAGGTGGCCGCGGCCGAGAGAGAACTGTTCAACGATCCGCAGCACGCGGCTGGCGCGGTATTCGACCAGTGAGGGATAGAGATCGGGATCGACGCCCAACTGCATGGTGTGGCCGTGGTGGATCTTGTTGTGCCAGACGGTCCAAAGGCGCGGCGACAGAACAAACGGGAGAAAGGCGAACCAGCCGATGACATGGCGCAGGCGCGAATCGCGCATCACCGCACCATGGAGAAGTTCGTGGGCCACGAACGCACCGCCCGCGAAGCTGTGGCCGATCACCAGCGAAAGTGCAGCCGCGCCCCACAGACCGCCCCAGCCGTGGGCGATCGCGACGATCGAGCCTGTGACAATCAGCGCATGGAGTGCGAGCCAGGCCAGCCGAAGCGGGCGCTGGCGAAAGGCATCGAGGGGCAGGAGCGGTCGCAAGACGTGCACATATTCGGAGAGCGCTCTCGGTTCCACGTGATCAGCATGACCCGACTCTGGTCACCGGTGTGTCATCTCTTGGCCATTCAACGATCAGGAATCGAATCCTGCAACGTGACGCTCCGCGTCGGAAGTGCAGGGCAATGGAGGTTGGTCTAGAAGATATTGGCTCCGGGGGATAGGCGCGGGGCAAGCCAGCCGGCACGCTCAAAGGTCGCCCGCTGCTCAGGCGTTAGACGGTTGGAAACCGACTCCAGCGTGGCGCTTCGCGCCTGCTGGCGCGCGGCGGTGAGGGCCTTCAGTTTTTCAGTGGTCTCAACACCAGACTTCAAAGCCGCTCCCGCTCCGATAGATATCGCTGAGATTCCCATCCCACCATGCCCATTGGCGTTGAGTACAAATCCGCCCACTGCTGTTGCCACACCCATACCGGTATCCGCGGCAGCGCTAACCGCTGCCAGGGTCTTGCTGCCTACCCGATTCCGACGCTTCGCATCCCGGTATTTCTGAGCCACGACAGGGTCGCGAAGCCGCAGATCGAGAAAGGTCAAGCGCGCCTTCAGCCGGTCTGCTCGACTGAGAGCCGGCGCCGTGAACACACCAACGCCTGCACGAACCTTCGTGCTGGTGACGGCCAAGGTACCCAGCATTACAAGGGTCGAAATGCCCAATCCCGAAAAGCGTCGCATGGTGTTCCTCCGGTTGTGTGCAGCCCCGGAGAGCAAGCACCGTGCCATTGCTAACCCTCTGGAAATGCAACGTCCAGTGGTGGCGAAAGAGGTCGCCCCCGAAGGTCGGCTAGCCGTTCCAAGACCGATGGATGGCACTCCGTGTGCGGGTACTCGCCGCTCGGGGAGCGGCCGAAGCGTTCTCGCGCTCCTTGGGTACAACTTCGCCTCGAGCACCGTGTCGTCGAATGCCTGCACATTCACCCCGCCGAGTCCCACCCCAGTCGCACGCGCCACCGCGTCGCGCACTGCCCCGGAGCTCGTGCACGCGCTCACCGCGATCTCGCGGCGCGTCCGCTCTCGCAAGACCTTGGTGGCAACACGGCGTTTGGTCCACGTGTTCTCGGCCTCATAGACAGCGCCCATTCCCCCGCAGCCTCGGGCCATCGCTGTGTATGTGGACCGAGTAGCGAGAGGCGCAGGGGGATTCGGCGACGAGGAGTTCCGCAGCAGCTACCGACGCACCGACGTGAACTGCGCAACGTCCGCGAGGACTGTTTGACGAGGAGCGAATCCCCCTGCGCCTCTCGCGGTCCAAGTTCGCGTATAGTCCAGCCCATGGACGCGGCTACCCGACTCACCCGATCCCGCTCCTTTTGCATGGCACCGTGGGTGCACATGACGACCTATCCAGTGGGTGACGTCACTTCGTGTTGTTTCGCGCCCGATGTGCCGCTCGGTAACTTGCGCAAATCGTCGCTCGCGGAAATCTGGAACGACGAGCCGATACGCCAGCTGCGCCTGCGGATGCTTGAAGACAGCCCGAGTCAGCAGTGCTGGCGCTGCTACGAGCGCGAGGCCATCGGTGGCTACTCCCGGCGCCTCGACTTCAACCAGAATTTCCCCCACCACCTCCCCTTCGTCGACACCACGCGCAGCGACGGCTCGGTACCGCGAATGAACATGGCCTATCTCGATTTTCGCTTTTCGAACATCTGCAACTTTACCTGCCGAACTTGCGATCCTACAACCAGCAGCGCCTGGTATGACGATGCCACCAAACTGCGCGGCGGGGCAGTCCCGTCGTCCAGGATCCTGCGACCGATCCAAGATCCGCTCGATTTCTGGCGGCAGATGGAGCCGCTCCTCGATGAGGTCGAGTTTCTCTACTTCGCCGGCGGAGAGCCGCTCATTACCGAGGAGCACTACCGCGTGCTCCTTCATCTAATCAAAAAAGGGCGTACCCACGTCCGTCTGCGCTATTCGACGAACTTTTCGACGCTGACCTACCAGAACTACGATGTCATGGCGCTCTGGCGCCAATTTCCGGACGTCTGCGTTCAGGCGAGCATTGATGGTAGCGGCGCACGCGGCGAGTACATCCGCAAGGGGCAGATCTGGCAGCAGGTTCTGGTCAATCGTGAACGGCTGGCACTGCTTTGTCCCCACGTCGGATTCGATATGAGTGCGACCGTGCTGCTGCTGAATGCGCTACACATCCCCGATCTGCACCGCGAATGCGTGGAGCTCGGGCTGATTCGACCAGAAGATTTCGGTATTAATATTCTGTTCGACCCGGATTACCTCAGGCTCCAGGTACTCCCCCAGCCGCTCAAGGAGCAGCTGAGGGTGCGCTATCGCGAACACATCGAGAACTACATCACACCGCTCGGTGAAGACGCGGCCCTGCTGCGCGAACGGTTCGAGGCTGTGGTGCACTTTCTCGATGAGCAGGACCTGAGCCACAAGCTGCCCGAGTTTCGCGATTTCAATCGTCGGCTGGATGCGATCCGCGGCGAATCGTTGGCCGAGGCGCTGCCCGAGCTGCGCGAGTTGGCTGACTAAGGCGCCCGGCCGAAATAAACTGCGCAACTGGGCAGCCGATTTATCCCAGCTCGCCTCGTTGCTCCTCAGTCAAACACAGAGAGTATTCTCCCTCGTCGCGCCTTGCGAATCTGAGCGCCTCTACTGCCGAGATGCGCAGTTTATTCCGGCCGGGCGCCTACCCCAAAAGCGTTCGCCGTAGCCACCGGGAAGAAGTGCACCCGCATAACGCTGAATCACCTCGCGCAACGGGCCCAGCCCCGAAAAGATCGATTCCAGTTGGGATCCATAGCAGGCGCTCGCCGAAAGGCGAGCGTCCAACTCTTGGGTGACGTCGATGACGCGGGGCGATAGTCGGGGATCGATCTCGGCTCGGTCGCGGCCATGGATCGCGTAGGGAATGTCTTCGTAGAACCACACTTCGGCGCCCGCTTTCCGCAGGGTCGTACCCATCCCTGAACAGATTCGGTGATCGATATGGGTGCCCGAATCACCCCAAGCCGCTAACGGCAAATAGACGGTCGGTCCATCGTAGTGGGTCCAGAGCGCGACCAGCTCTCTCGCCAATTTCTTGGATAGGAGCGTGTCGGTTGCATGCCACTGGTGAAACTCCTCGGGGCGCGGCCGATAAATCGCATCGGGATAGTCCAGCCAAACCGGCTTCGCACCGAGAATTTTGCACGCTGCTCGGTCTTCCTGTTGGCGCCGCCGCCACACGTCTCCTCCCCCCCACGCAAGGTGCCAGCTGCGTGCGATCGGGCTGAGAGGAACCGCTCGGCCCGGCTTTCGGGTGAAGACCGTAGCGACCACGGGGCGATCGCCCACAGCGGCACGCTGGGCGACGAAACCGCCGCAGGAGAGCGCCACATCATCGAGATGGGGGGAGATGAAGAGCGGTCGCGCAATCACGGGTAGAACACGCGTTCGCGCAGGCTGCCCCACACGCGACCCCAACGATAGGCGGCCTCAGTCATCCATTCGCGGCGCGCGATGGGATCGCGCAGCTCCGAACTCGTGTACCAAAGATCCTTCCAGTATTGCAGCGCCTCCTTCGCCTCAGCGGGAGGCACTCCCTGGTTGCGAAAATCGCGGTAGAGCCGTGCATCCGCGCGCCCGCAGGAAAGGCGCTGCTGAACCATTGTCCACAGCCGTCGCTTCATCCGATAGTGCATCACTGCCTCGGGCGCGAAGCCCAGGCGATAATCGGCGAGTTGAGCCCGCCAGCACAGCTCGACATCTTCAGCGCCGTCGCAGCCGCTGCCATAACCGTACCGGCTGCTCCAACCGCCGAGATCGCGCAGCACTGAGTTACGTATGCCAAAGTTGCCGCTCGGTGCGTAGTGTAGAAAGCGCATCGCCAGGGGGAGCTCCAACTGCGGCAGATCAGAATACCAAGAAACTCGGCGGGTCTCGGCGGTGTTAAGGGTCGCGAACTCGAATGGCCCACCGACGAGATCATAAGAACGAGTCACCTCGAGCATCGCCTCCAGCCAGCGCGGCGAGGCCACGTCATCCGCATCGCAAAATAGCAAGAACTCGCCCTCCGCGACAGTAGCCCCTTGGTTACGGGCGTAGCTGGTTCCTCGATGAGCGGACGCGTCCACGACGCGAAGTCGGGGAATGCCGCTGAAGAATCGATCGGCCACTCCGGCACTGCCATCGGTCGATCCATTGTCGGCAATGATGACCTCCCACTCGCCCGAATGGGTCTGGGCCGAAAGCGCCTTCAACTGATCCGGTAGCGTTGCGGCGCCATTGAAGACCGGGATGATCACACTCGCGCAGAGAGCCATGATCTATCGCATGACAACGACCTCAAGCTGGTCGTCACTGAGCTGGGCGGTTGCCGCCGCCACGCGGAGAAAATCCTGATGCGCCGAATGCTGCGGATGGGCCACATCCTGTGAGTCGTGCATCCACTGCGAGATCCCGGTCCATTTGGCGATGCGCGCAAAAAAGACCGCATCGAACTGATGAGCGCGACACAGCGCCACCATCGCCGGCAACTCGTGGTAGTTGTTCCACTGGTAAACGAAGTAGGCCCGCAGCCTCTTGATTTCGCCACGCTCCCGAAGCGAGGCGATGAAAGGCAGGTTTGCCAGCAGCGCCTCCCAGTGGGCGGGATAGCGATTCTCCTCGTAGGTTCGGCGGCTGGCCCCGTCGATCGAAACCACGGCCGTACCAATTTTCTGGCGCGTCGCTTCGGGGATCGCACGCCAAGTCTCAGCGTTCCAGAGGATTCCGTTGGTGTTGAGGATGATCTCTTTGAGCTTGGGAAAGCGAGCGAGATCGACGGTACGAAGCCATTGAAAATAGTGCTGCGAAGCGAAGGGATCGCCCATGCCGGCGATAAAAATGTATTCGAGTTCGCCGCCCAGCTGCGGCAGTGTCTCGGCGAAGCCACGCAGCTGGGTGTGGTTGAGCTTGGGTAGCTCCAGGCGGTTGCAGGAGGGGCAGGACAGGTTGCACTCGGTGTCGTGGGAGAGATTGACGATTTCCGGGCCGCCACGAAAATTCGCGTCCTTGCCGATGACAAAATCGTGAATGGCAGGGAATCGATCCCTCAGCTCTTCGGCGGTGAAAAAATACTTCTGTGCGCCCTTGTACTCCGGACAAAACTCAAGATTGCAGTGGTGGTATTCGCCGTCGGCGATACTGCGGCGCACGTTGTCGAATACTTCACTGCGCCAGACTTCCATCAGATCGCCCCCCGCCTCTTCAACTGGAAGCACGCTCGTTCCCCGAGCTTGACGAAGCCAAGTACAAGGTTTGACCAGATCGCTGGCGATCCCAAACAGCCGGAAAGGATAGGTACAGTAGCGGCGGTGCCCGTCCGCGGTGACGGTATCGGCCAGCAGTGCTGGTGGATGGGGAGCAAACGCTTGTCCGACGATGGGCAGCGACTTCACCAAGGCATCCTATCTCAACGCATTTGATTCTCACAGTCGTAGCGGCTGCGTTTTCTGATGAACTCGACAAGATCGCGCAAGATCTGCTTTCGTGCAGGCGCATCCTGGTACCAGTGATTGGTGTCGTAACTCTTGTCGATCAGCTGGAGACCGCGATCGCGCAATAGGTCGCGTAAGCCATTCCGGCTCGCAGCCGCGCGATCCTGTTGCAGCGTCATCCAGAGCAGCGGGGGGATCTGCGCAATCCCTTCGAGTGGTTTGCTGATCGCTTCGCCCGCAGTGCCATGTAGATCGATCGCCCCGCGCAAAGAGCTGGCCTCGCGGACCATGACGGAGTAGCCGAGCGCACTCGCGCCACAACAGGAGAACAGAAAGAGCTCATCTACGTCGGGTTGCTGTTTGATCCGGGCGACGGCGGCCATCGCTGCTTCGATCTTCACTCGCTCCTCTCCGTCGACATCGATCATGAACACGGTGATTCCGTGAAGGTTCAGGTAGGCGATCTCTTGGAGCCAGCGCGGCGTTCCATCGATGCCACCGCAAGGCAGCCAGATGAGCGAGGGGCCGCGCTCTCTCGCTTCACCACAGGTTCTAGAAAAGCGGAAGATCGGCACGCCCGGCCCGTCCAGTCGCTGCATCGTCTGCTGAAAACGTTCCGTTTGCGGCAGGGAGGTGAGGATCGACTGAGGCAATCCGCCACGCACCGAGAGCCGCCAAAAGCTGTAGGGACGATTGGGCGACGTCGCGGCCCAAAGCACTGCACCGTCGGCTGCTACCCCCAGCGCCTTTACCACGCCCCGAGCATCGGCCAGAGGCTGGATTTCGCCGGAAGCAATCCGCGCGATCGAGATCGGCTGCTCGCGCCCCGCCATGGCGATCGCATCGGAACGGGGAGACCAGGCGATGTGGCTGAGACATCGCTGGTGAGCGAGGATGCGATCTGCTCCGGTCGCCACTTCATGCAGCACAAGGCGATCACAGCCCGACTCTTGGGCTCCGCAGAAGGCCACCCATTTGCCATTGTAAGACCACTCGACACAGCCCCCTTGGGCGCTGGTCGATCCCAATCGACGTGCTGCACCATCTCCTCGAAGATTTGTTGCAAATAGGGCGCCCGAGCGATGAAACGCGATCTGAAGGCCATCCGGTGACCAGGCGATCGGCGCATAGGCGTCGGCGATCACTCGTTCACTGCGCCGCTGGGTGATGTCGAACAGCCATAGATCTGCTCCGCTAGGGCTGTTTTTTACATAGGCAATCGATCGACTGTCGGGCGACCAGCTGGCACCTTCGATCCGACCCTCCGGCCCGACTTCGATGAGCGCCTTTTCCGCTCCACTCGCTGTGGTCAGGATGTGGAGGCGCCGTGCTCGATGAAGGTAGTCGCGGAGTGCGATCCATTGCCCATCGCGCGACACCATGGGTTGGATTGGCATATCGACGTCGACTCGAATCGCACGCGAAGACTCAGGTGCCAAAAGTGGAGCCACGATCAGCTCGCGCGTCTTGCCATAAAGATAGCTGGCCGCCAGGAAGCCATTTTCCAGGGATGGCGCCCCGAGTTCTGCCAGGCTTTCGATCCGTGCCCGCTCGGCCAGTAGCGGGGCCAGTGGGCGACGTCTTGCGTGCGCCCACCACAGTCCGGTGACCGCGGCAACCAGCACCAGGAAAGCGAGATTTCGCATTATCGAACTCGCTGTGCATGTTAATCTCTCCCCGCCTCCCGATGAAGTACCGAACTGCCGCTCCCAAGGTTTCCGTCACTATCCCCACCCACAACATCGCCCGCTTCCTGCGCCAAAGTCTCAGGTCGGTCCTGGCGCAGCACGACGTGCCGTTCGAAGTCATCGCGCTCGACGATGGTTCGAGTGATGGTACGTGGGATATTCTGCGCGAGTTCGCCTCGGATCCTCGTCTGCGCCTCTACCGTTGGCGGAAGAACCGTGGGATCCCCGTGGCGCGCAATCGGCTGCTCAAACTTTGCCGCGGCCAGTACCTCGTCGCGCACGATGGCGATGACGTGATGCTACCGCATCGCTTCGCAGACCAGGTGGACCTGCTCGATCAGAATAGCCACATTGGAGTGGTGTTTGGCCGGCTAAAACTTCTCAATCAGCAGCAGCGTCGCTTTCCTCCCCATTCGTTTACGCCGGCCTTCGAAACGCCGACCGGTTGGACCCACCTCGCGCGATCCGGTGAAATACCGGAGTGCCAGAAGCTGCACTTCCATCATTCGAGCGCCATGTTCCGCGTGGCGCTCCTGCAACAGGTGGGTGGCTACGATGAGCGCTGGGGCGTCGGTGAGGATACCGATCTCATCCGCCGCCTCTTGCCGAAAACCAAATTTTATTTCATCCATCGCCACTGTTTTCGCTACCGGCTTCGTCCGGGAAGCTCAACCGACCGGATGCGCAAAGAGCGAGTGAGTACGGTCACTCTCGGCGCCCTGCCATTCAAAGCACAGCTATCCATCGGCGGTACTACTTGTATGGTAGCGAGCGACTGGTCGGAGTATGCCCAGATCCTTCGCGATCGAATTCCATTCGCCTTCACCGATGAGATCGGAGCCAGGGCTCGACTCCATCTTTCGCTGACCACCGGAACGCCGCACGGTGGATGGATGAAGGCCGGATTGGCACCGGCGCGCGTACATAGCCTGATGGAGAGTGGCATTGCACGCGAGATCAGCGCTCAGCGAGGAACCGTTTCGATTTGGCTTGATCCATTGCGGAACCACTCGCGCGAGTTCATCTGGCAGCACGCTTTTATCGATCCAC
>JAHFDT010000158.1 GCA_023248875.1 Myxococcales bacterium | reverse complement strand
CAGCGCGCCCGCCGCGGAGTCGCGGCGTAGCAGGTTGGGAGGCTCGACGGGCTTCGCCCGGCGAGGGAAGGCGGCACGCCTTCCCCTAGATCGGCTAGCAGGCGCTAAAAAGTACGCTGCCGAAATGCGCTCGAACGGTTTTTCAACAGCCTGCTAGTGCCTTCATCGCCGGTGGTTCTGGCCGGAAGACTCGAACGCCCCAGTCAAGATGAGACGTTAACTCCCCGAGGCGCCTACGGCCTCCTTAAGGAATACAACGAACGATTGGGTCGTGACGTGAGTATTCAGGGTATTCCCGACATGCCAGGACATCGCGGCACTGACAAGGACGTGGTTTCCTAAAGTTCAGTGGCAGGCGCCGCCCGTGCCGGTGATCGTGGCCCAGCCGTCCTGGTTGATTCCGATGCTGCCGTCGCAGCCCATCCAGCTGGCGCAGTAGTTGAGGCAGCTGGTGTTGGGGCCGCCCTGGCACATGAAGCCCGAGGCGCCGGCACAAGTAATGAATCGCCCCTTAAAATAGGAGACATTGCTGCTGCACAGTGTCGGGTTGCAGGTGGTGCAGGTTTTGCCCGACCAGCCGCCGAAACAATTGCACATGAAGTCATCGGGCAGGTTGGTACAGCTGCCGCCGTTTTTGCAGGGGTTGGGTAGGCAGTGGCTGGCCATATCGGGAGGCATCGCCGCGTCGACTGGCGTGGTCAGATCGGGCGGTATGGCTGCATCGATGGGCGTGGTCAGATCGGGCGGTATCGCGGTGTCTGGGGGAATGGCCAGATCGGGCGGTGGGGCAAGATCCGGCGGGGCCGCGCTATCGATCGGAGGAGTAAGATCCAGCGCCGCTGCGGTATCGAGAGGCACCGCCCAATCCACCCCGCCATCGCTGGCATCGCCCGTGAGCTCGATCGCTAGCTCGCTCGACTGGCTGGGCTGGACCTCACCCTCTGCCGTACCGTGGGCAAGGGATTTATCGCCCGCATCGAACGCGGTGATAGTGAGCGCAAAGTGCCCCTTGTGGCGGGCTCCAAAGAGGAGGGTAAACGTTTGGGGGAGGGCCACCGGCCGCCCTTGCGGGAGCAGATTCTGGTCGGTGACGCGTCCCATGAGATCGTCGATCTGCAGGTGAAAGTGATCGATGCCCTGCACGTTGCCTGTGACGGTGACGTACACCGCCCCCTGGCCTGGCGCGCACCCGACGAAGAGAGCGAACAGCCCGACAAGTGCGCCCCTCACGGGATCAGCACATCGGCCTGGCTCCCCGGTCGGGCGGAGGCGTTTGCGGGCAGACCGAGTGCGAGGCCCAGCACCACCGCGCCGACCACCGCCGCGGTACCTGCGGCCAGGGTGGGCCAAAGCCAGCGACGCCGCGGTCCGATCGCCCCGATCGGTGCGCCCGGTTCAGCAGGCGGCAGCGCTGAGATCGCGACGGGAGTTGGCACTGCGCTCGGCGCGGAGACCGGGCTTGGCTCGGGCTGCACCAGCAGCTTCCGCGCGTCTGCCGTTGGCAGGACACCGCTTGGTGGCGCATTCGCGGCGCGTTTTTCCAGCTGCGCATCTGCGGCGGCGATGAAGCCCTCTACCTCGTGACGATTTTCGGCGCGAGGCATCTCGCGCAGATAGGCTCGATACTGCCGCGCGGAAGCCTCGGGATCACCGAGCTGGCGGTAGCACTGCCCCATATTGAAGAGAAAAACCGGATCAGGCTTGGCGAAATAGCCGCGTCGAAAGGCATCGAGCGCAGCGCGATATTCGCCCACATTGTAGTGCTTCATGCCGAGATCGAAGGCGGCGCGCGCTCCGGCGGATCCTTCCGGGATTTGGGGCGCACCCGCTCCGGCGAAAGCACAAAGGGGAAGTAAGAGCACGGCGATCTGTAGCAGTCGAATCATAGCGAACTCGACACTATCGCACGGGTAGCGAAATGGCAAAACTGTTGCCGACGCCCACCATCGAGCGAACGGATACCTCGCCGCTGTGGGCCTGTACCAGATGCTTGACGATCGCGAGCCCGCAAGCCAGTTCGAGTAGCGCACCCGCCCTTCGAGAAACACTCCTCTTCGATGACGACACAGCGCCGTCAGGCAGACGTGTAGGTACTGCACCGTCGCAGATCACCTCGAGTACTGCCGGACGCGCCGAAGTTGACGCTGGGGGGCTCGGAGAGCACGATGGTGGCGTGGTCGAGGGAGAGGTCAGCGCGCGTTCATGCACTTCGAAACGCCTACGAGCCGACGCCGTGTCCTGCTACGAGCGCGCGTTCCTGGCGCAGGCGCGCCCGTCCGGTCGGGTCGAGGTCGCGTTCCAGTTCGGGCGCGACGGTAGCGTCAGTCTCGCGTCGGCCTCGGTCAACACGCTCAGGGGCACCCCCGGCGGCGCCGGGCTGGCGGCCGGCCTCGTGCGGCTGGTCTCGTCGTGGCGCATGCCGCCGCAACCGGCCGCGACCTTTGGCAGCTACCCGTTCGACTTCACGATCCGTTGAGTCGGCACGTGACGCGCGCACCCGAGGACCCGACGCTGGACGAGGCGTTCCGGCTGAGCCCGGCGCAGCGGCGAGCCCTGCTCGATCTGGCCCATGCTGCAGCGCAGCAAATCGGGCTGCTCAACGCGCTTTCTGCTGCGCGCGCGTCCCCCCGGAGCGTGGCATCTCTGGCCCGCGATCTCTCGGTGGCGCCGCGGCGCCTGCTGCGTCTGCTCGAGGCGCTCGCGCTCGATAGCGTGGTCGAGCGCCTCGGTGGCCGACCGCGCCCGGAGCGCGCCAGCGATGAGCATGCGCGTGCGACCAGATCGGCCAGCTCGACTGGGTCGGCCGGATCGGCAGGAGCCGCCCGGTGGCGGGTCGGACCAGCGCTGCACGACGTGGCGTTCTCGATGGCGCGGAGGGCCCCCGACGGTGAAGGTTGGGCGCGGCTTTGCCAGGTGCTGCGCGCCGACCACCCGCTGCCGCCCCTCAGCACCGACGAGCAGGAGCGCTATCATGGGCATCTGCTGCGCGCGGGCGCGGCGCCGGGATGCGCGCTTGCCCGCCTCATCGGTCCGGTCGATCGGCTGCTCGACGCTGGCGGCGGCTTGGGCGCCTACACCCTGGCCTACCTGCGCGCCCACCCGTCGGCGCGCGCGGTGATCGTCGACTCGGCAGCGGTGTGCCCGGCGGCAGCGCAGGTGCTGGTCGACGCGGGCCTGTCGCGGCGGGCGGTCGCCTTGGCCGCGGACCTGCGCGCACCCTCGCCCGAGGAGCGCCGGCGCTGCGTCGAGGGCGGTCGCTTCGACGCGGCGATCCTGTGCAACGTGCTGCACCTGCATGAGGCGCGCGACGCGGCGCGGATCGTGTCGTCGGTGGCGTCGCTCTTGCGGCGAGGGGGGCGGCTGTTCGTCAAGGACCTGAGGATCGCCGCCGATCGCTCGGGGCCGGCCGATGCGGTGCTGTTCGCGCTGGGCATGGCGATCTACACCGACGGCGGCGACGTGCACCCGCCGGAATTGCTGCATCGCAGCATGCGCGCGGCCGGGCTGGCCGACGTGCGCGAGGAGTCGCTCGCCGGCTTCGCCGACTCGATCGTGCTGCGCGGAACGGCTTGATAGGCTCGGCTCGGGGCGAAGAATCGAGAAGGCGCGCTCGCGATGAAGCGCTGCGCGGTCTACACGCGTAAATCGACGTCGGCGGGCCTCGAGCAGGATTTCAACTCTCTGGACGCGCAGCGTGAGTCGTGCATCGGCTACATCCCTGCAGTATGAATTTCATGGTCGGCCGATACACTCAAGGGCGTCGCCTTCGTAACCGATGACGAGGACGCGCTCCGCGCAGTTGAGAAATCTGCGTCCTCCTTGGAGGGTCGAGTCGCCAAATAGCGACCAAACCCGGGCCAGTGGCACGGGTTCCATCTGCATTCGCGGCCGGCCAGGAACTCGCCGCTACTCAACTTTCAAGTTCAACGGTCAGAGGGGCAACGTCCACGAAAACACCTTGACCCATTGGTTAATTTGAATTAGCATATATTTAATCGGATGGCGACTCGGCTGGCATTCCGGCTTCCGAAACGCGGTGGAGCACGTATGGGGGCGGGTCGAAAACCTGCGGGAGCGCAATCGGGGGTCTCACATCTGCGGCGGCCGAGCCTGAATCGCCACTTGCCGGTTCACATCACCCTGCGCGTCCGACCGCAGGTTTGGAATCTGCGGACCCGGCGCTGTTTTCGCTTCATCGAGCGCGCTTTCGGCGTGGGCTGCGACCGCTTCGGTTTTCGCCTCGTCCACTTCTCGGTACAGCGCAACCACTTTCATCTCGTCTGCGAAGGGAACGATCGTCGAGCTCTATCGCGTGGGTTGCAGGGGATCGCGATTCGGCTCGCCAAAGGGCTCAACGCGGTGATGGGCCGTAAGGGCCGCGTCTTTGCCGACCGCTACCACGAACATGTGCTGAGGACGCCGAGCGAGGTCAAGCACGCGGTTCATTATGTCCTCCACAATGCCAGTCACCATCGCCAGCCGCTCGAACGAGCAGTGGATCCATTTTGCTCCCTGGCCGCTACCCAGGCCTGCGTAACGGCCAGGAGCTGGCTCCTTTGCAACGCAACGGCAGGGGCTCGACCGAAGCCAAGAGCTCCCACCGCTACGTTCCCCAAAACCGACGGAAGGTTCCAGGTGCAGTTTGGAATCCGTCGATGATAAATTCATGCTCGGCCTACTCGCCATCCGCGCCAATGGCTGGGCGAAGGACTGCTGGCAGCAGGGGTGGCACGAGGCCATCGCAGCATGACCACCGACGACCGGGGATCACACCAGCCGCTGGAGAGCAGGACGGGACGGACGGGGCAGGTGGTGCTGCACCGCTTGATCGACGCCGTCATGGTTATGAAGGTTTTCGCCTCCTGTTCCCATAGAGTCAGTATGGCGCCCAACGGATGGGGAACGAAAATGGAACCGAGGACAATACTATTGCGGTTGAGGATTTTGGCGCCCCATGGCATGGGGTTCGTGTGATGTGGCTGATCTCTCTTTTCGCACGGAAGCCTTGGGTTGCCGCCCTCTTCGGGGCGTGGCTGCCTGCGGCTTTGCCTACCTAGGGCATGGCGCCTGGAAAGATCTCCAGCGGTACGAAGCAGGACCGCTGACCTTCTCGTTGGCCGATGCCGTGGCGCGCTCGGAGAGCGACAAGGTCTACGCTCGTGTTGAGGACATGCACCTCGACTGCGACGCTGCGCTCGTTGATGCCTTACGGCGACCGTCTGTTTTTGTGCCGGTGTTGGACCGTTCAGGACAAGTTCTTGCTGTCGCCGACTACGAACAATATATCGATTGTCGTGCGGAATCGAGTCGCCCACTGGTGGGCGTTTTCTCATCACTGCGTGAGCGAACCCGGGACAGGCTGGCTGATGCGGGCATGACTCTGCATTCGCCGAACGTACGACACCTCTGCACGTATTGTGGCGCCACGAACTCCCGCACCGGCGTGATCGTTTGCGCCAGCCTGGTGCTGGTAGCGCTGCTCTTGTTTCCGCTCAGCTTGTTGATGAACCGGAAACTTCAAATTCATGCGCCTCGGCCGGCAGCCGTTGGAGAGATTCGCGCAGCGGGAGGAGTGTTCATCGCGGCTGCCGGAGTGCTCGCATACTTTGGAAAGAGATGGGCGCTCTATGGACTCATTCCCGTCTATTGGGTGTCGATAGTTGCCGCACTTATCGGAGGCGCGATGGTTCTGGCACCGAGACATCGCCTTGTTCAGGAGCGAGTTGCACGATTTCAACCACGCGGGTCAGATCAGCCATAAACCCGATCACTCCGGTCGGTGTGCGCGACGAAGCGCCTCGCTCAAGGCCAGACGTCAACTCCCATGGTGGACGTGGTGCCGAAGCGACGATATTTCAGCGCCGAATACAAACGGCGCATTCTGAAAGAGGTTGAGGCGTGCAAGGAGCCAGGCGAGATTGGTGCGCTGCTCCGACGCAAGGGGCTGTGGTCGCCGCACCTCACCGATTGGCGGAGGCAACGTGATCGCAGCGCGCTATCGGCGCTCACGAAGAAACGTGGCCGCAAACCGACGAAGAAGCCGCGAAGTTCACCAGCGGGAAGAAATAAAGTAATTGCCCCCTCACACCGCGATTGGATAACGTTCGACGGCTGTGGAAGTCTCAACCGGCCATCGCTAGCCACGCACGAAATATGTTCCCGTCGCGCATAGCGGCACTGTGCCTCCTCCTTTCGGCCAACACTCTGGCGCTCAACAAGCAGGGGGAGTCGCGGCGCCCGGACAGCCGCAGCCCCCAGAATCTCACGGGCTACGTTTTTCTCGGCCCGTTTCTCTACAATCCCACCTATGCCGCGCGCCCCAACAACAGCGGCCTGGCGCTCTTGCGCCTCGGGAGCCATCTCGATCTCGACCTCTACGACCGCTGGCTCACGCTCTCCTACGATGCCAATCTGTTCGTCGATCGGGACACCGTCGGCTTTTCGGAATGGGACCATGTTCTCGGGATCTTGACCTACCTCCCGCTTCCCCATGGGTTAGGGCTGGGGCTCGGAATCCATTTCGAGCACGATGGGCCGCTCGATGATCGGGGTCGTAACTACTCGCAGAGCTATGTCGATGGCATGGCGCGGCTTGGCTACCAGGGCGAACGGCTATCGCTGTCTCTCGCCATCGGCGGGTTTCTTTACAATCCGAGCTACAGTGCGCGCCCCGACAACACGGGATTGGCGCTGCTACGTTACGTCGCACGCGGCGAGATCCGTGCCGCGCCCTGGTTGGCGCTGCGCTGCGAGGCCAACACGTTTTCGGATCGCCAGGAGGCGGGTGGGCGCACGCTCCTCCCTTCGGAGCTGGATGCGGTGGCGGAATTCGCGCTGATTCTCGGCGCTTTCGAGCTCCGCCTGATTGCCGAGGCGGATCTGCCGCTGACCGACCCGACCGCTGCGGAAGCCGCCTTCGCCCAGCCGCGGGTCGGTTTTACCCAGTACTACGTGAGTGCGCTGGTGCAGTGGAATTTCGAGCTGCGCCCTCACTGAATGGTGACGAAGCACTCTCGATGCACCGTGAAGCTCTTGAGCTTGGGCGTCGCCGAACGGTCGAGGGAGGCGAAGTTGAATTCCACCTGCAGGTAGGGCGCAGGATTGGGCGCGAGGGTCCCCTGTAGCTGAGCGGGGGAGCTCTTTAGCGGGCCGGTCCATGGGCCCCATTTGTTGTCGGGCTTGGGGGTGGGGCCGGAGCGCACCCGCGCGGTCAGCGCCGTGTTCAGCGGTACGTCCGCCTTCCAGGAGAGCGCCATCCATCGACTCTGTTGACTGGGCGAACAGCCCTGGAAATTGTAGGTGAAACTGCCGCTCGGCCGGGTGAAGTTGCGTAGCCCAAAGCCGGTGAAATCGGAATAGGTGTAGGGGTTGGGCTCGGGGTTGGCTGTTCCGCCGGGATGTACATAGCGAAGCCCGCAGCGATCGCCCGCCGGACAGCCGGCGCCGGGCACGCCGCTCGTGAGATCGGGGGGCGTCATGGTGCCGGCCCCATCGGTGCGGATGCGCGTGGCCACGGAGCCGCTGTGGCTGATGCCCCAGATATTCTGATCGGTGTCGACGCCGACGCCGATGGTGCTGGTGCCGGCCACGCGCACGGCCGGCATGCCGGTGCCGGACAGCAGGAGATCGCTGCCGGCCGGCTTGGGCAGGAGGGCACCCTCGATGCGCGCTACCCAGCCGCTATCGCGGGTCATCCAGACGAAGTAGTTGGGGAGCCGCGCGTCGGCGGCGATGCCACGACCGTTGCCGGCCGCGCCCGCGCTCTCACCGGGTGAGGCGACCTGTGTCCAGTAGCCCTGACCGAGGCTGGCGAAGCTCGCTCGATCGGGCGTGTAGCGGTAGGCATGGCCGCTGCCCCAGCCGCCGGTCCAGATGTTCTGGTCGGGATCGAGCGAGATCCCGTAGCTCGAAACCACAAACTGCACTGGCATGCGCGCGGTGCCCGTGGCAGCAGGCGCCGCCGAGTCGAAATAGTCGATCCCCGCGCCGAGGCGCGCCACCCAGACGATGCCCGAGCGATCCACCGCCGCGCCATAGGCGCCCTTTTGCACTTGGGCTTCGGCCCGGAGGAGGCCGTCGGTACCGCTGATGCGGAAAAAGCGGCCGTTGTTGTAGCCGCCCGCCCAGGCGTCCGAGGGGCCGCTATCGATCGAGTTGCGAGCCAGCGTCAGCGGCCGTCCCCACTGATTGGGAAGATTGTGGTGGGTGGTAAAGAGAATGCATTCGTCGTCGAGACCGTAGAACTCCTGCGCCTGGCCATTCTTGCAGGGCGATCCCGGGAGGTCGCCGAGATCATCGGGCTTCCCGTTCTGGTTGCAGTCGGTGTCGATGAGACCATCGCCATTGACATCGCTCGAGGTCTGAAGCCCCGGTGCGCCATTGCGCTCGACACAGTCGGCCTCGTCGTTGGCGATCTTGGTCACCGACGACTGCCCGGAGAAGGCGCGGTTGGCCACCCAGACGTCGCCGTTGAGATCCACCGCCGTGCGGGACGGACTGTTGTCGCGAGTCTGCACCGGCTGGTGCCACGGTTCGGGCAGTTTGGCGAGGCGCGCCAGGTAGCGGCCCTGGTCATCGCGCGAGCAGCATCCCACCGTGCCGTCGCAGGCGGCGCGGCTCCCCTCGGGGTTGGAGTAGCAGGTGACGCTCAGGTAGCGCGCGACCTCCTTGACCGCTCGCGAGTCGAGCTTCGAGACGGTGCCGCTCTGCCAATCGTTGCTATTGGCGATCCACAGGAAGTTGAAGGCGCCGCTCTTGGTGCCGAGCTGCAGGTAGCCCATCGGATCGCGCTCGAGGCCGCGGTCGCTTTCGTTGGGATCGCCGGGCTGGTCGCCCTGCAGCGGAAAAGGGGCGCCGAGGGTCAGGCCTATGCAGGTGGGATCCTGATCGCCGCAGCCATTCTGGCGAGGCGCGTCAGCGGGGCCGAGGTCGTCCAGTCGGCCGAGCAGCACCTGCCGATCACAGCTACAGCCCGAAAGAGCGCCGACCAGAGCGGCGGTCACCCGGATGGATCGGAAGATGGCGAAGAGCTTTCGCCCGAGGGCAAGGAGCGAGGGCGCAGCGCTACTAGCGGTAACGCAAGCCCGAGCGACTCGGCCA
>JAHFDT010000298.1 GCA_023248875.1 Myxococcales bacterium | reverse complement strand
GTCGGGTTGCATTTGCAGCTCACGGGCGTGCCGATCGCTGCTGCCACCGAAGAGCGCGCATGGCTGCTCGCGGTACTGTACGAACGTGCCGGCGAGTTTGCCCTTTCGCATCGCATTCCACGCCATTCGCTCACGAGCTACGCCACCCACTGGCCCGTGGGAGAGAACGCCAAGCGCTGGCACCTCTCCTATCCGCGCGGCTACGCCGATCTGGTGCTCGAACAGACCGCCAAGACCGGCCAACCCGCAGCCCTGGAGTTCGCCATCATCCGCGAAGAGTCGGCCTTCGATCCGCTCACCGAATCCTTTGCCAACGCTGTCGGGCTCACCCAGCTCACCCAGGCGCCCGCCCGACGCTTTGCCAATGGACTCCCCTATACGCGCGAGGCGCTGCGCGACCCGGTCATCAATATCGCCATCGGTGCGCGCGAGCTGGGTTTCTTATGGAAGAAATACCATGGCGCCGCCGCACTCGCGATCGCCGCCTACAACGCGGGCGAACACCGAATCGCCCAGTGGCTGGGCAAGGTGCCCGCCGGCACCACGCTCGATGAGTTCATCGAATCGATCCCCTTCGACGAAACCCGCGGGTACACGAAGCGTGTACTCTCCAGCTATTTTGCCTACCACTGGCTGTATCACAGTGAGAAAACAGATCCCCAGCTCGAGCTGCCGTTGTTCTTCCCATTGAAGGAGGGAAAATGACGCGCTATTTAGGCGCTCTCTCAACAGGAGCAATTTTCAAGATCATCTCCAGTGCGTCTGCATCCACCTGATCCTTCGGCCGTCCGGTAGCGCGCTTGTTCTTTAGCAGGTCCGCGCTCCCGAACACTGGAAAGGTCTGCCCCTCGAAGTTCCCCTCGATCCGATTGCGCCAGGCTTCGGCGAAATCGAGGCCGCTGACAACGGTCAGAATATCAATACGAAACGGCGCTACGCCGATTTGAAAAATGATGCCCGGCATGGAAAGATCTGCCACTGCAAGCCTGGCAAGCGGTGCACCAAACTGCGCCAAAGCACGATATGTTTTCTCTCCATTTTCTGGAGTCGCATCGATCCAGAGATCTAGAACACCGGTCGCGCGTGGGTAGCCATGGATCGCCAATGCATAGGTGCCGACTACGAGAAATCGAACTTCACCATCGAGAAATGACCGCAACAGATCGGCAAAGCCCTGGTTCAAGGGGCGCCCCCGAAAGTTTCCACTGCGTGAGACTCAACTGCCAAGCGAAGGCAAACCGTTCTTCGAACGGGACGCAGGTGAAATAGTCGACCCACTCACCCGCCGCATTATCGTTGGCTTGTACCACTCGGGTGACTGCGTTCGCCCGTCGAGAACGCGCGTTATTCATCCATTAATTGTAGCACCTACATCTGAAAAGGGCGAAAGCCATACAGCGCCAACCCCGACATCAGCACGAGCACCCCGAAGAACAGCCCTGAAAACCACTCCATCCGCCGCTGCCCTTCCGGGGTCACCGTCAGCCCGAGCGTGAGCGCCGAACCCCAGACCCCATTGGCGAGATGGTAGGAAACGCCCAGCAGACCGAGCAGATACACGGTAAAGGTCGGCATCTCCGAGAGGGCTTCGTGCATGCCCTGCCAGCTCTCGGTGGTGTGGGCCATCGCCGGCATGATGCGCGCCTTGATCACGTGCGCCGCCAAGAACAGTAACACGCCGACGGCGGACACGCGCTGCAAGAGATACTTCAAGTTGCGCAGCGCCGGATAGTTCACATTGTTGGGGCGCATACGCAGAAGTATCTGCAGGCCGAGCCAGGCGTGCGCCACGATCGGCAGCCCTAGACCGAACACCTCGAGCAGGATAAAGGCGGGGCTCGAGCGGCTCTCAGCGAGGCGCCGGTCGAACGCTTCGGGTCCACCGAGCGAGTACATGTTGGTCCACAGATGGGCGACCACATAGGCGCCGAGTGGCACCAGGCCTAGAATCGACATCACCTGCTTGCTGGAGATGGCGCGTGCTCGTGCCGCAACAGTGCTCATAGGGCTGATTTTTAGACCGGAACGCGGCTCGATTACAATTTACTTTTTCTTTCGGCGCCGGCCGAAAAATCCCCGCTCGCTTCCATCGTCGTCCTGGGAATCTTGCCGCTGCGTTTTGAAGGTAGCGTCGAGCGCCGCGAGCAGTTCGCGCTGGCGCGAACTCAGCTCCTTGGGCACCTCCACGCGCACCCGGGCATGCAGATCGCCCCGCCCCCGCGCTTCCAGATGGGGCACGCCTTTGCTACGCAGGGTAAAGACTGTGTTCGACGGCGTCCCCGCGGGAATTTCGATCTCCTGCTCCCCATCGATCGTCGGCACCTTCACTTTGCAGCCCAGTGCCAGCTGCGGAAAGCTCAGGGCCAGGTCAACGATCAGATCGTCGCCGCGCCGCTCGAAACGTGGA
>JAHFDT010000157.1 GCA_023248875.1 Myxococcales bacterium | reverse complement strand
TCTGCGTAAGCACTTCCGTGGTCGTGATCGCCTCCACGACATTCTTGATCTGGTTGCAGTCTTCGCGGTGGGTCGCTTCGACACAACCATTGATGAGTTGGTTCGGCATCATCTTCTGCGTCAGCGGATCGGGCGACTCCGGCGTACCGGGGTCGATGTCCAGAAAAAACTCGCCGAGCAGCGACGCGCTCTTCTTGTAGATCGTCGCATTCGACCAGAGCACGGTATCGGGCTTTACCTTGATATCGACGCGCGCGTAACTTCCCTGAAGCCGCCGCCGTCCGATCTCGCCAATCGTGAGGCCCGCCACCTGCACGCGCGATTTATCGACCAGCCCCCCGGCATCGCGAAAGAGCGCCCATACCTGGTATCCCTCTTCGCCCTTGAGCCCTTTGCTGACGAACTTGAAGGCAAAGTAACTGGCGGCGGCAAT
This sequence comes from Myxococcales bacterium, assembly GCA_023248875.1. Lineage (GTDB taxonomy): Bacteria > Myxococcota_A > Polyangia > Palsa-1104 > SHYY01 > JAHFDT01. The sequence goes on along the minus strand of JAHFDT010000157.1, from coordinate 8,833 downwards.
CCCGAGCGCCGTCACCCCCACCTTCAGTCCCGCATTCATCTGTTCTCTCATAGTGGCTCCAACTGAACGGCGCCCGAGGTCTCGATGAACCGCCGCAGCACGGGATCGCGCGAACATCGAATTTCATCGGGTGAACCACTCTCGATGATCTGCCCCTCGTGGAGCATGGAGATGCGATCGCCGATGCGAAAGGTGGAGGCCATGTCGTGAGAAATGACCACCGAGGTGACGCGGGTCTGCTGGGAGATATCGCGGATCATGTCGTCGACGTTTTGGGTAGCGATGGGATCTAGCCCGGTGGTGGGCTCATCATAAAGCAAGATCTCTGGTTTGAGCACCAAAGCGCGGGCCAGTCCGACGCGTTTTCGCTGCCCCCCCGAAAGCTCGGCCGGATATTTTTCGAGCAGACTTTCGGGGAGCCCCAACGAAGCCAGCCCCTCACGCACCAGGCGAGCACGTTCGGCACGATCCAGGGAACTGTGCTCAACGAGTGGGAACTCGATGTTCTCAGCCACCGTCAGCGAATCGAAGAGTGCCGCATACTGAAACAGCATACCGAACTTGCGTCGGATCTGGTTGAGGTCGTATTCCGCGAGCGATGGAATGTCCACTCCATCGACAAAAACATGGCCGCGATCGGGTTTGAGCAGGCCGATCACGTGCTTGACCAGGACCGACTTTCCCTGCCCCGACCCGCCAATGATAGTATTGATCTTGCCCCGCTCGATATCGAGATCCGTACCGCGTAGTACCGGGTGGCCGTTGAAGGCCTTTTCGAGCCCGCGCAGACGGATCGCGAAGCGGTCACTGCGCAAAGCCGGATCCTCGGGCGGCGGCTGCCATGGCATGGATTTACATTCTCGGCTTGGTAAAGACGGATAGCCAAATATCGGTGAGAAAATAGTCGAGCACTAAAATGGTGACGAAGCTCCCGACCACCGCTCGAGTCGTCGCCACGCCGACGCCCTTGGCCCCTCCCGAGGCATAGAAGCCCTGAAAACAGGCGATGAGCGATAGGGCACCCCCAAAAACTGTGGCCTTGGCCAGCCCCTGGCAGATGTCGTTACGGTCGAGAAACCAGCGGACGTTCTCGAGAAAGATGCCGTGGTCGATGCCGTGCAGCGTCACCGCCACGAAATAGGCGCCGACCATTCCGATCAACATGAAGACCATGGTGAGCAGTGGCACCATGACGATCGCGCCGAGCACACGCGGCACGATCAAATAGTGCACGGGGTTGACGGCCAGCGTGGCCAGGGCATCGATCTGCTCCGTGATACGCATCGACCCGAGCTCGGTCGCCATTCCCGCACCAGCCCGTGCCGCGATGACGATGGAGCTGAAGACCGGTGCGAGCTCACGAGTCAGCGCAATGGCCACCGTCGAACTGATGTAGGCCTCTGCGCCAAATTGACGAAAGGCATGGACCGACTGGAGCGAGAAGACCATGCCGACGAACAGACTTACCAGCGCGATGATCGGCAGTGAATCGACACCGATGAACTGCATCGCCTCTAGGTACACACGGCCGCGAAAGGGGCGGCGCACTGCCCAAAAGAGCACTTGCCCGAAGAGAATGAGGTGGCGCCCCGCCAGATCCAGCCCCCCCCAAAGCGGCCGCCAGAGGAGATCAGCAACGCGGGCCAGCCGCTCCAGCAGCGAATCAGCTTCGGTCATGATCGAGGTAGACACGCGGTACGCGCTTGGAAATGCCGCAATAGATCTCGTAGGCGACCGTGCCCGACCAGGCGGCCAGCTCTTCCACCCGGATACGGTCGCTGCCGGTCGCGCCGCGCTGCGGGCCGATCAGCACCACCTCGTCACCGAGCTCCGCCGGCACCTCGGTGACATCCACCATCGCCATATCCATGGTGATCGCACCAGCGACGGGACACCGACGGCCCGCGACCAGCACCTGGGCCTGGCCCGTCAGGCGGCGCGTGTAGCCATCGGCATAGCCTACCGGAATGGTGGCAATCCGGGTCTGGCGCGCCGCCTGAAACAGCCCGCCGTAGCTCACCCGATCCCCCGGTGCGATGTCGCGTAGCGCCACGATCCGCGTACGCCAGCGCAGCACCGGCTCGAGCCCATCGCCATCGATGTGACCCGAAGGGACCCCGCCAAACAGCGCTAAACCAGGACGTACCAGGTCGAAACGCGCGCCCGCAAAACGCAACCCGCCCGCGGTGTTGGCGACATGGAGCAGCAGGGGATCGTCCGGGTAGTGCGACCGGATGATCTGCAACGCTCGCCCGAATGCCGCCAGTTGGCCCCGCGTCGCCGACTCGTCTGGCCCATCCGCCTCGGCGAGATGAGTGGCCAGGCCCGTCACCGATAGCCCGGGCGTGCGATCGACCGCTTCGCACAGCGCCGGCAGCCCCTCGGGACGAACCCCAAGGCGCGCCATTCCCGTGTCGACCTTCAGGTGGACGCCGACCCGACCTGCCGCCAGCTCATCCGCCGCGCGAGCGAAGCGGACCAGGTCATCCGGCTGCCAGACCACCGGTGTCAGCCGGTAGGCGATTACATCTGGATGGGCACGACCGTAGACACCGCCCAGGACGACGATCGGCTTCTCAATGCCGCCGCGCCGCAGCTCGACCCCCTCTTCGACCAGCGAAACGGCGAAGCCCCACACCTCGGGTTCGAGCGAGCGCGCGCAGGCCATGGCGCCATGGCCATAAGCATCGGCCTTGACCACCGCCATCAGACGAGCCGGTGCAACCCGGGCAGCGAGCAGCGCTACGTTGTGCTTGAGCGCACCCAGATCGATCTCTGCCACCGTCGGGCGGATGTCGGTGCGAATATCGAGGACGTGATAGATAGTGCGAGCCTAAGCCGGCCCCCCATGCGGGTCAAGTTGGCGACCGGCTGTCTTATCCCCGCAGGAGCGGCGCTGGAGACTTCAATAAACTCTCCCGCACCCGACGCAGCAGATCCTCATCGGGATTCCGAGCGATGGCGCCATCGAGGAGCGCCGCTACGGTTTGAGCTATCCCCGTGTTGTGGAGCGCTTGCGCCCACTCCCCGAGCAGCTCGCGAAACTCCTCGAAATCGATCTGGCGCAAGCAGGCGATTGCTTGTCGATCGTCGCCAAAATGCAGCAGCGACAACCCGCGGGAAATGGAAGCCTCGATCCTCCAGAGCGAGTTGAAGCCGCGATCGGCCTCCTGCAGCGCCTCCTCAAAACGGCCATTCTCGACCAGAAGCCGAAGATAGAAGGGGTAGACGGCACTCGCAGCATCGAGATCGATACTTTCATCCCGGAGGAGCGAAAGGGCGACCGCGGGTTGCCCCTGCTGCTCAGCGAGATGCGCTACCGAGCCGAGCACCGCCGGATTGTCCGGCCAGTCGGTGAGCAGCTTGGCACTCAGCGCATTGGCCTCTTTGAACCGCTTTGCGTCGATGTAGCACTGGAGCAGATTGGCGCCCGTCGCCCCATCGCTCTTGCGAGCAAAGCTCCGCTCGAAATGTTCGATTGCAGCGGCACCATCGCCAGCCATGGCCCGGCTGAGTCCCCGGAGATATTCTGAGTCGCCTTGGCCCAAGCACAGGATCTTACCACCCTCCCAGGACACCCTGGAAGAAGCTGCTAAATAGGGTTGCAGTGATGCGTGATCATTCGTCAGCCGAGGAAGCCGCGAGAAGCCCGCGGAGCATACGTTTTGTATGTGAGCAGGCACCGCAGCGGCTGACGAAGGATCACGGATGAGCACGCATCAATGCGACCCTATTTACTTGGTAAGGAGCGCGGGCGTTAGTACCAGGGAGCGACCGCGCGCAATGATGAGCCCACGACGGATCAGCGAAGTCAGCGTGCGACTGACGGTCTCGCGGCAGGCACCCACCATGCTAGCGAGATCTTGCTGCGTCGGCCGACGTGAGAGCGTGAGCCCGTGAGGACCGGCGGGTCCTTCGGCGCGTGCCAATTTCACCAGCGTGTGCACAAGCCGACCATTGACATCTTCGAGCACGAGCCCCGAAATGGTCTCATTCGCCTGGCGCAGCCGCTGCGCCATCTCGGTGAGCAGGTTGAGCGCGGTCAAAGGATGGCTGCGCAGGTGGGCAGCAAAGTGCTCGCGGGTAAGTACCAGCACGGTAGTGGGCTCGATGGCGACCACATCGGCGTCCCGCGGCCGCCCATCGAGCAGCGCCAACTCGCCAAAAAAATCCCCGCGCCCCAGGGAGGCCAAGGTCAGCTCCTGCCCATTGTCGCGCGAGCGCACCGCCCTCACCTTCCCCTCCACGATCACAAACACTGAATCGCCGGGTTCGCCCTCCTCCACCAACTTCGCGGTGGCAGCGCGATGGCGCACCTGACAGCGGCGTAGCACATCGTCGATCGCCTGCGTCGAGAGTCCGTGGAATAGCGTGGACTGCGCGAGCGCCAACCGGTACTGCTCGAGGCGATACTCCTCCCTGGGGGTGACCAGCGCGAAAGGCCGAGACTGGGCAATCATTAGTTCCTCCAGCTATGCTCCCCTAATGAGCAAGCCCAATGCCAGCGTCGCCCGCCGCAACCGCCTGAGTTCTGCGGTCCTCCTCAAGCGGCGGGGTGCAATCTTCGTCACACCGCCCACGAAGGGCTGACAGACTTGTCATAGTAGTGGTAGGTTGCGCCCTGTGGAGTGGAACATCCGCGTCAATGGCGCATCGCGCCGAATTCCCGAGGGATGCACAGTGGCCCAGCTCTTGGAGCTGATGGGGATCGACGCCACACGTGTCGCACTGGAGCGCAATCGCCAAGTGGTTCCGCGCGCCACCTATGCGACTGCCGCTCTCCATGACGGCGACCGAATTGAAGTGGTGACCTTCGTGGGAGGAGGTTGATGGCCGATCCATTGGTTCTCGCAGGACGGCACTACACCTCTCGCCTGATCGTCGGCACGGGCAAGTACAAAGATCTGGACGAGACCCGCGAGGCGCTCGACCGGTCGGGAGCCGAAATCGTCACGGTCGCGCTACGGCGCCTCGATCTGAGTGCGCAAGGCCCTTCGCTCCTCGATGCGGTCGACCGCCAGCGCTACCAGCTCCTGCCCAACACGGCCGGCTGCTACACCGCCGAAGAGGCGATCCGGACCTGCCACTTGGCGCGTGAGCTCGGTATGAGTGAGCTCGTCAAACTCGAGGTCATTGGCGATCGACGAACGCTCTTCCCTGATGCCGAAGAGACCTTGCGTGCCGCTCGGCAGCTGGTCAAAGAGGGCTTTGCGGTGTTGCCCTACACCAACGACGACCCCGTGATGGCGCGCAAGCTCGAAGAGGCGGGCTGCGTTGCGGTGATGCCGCTGGCGGCACCGATCGGTTCGGGACTCGGCATCCGTAATCCCCACAACGTGCGCATCATCTTGGAGGCGGCGAAGATCCCGGTGATCGTCGATGCCGGCGTTGGGACCGCGTCGGATGCCGCGGTGGCAATGGAGCTCGGGTGCCATGCGGTGCTCATGAACACCGGCATCGCCGGCGCTCGCCATCCGGTGCTGATGGCCGAGGCAATGCGGGAGGCGGTTTCAGCCGGGCGCAAGGCTTTCCTGTCCGGTCGCATGGCCAAGCGGCTCCACGCGGCGGCCTCCTCGCCCGAAACCCAGCTCATCGAATGATCGACTTTTCGCTCTACCTGATCTCGGATGGGGATGAAGTGCAGGCTCATCGGATTGAGCGGGCGCTTGCCGCTCTGCCGCGGGGCAGCACGGCGATCCAGTTGCGCGCGCGCGGGCTCGACGGTCGATCGTTTTTCGAACGGGCCCTGCGGCTGCGTGAGATCACCCGCAGCCACAAGGCGCCGCTGCTGGTCAACGATCGCATCGATGTGGCGCTGGCAGTGGGGGCCGAAGGTGTGCACCTGCCGACGCACGGACTCCCGGTCAAGGTGGCGCGGCGTATTTCGTCGACGCTGTGGATCGGCGCGTCGACGCACTCGCTCCCCGAGGCGCGCATGGCGGTCGCAGGTGGGGCCCACTTCATCACCTTGGGGCCGGTCTGGTCGACGATGAGCCATCCGGAGACGGTTCCGGTGGGCCTCGGCGCACTCTCTTTGGTGGTCACACTACCGGTTCCGGTTTTTGCTTTAGGCGGGATCGATGCAGATCGCGCGACGGAAGTACTCCGGCTCGGCGCACGCATCGCCAGCCTCGGTGCCATCCTGGGGTCGATCGATGCAGCCGCAGCTGCGCACCCGTTTGCTCTGACCCTTGCGAAGGAGAATACGAGATGAATTTCCCTGGATCCCCGGTGGCGCTCCTGCTGTTCAGCCTCGTAGGCTGCGCACCGCCGCCCCAGCCGCCCCAGCCGACGGAACACGATCGCCGACTCGGCGAATGGCAAAAGCTCGATAGTAAGTTGGCTGAAACTCACACGCAGTTCGTGTCGGCTGCAGCCGGCTATGAAAAGGCGATGAGCGACTTTCAGAAGGGGTTGATCAAAACCATGGCGGAGCAAAAACCGACCAGCCGTTTGGCTAAGCAGACGCTGCAGAAGAGCCGCGACCAGGTCGCCCCGCTCGTAGCCGAGCGCGAGCGTGTTGGCGGCGATCTGGCCAAAGCCTTCGATGCGCTGGTGGCCGCACGGGGGCGACGCGGCCAGGCGATCCTGGCGCTGATGCGCGCAGAGGCCCAGTTGACGGAGCTCGAAGCACGCACCCTTGGCAGCAAGGCGCAGCGCGAACAGGGATTGGACAAGGAGCGGGCCGAACTGGAAAGTGTGCTCGGTCAACTCGAGGCTCAGCAGCGGGCGCGCAGTGAAGCGCTCCATGCCCTGCTCAAGAAAGAGGTCGAGATCGTCTCGGTCGGATCCGACGTGAAGAAACGCGACCAGGCCGACCAGGAGCTCGACCAGCTGCACGATCAGCTCGACAAGAGTTTAGGAAGCCAGCTCGAAACCGAACGTGCGCTTGCCGTTGCCACGGCGAGCCTTCATCAGCGAGCGCTGGTCCTGGTACCCACGGGACCCAAACGCGAACTACTGGCACAGCGGGTCGCCGCACGGACAGGGCTGGTCAATGAGTTTCTTGCCGCCGAGGAGGCGCTCAAGGGAGCAATTTCCGACCGCGCCTCACAGACCAAACAGCGCATCGGTTTTGAAAGCGAGATCGACCATCTCGTCGAAATCGGTCTCACTGTACAGGTGAAGGCCCACGTGCTCGAAGCGTTGGGCTCGGAAACAGCAGCGGTCGCCCAAGCGCGCACAGCGATGCAGGCACAGGACCTGGCCGCCAGCGAACACGAAGGGCAGCTTCTCGCTCTTGAGGTCACGCTCCATCGCCTGGCGATGTGAGCTCGAGATCTCCCTTAAGGCAATTTCGACAGAAGTCGATCCATCGCCCGAGAGATGCCCAGCGACCGCGCAGCCTCGAGTGTCACCCAGCGGTGCGCATCGTAGCCTCGGCGACGCACTGGGCCCCGATCAACGGAAGCATAGGCGCCGTGAAAGGTCATCCGGCGATGGCTCAAGACATGGTGAAACACCGGCAATGGTTGCCAACTGTCAAAGCGTAGCCCGACGCGCTCTTCGGCCACTCGGCGCACCGCAGTATCGAGGGATTCACCGGGCCGTCGCTCGTCGGTCGGTAGCTCGAACAGGCCGCCCCACAATCCGGTCGGTGGCCGCCTGGCGAGCAGGATCTTGTCATCCCGCACCAGCGCTACGGAGACCTGCTCGACCGCCACCACCCGGGTCGGCCGAGAAGGGGCCGGCAGGGTTTCACTACGCCCGGTGGCATGAGCACGACACTGGCGAGCGAGCGGGCAGGCGGTACAGGCAGGGCGACGCGGCGTACAGACGGTGGCGCCAAGCTCCATCAACCCCTGGTTGATCTCCGAGGGATCTCCATCGGCGACCAGCTCTGCAGCCAGTGCCCACAGTCTTTCTTGCGTGGGCGATGCGTGTGGATCCTCATCGATGGCGTGCAGCCGCGTCAGCACGCGGATCACATTGCCGTCGAGAATCGGCTCGCGCTGGCCGAAGGCGAGAGAAAGAATCGCCCCCGCGGTGTAGCGGCCAACCCCCGGCAGCGCCCGTACCGCCGCGACATCGGCGGGCAGTTCGCCACCATACTGCTCTACCACCTCGCACGCCGCACGATGGAGATGGCGCGCGCGGGCGTAGTAGCCGAGCCCGGCCCATTCGGCCAGCACGTCGTCGAGCGGCGCCTTCGCCAGCGCCTTCACCGTCGGGAAACGGGCCAACCAGCGCCCATAACGTGGAATCACGGTGTCGACGCGAGTCTGCTGCAACATGATCTCCGACACCCAGATAGCGTAGGGATCGCGGGTGTGGCGCCAGGGCAGATCCCGCCTCGCGCGACGGTACCAGGCGGCTAGGCTCTGGCGAATCCTGACCAGCTCAAGGACAGCTGATTTCGCCGGTGAGTTTCTTGTTGCCATCGATCGGCAAATCCTTCACCCAGGCGGTCACTTTGGCATCGATCATCTTGGCATCCACAGCGCCTGCTGTGCATCCTTTGAGTTCAGCTGCACTGCCCCACATCATCACAGCGCCTACCTGTCCGGCCTGGGGTGTCGTTCCGAGGGTGACGCAGGGATAGTTTTTGTCCACGGTCGGTTTGGAACCGAACACCAACGCAACGTAGCCTCCCTGCGGCAGTGAGCCCCCCACCAGATACTCGCTGTTCTCCTTGGTGCAGCTGATCTTGGTCAGCTGCTGCGTCTCACCTGCAAATTCCATGTAGTTCACCATCGCCGCAAGATCCGGCGGCATAGAGACCAGGTCGGGTGACGACTCGGGCAAAGTGGCAAGGTCTTCGATCGCCACCGGCAAACTCTTGTTGCTGCAGCCAAGGAGTGAGGCGATCACCAAGGACAGGGCCAGCGACTGA
>JAHFDT010000011.1:36869-37881 GCA_023248875.1 Myxococcales bacterium | reverse complement strand
TAAACTGTTCCGTGATCGTCGCCGTGTCTCTCTTCGCTCGCTTCATCCTGCCGTATAGATCACGGCAACCCTCCCGAAGAAAGTTCTATCTACTGCTTTCTTCTATCCGATCGGAATGATCAAGGATTTAGATGCGATCGCCCTGGCTCATGCTTCCTATGCTCCTGCAGAGCAGAGTTCCGGTGTGGTAATGTGATCGGCGGAGCCCCGATGGATCGCATGACCTTGCTCACTGTTAGCCGAATCCCGCTGGGGATGAGGGTCGTTTGCCTGCTGCTCGCGCCGGTGCTTGCCAGCGCCGACATCTACCAATGGACGAATGATACCGTTGACGAAACGCCGCTCGACGGGCAGCCCGCGTTTCAGGGCCGCCTCTATGTCCACTGCGGCGATGGCTATCGTGTCTGCCATCTGCCCGATCTGAAACCCATCGGTCCCAAAGATGGGGCTTCCGGAGCCGAGGCATACCACGGCCAGGCCCTGCTCGCTGTTCTCGACTGGAATTTTCCAAGTTATTATCCCGTGTCGGTCCCCCTGGGCGGCACCAATGCGGTGCTCGCGATTGCTGAGGGCTCCTACCTGCGTCCTGTGCTGGCCCACAATCGCTACCGGCACTACCAGGGCAACAGCTATACGATCGTACCATCGGACGATCTAATTCCTAGTGGTACGGTGCTCAGCAACTATGCCGGCAGGGTGCTCTTCACCCAAAACCTGACCGACGACTGCAATGGCGTGCCAGGCAAGACGGCGCTGGTTTTGTCCGATGGCGTGAGGGTGCGCAAGCTCGCGACGGGCTGCAAGGTGCGCGTGTTTGATTCACGGGTCGATCACGACAGCGCGGCCTGGCTGGGCACGCCGATGCTCGATCAGGACCTGACGTGCCAGCTGTACATCGACGAAAAGGTCGTGGATCCACTCGCGACCGGCTCCTGCGCGACAACCCGAATTTCGAGTTACCGAGATGGGACGTTGCTCTATCAATTCACTGGCACGGGAGAGTACCGCTACG
>JAHFDT010000011.1:35637-36859 GCA_023248875.1 Myxococcales bacterium | reverse complement strand
GCCTGCCCCGCTGCTCGCCCAGGACGAGACGGCGGCAGCACCCGTGGCTCTGTTGCGAGGGGGGATCCTCTTCTACCAGACCACGACCAAGACGGGGAGCGAGCGGCTGGTACTGATCGACGGCAACGGGCGCCACTCCGTGTACGAAGGGGCGACGTCCGGCTTTGGCTTAAGCGGTGTCGGCAATCTTCCGATCCTCGCGGGCCATCCGAGTGGTCGCGTGGTGTGGGGAACGTTCAATGCCAATGACACCCATGGCAACTACAACCCCAAGGTAGCGCTTCATCTCTGGTATCAAGGCCAGGACAAGCTCCTCACCGGCGCTACGCTGGTCAACGGAGGTCCACCGACCATCTCCGATAACGGGCGTGTCGCGATTGCGGGCCATGAGAATGAGAACATCGCCAAGCCGTCAGAAATTTACCTCGCCGGCACGAGCGATGGTGAGCTCAAGCGCCTGACCACCAACGACTGGGAGGACAGCGCTCCGTTCTTCGACGAGAAGACGCTCTACTGGATCGGCCGGCCCCCGAACAGCGATGGAACGCCGCCGGATTGGGAGATTTTTTCCGGCTCCCCGCCTCCGCCGGTCTGCTTCGAAGACGGCTACGGCCACCGGCTACGCGATCTGGCGATGTACTACCAGGGAAAAAAAGGCGACATGGTGCCGCGCTTTACCGACGAGCGCGGCTGTCTCGAAGGGATCGATCTCTACGCTCCGGGCACGTTTACTGTCTATCTCAGCGACCAGACACAGCAGGTGGGCGTCATCTACCAGGACGTGAACACCAGTCTGGTCTGGTACCAGGCGGCGGTTGCGCCGCTCGTCGTGCCGCAGATGGCCACGGCCAGCAATGTGCCGGGCGATGGCGAGGATCGCCTGGCGGACCTCGCACAGATCTACTACTACACCGAGCGCGCGGCCCAGTTTGCCAAGGAGCGGCTATTCGATCCAGTGGTACTATCGCAAATTCCTCCGGAGGCGGGTGCCACGCCGCAGCTCGGCCCCATCAAGGTGGTCGGATTTTCGCAGGCGGCCGAGAAGATCGGCGTCGCCTTCTATGTGCTCGGGGCTACGGGCGGCTACATGCACATTCCGGTCGAGCACAGCTACGCCTCTTGGGCGGGCGCGCCCGACAATGTCGAGTACCACGAATATGGCCACCACGTGATGGCCAGCTCGCTGATGCCCGGCGGCCACACATTGCCATCGGTGGGCGGC
>JAHFDT010000011.1:0-35627 GCA_023248875.1 Myxococcales bacterium | reverse complement strand
GTTCGGGCAACCATCGTGGCTACTCGAATGGGTCGAGCGCCGATTCATTTGCCGAAGCGTGGGCGGAATATTTTTCAACGGCGGTCAAAGCCGAAGCGGACCATCGTTTGCGGCCCGAGCTATACGCCGTGGCTCCCACCTGGACCATCAATCTCAACGGTCCGCAATCGCCCTTTCAAGCCTGCGGCATGTACGAAGAGCTGGCGATCGCCGGCGCGCTCTGGGATAGCCATCGCGCAGGCGTTGCGGTCGAGCAGCTCTGGATCGGGCTCAATGCCAAGAACTGCGTCGATGCTTCCTGCTTCTACGATCAACGCGCCAGCGTGGGCTGGCCAGACGACGTGGCGCAAGATTCCTTCAAGCAGCGTGGGCTCTTTCACGACATCGATGGCAATCTCAGCTGGAGCGACGGCGAAGCGATCGGCCGCCCAGCACATTCGTTGGCCTATGCGCTCAAGCTCGATGTCAATCAGGATGGCAAGTTCGCCTGCCTGCCGCTCACGGGAAAGTGCGCTCCGACGGGTGGCTATGTTTCGACCGACAAGGAGGGCCATCAGCTGCTCGGCACGCTGCCCGCCGAGGTCAAGCTGCTCTGCGAAAAGGGCGACCTCAAACCGGAGCATTTTGGCGATCGTACGATGAGCAATGGCTATGGCGATGTTCGCACCACCCTGTGCGATGGTGCCATCAACCCGAACGGCGTGATCGACGAGCGACGCGTGGTCGCCTTTGGCGCGCCGCTGCGGCGCTCGATCCCCGGCGATCTCGAAAGCACAACCGAGCTTGGGCTAGTGGATACGACCACCAATGAGGTGCTCAAAATCGGCTATTTCTCATCGGTGGTGACCTGCAGTGATGTGACTTTGTCGCAGACCACGGCGGGGCCACTTCGCGGACTGCCGCGAACGGTGACCTTGGGTGCGCCGCGCGGTGATTGCATGCTGGCGATTACCGCTTCGGCACCGGGCTATCTCGCTTCGCAGCCATGGCTGGTCCCCGCAGCAGCGGTGGCCGATGGAACCGTTTCCGAGCAGCATACTTTTTCCCTGATGCCTTCGGGGAGCGCGCCGCTGCCCACCGTGCAGGCGAGCGCGACGGCGACGCGGGGGATGGCACCGCTTAGCACCAAATTACAAGCGCAAGTCGCGGGCGGCCTGCCCCCCTATCATACTCGTTGGCTGCCGGGCGATGGTACGTTTGTCGAGGGTGATTCGATCGATCACGTCTACAGCAATCTGGCCGGTGATAGCTACCACGCGCGGGTGCTGGTGGAGGATGCGATGGGCCAAAAGACCCAGGCGGCGGTGGCGATCGAGGTCACCGGTCTGCCGGGCTACACCCACGACCGGATTCCCGAGCCACCCGAGGGCTGTGGTTGCACATTGGGGGCTCGGCCCAACCCGCGGTGGGGGATCCTGTTGGCGGCTCTACCTCTGCTAATGATCCGCTATCGACGATCGACCTCCCGCGGCGGGAATGTTGTATAGTGTAGCGATGAGGATCTTCATGTATTTGACCGAGAAGCAACGAGGCGAGCTGGGATGAATCGGCTGCCCAGTTGCGCAGTTTATTCCGGCCGGGCGCCTTAGACTTAGGGTCTGAACTTTCTTCATGCCTTCGCACGCGCCGCTGTCACTATCTCGCCCAGCTTCTCCTCGGTGCGCTCGACATCGCCCTCATACTTGAGAATGAGATTGAGCGTCTCGCGCGCCAGCGCCTCATCGAGCTCGCCCGCATTGAGCACCACCAGGGCCCGCGCCCAATCGAGCGTTTCCGACACGGAAGGGCGCTTTTTCAGATCGAGCGCGCGCACGGCCTGCACCACCGCCACCACCTGGGCCGACAACTTCGCGGCGATCCCGGGTAGTCGCTGACGCACGATCTCGAGCTCGCGCTCGGCCGTTGGAAAATCGATGTGGAGGTGCAGGCAGCGCCGCTTGAGCGCATCGGTCATCTCGCGTGCGTTGTTCGAGGTGAGGATCACCAGCGGCACCTCGCGCGCGCGCAGCGTTCCCAGTTCGGGCACCGAAACCTGAAAGTCCGATAGCAATTCGAGGAGGAAGGCCTCGAACTCTGCTTCGGCGCGGTCCACTTCGTCGATCAAAAGCACCGTCCGTTTCGGCGAACGGATCGCCTGTAACAGCGGCCGTGCCAGCAGGAAGCGCTCGGAAAAAAAGGCATCCTCCTGCACCGCCAGCCGCTCCACCGCCTCGCTCAGCGAACCGGCCCCGGCCACCACCTCGCCGATCTTATCGCGCAGGATTTGGGTATAGAGCAGCTGCTTCGGGTATTCCCACTCGTAGAGCGCTTTCGCTTCATCGAGACCTTCGTAGCACTGCATGCGGATGAGCTCGCAGCCGGTCACGTATGCCAGCGTCTTCGCCAGCTCGGTCTTGCCGACCCCCGCCGGCCCTTCGACCAGAATCGGCTTCTCCAGCTGATCGGCGAGATAGACCGCGGTCGCAATGCGTCGATCGGCGATGTACTTCGCCGCGCCGAGACGCGCCTCGGCATCTTCCACCGAACGAAAGAATGGCATGGCCGGAGAATGCCACAGATGGGCTATACTCGCACGCATGGAGAATCCGCCCCTTGGCCAACCCAGCGACGAGGATCGCCCCAAGCTGCGTCCACTCGAGGGTTTCGCGATCGATCACGATCACCAAAAGATGCTGGCACTGCGCGACCCCTCGGGCCTCTCGCCGCACGTCGCCCAACTGCCACCGCTCGCCGTCGCGGTCATTCAGCTGTGCGATGGAGAATCGACCCGCGACCAGATCTGCGAAGAGTTCTTCCGCCGCTACCAGCGACGACTTGAGCGGGAGGCGCTCGACGGTCTGCTCTCCCAGCTCGACCAGGCGCTGCTCCTGGATAGCGCCCACTTCCGTGAGGAGGCGGCAAAAATCTTCGCCGAATTCGCCCGCGCCGAGGTGCGCTCTGCGGTCCATGCGGGAAAAAGCTATCCCGAGGAAGCGGACAAGCTGATCGCGCTCCTGAACCAGTGCTACGATCCCCCCCACGGTCCGGGCCGCCCCCAACCGGGCAGTGGCCCTTTGCCCAAAGCGATCATCGCGCCGCACATCGATTTCCAGCGAGGTGGCCCCGCCTACGCCTGGGCCTACCGCCCGCTCGCCGAGGCTTCCGAGCAGCCCGATCTCATCATCCTATTCGGCACCGATCACAATGGCATCCACCATCCCTTTACGCTGACCAAGAAGCACTACGACACGCCGCTCGGCCGCCTGACCACCGACGGCGCGCTCGTGGACGAACTGCGCAAGCACGGTGGCGGCGAAGCGCTCTTGGCCGACGAGCGCAACCATCGCGGCGAGCATTCGCTCGAATTCCAAGCGGTGTGGCTGCGCCATATACTGGGCAGCGCGATGGATTCCATTCCTGTGCTGCCCATTCTCTGCGGCTCGATGCACCACTTTATCGAATCGGCCGATGACCCCGCCGCGGCCGAAGAAGTCGGCGGGTTTCTCGGCGCGCTCCACCGCGCGGTCGCCGGTCGACGCGTGCTCTGGATTGCTGGTGCGGATCTCGCCCACATCGGCCCCCGTTTTGGCGATGGGCCACTCACTCAGGCCGATCGCTCCTCGCTGGAACAGAGCGATCAGGCGGCGCTGCAGCGGGCGGCGGCAGGCGATGCTACCGGCTGGTTTCAGGAGATCCGCCGGGAAAAGGACCGTCGGCGCGTTTGCGGACTCTCACCGGTTTACGCCCTGCTCTCGGTCGCCCAGCCGGGCCGCGGCCGCCTGGCTGCCTATGGCCAGTGTGCCGCCGAAGAGGACTCGATCGTTTCGATCGCTTCATTGACCTATTGATCCCTAGCCGCTACCTTCCCCACATGCCTTTTCCCTGGTTGCACCCTGAGCGAATGCCCTCCCACGGCCGCAGTGCCATGTACCGGCGGGAACTCGAAGACCGCGCCGCCCTGCTCTACCGCCTCGGCTATTCCAAGCCGCGCGCCCGCGCGCGTCTGCTCGCTAACGTGGCCTGGGATTTCGAAATCGGCGCCGGCGCTGCGCCCTCCGCCAAAGAGGTCACCGCTGTGGTGGATGCGGTCTACAAGCGGGGTGGACCCAGTAGTTGAATAGTTTCCGCCCCGGCACCGTCCAATGCGCTAAACAGGAGACCTTGCGATGAGAAGCTACCTCGCCCTCGCCGCCTTTGCCCTTTTCAGTAACGCCTGCCTGGTCGTCGTGGACGACCACCATAGTGGAGCGGGCGGTCCAGTGCCCAGTGGTTCGCCGGTCTACCGCATCCTCCCCAACACCCCAACCGTAGTCCAAGCGGGCCTCCAGGCCGGCTACGGTATCACTGCAAATACTAGCGGGGGCTACCGACTGGTCTGGACCGGCGATGGAGGAACCAGCGGCACTTACCGCGAGTTTTGGGGATCGGTCTGGACGACCGGAACCTTCACCATCGTGACCCAGGGATGTGTCCAAGGGGCCTGCCCACTAGAATTCGACGACTATGTTTCGCCGGTGGCGACCCTCACCGGGGGCCAGCGCATCGACTTCGACGCCTTTGCCACCACCGGGATCGATGGCTTCGACTTCGCCGCTAGCCCTGATCCCATCTACTTCGATCTCCTCATCGATGGCAAGCGCTATCCCAATCTGGTGTTCTTCCCCGCCACCGATAATGGCGGACAAATCTCGAACGTCGGCGCCTCGCCCTTCGGACTCACTACAAAGTAGTGGTGATGCGACCGCTCGGTAGGACTGGCCTCCTCGTCTCCGAAGTGGGCTTCGGTGCCTGGGCGATCGGCGGCTCGATGTGGGGCGGCGCCGACGATGCCACCTCGCTGCGCGCCCTCGAACGGGCCATCGAGCTGGGTGTCAATCTCGTCGACACCGCGCTGGTCTATGGCGAAGGGCGCTCCGAGCGCCTCGTTGGACAGGTGGCCCAGCGTCACCGCGGACTGTTCGTCTGCACCAAGATTCCCCCCATGAACTACCAGTGGCCCGCGCGCCATGATGCTCCGCTCGAAGAGGTGTTTCCCTCCCAGCACATCCTCTCTTCCTGCGAGCAGAGTCTGAGGAATCTTGGTCTCGAGACGATCGATCTTCTGCAGCTACACGTCTGGGCGCCCGCCTGGGCCGATCGCGACGAGTGGTGGGAAGCGATGGAGCAGCTCAAGCGCCACGGGAAGATCCGTTTCGTCGGCATCTCGATCAACGACCACGAGCCGACCAGCGCGCTGGAGGTGATCCGCCAAGGGCGCGTCGATGTGGTCCAGGTGATCCACAACCTATTCGACCAGTCCCCTGAAGACGAGCTCTATCCCCTCTGCCTCGAGCGAGGCGTCGGTGTACTCGGACGCGTACCCCTCGATGAAGGTTCGCTCACGGGAAAACTACGCCGGGACACGCAGTTTCCGCCGGGCGATTTTCGCCAGCGCTACTTCGCGGGTCGCCGACTCGGTGAGACCATCGACCGCGTCGAGCAGCTGCGCTGGTTAGAGCGGCCGAATCGCACTCTGGCCCAAGCCGCGCTCGGTTTTGTGCTCGGCCACCCAGCTGTTTCGTCGGTGATTCCCGGCATGCGCACGATCGATCAGGTAGAAATGAATGTCGCGGCGGCGGCGACCGGCAGACTTACGGCCGACGAACGTACGCGTGCGCTCCAACACCGCTGGAATCGCAATTTCTACCGCGCCTGACAGGGTTGCCAGAAATCGTCGCGAGCGGCTCGAGCGCAAGGCGGAGCGAGCACCGCAGCGCAGAATACTGAGGTATTTGAGCAGTGGAGCGCAGTGACCTCCCCCCAAGACCATCGAATGGGAGCAAGCCCCCCGCAGCGATCGGGCCGCGCAGCAGATTTCTGGCAACCCTGTGAGGTCAACTACTGTCATCCACCTACGCCGCCTTGCGCTCCGCCGCCACGGCGGCCATCAGCCACGCGGTAATCAGGTGGGCCAGGACATCGTGGCCCGCCTCGACGAGCCCGTAGTCGTGCACCGGCACAAGAATGTAGTCGTCCAGCTGCGCGCGCGCCTTGCCGCCGTCGAAGCCCAACCAGCCGATCGTATGCAGGCCGAGTGATTTCGCCATCCGCACCGCTTCGAGAACATTGGGCGAATTGCCGCTGCCGGTGATGACGAGCAGCACATCGCCCGGCTGGGCCAAGGCCTTCAGCTGCTCCGAGAAAATGCGTTCGTAGGCGACATCATTGGCCCACGCAGTCATAACCGCCACGTTATCGCACAGCGAAATGGCGCGAAAGCGCTTGCTCGTGCTCTCGATGTTTTTGCCGAGGACGGTCTTTGCCAAGTCGCAGGCGAAGTGAGACGCGAGGGCGGCGCTACCCCCATTGCCAATGATGAACACCTGGGCTCCGCGCTCGTAGGCATCGAGCAACACACGTGAGACCTTGGCAATATCGCCCGCCGACAGCTGCTTCAAGCAGTCGGCCGCGGCCTTGAGGTAGCGTTCACTAAATTCGCGCGCTGGCTGCAACATGGTCTTGGCTCCGTCGATAGGGTTGAAATTTTCCATCGGCCACCGCCTGTCGCGCCTCCTCGAGACGCTGGGGCGAATCGATGGCGCAGCGATAGCCGGTGAGCGCATAGCCATAGATGGGTGCGCCCGCCGCCATTTGGGAGAACAGATCGCGGGGGAGATCGCAGGGGCCCTCCGGAATCCGGTCAATGAACTCGGGCTCACAAAGGCAGACGCCGGAAAAAACATAGGGCTTCGAGATCTCGAGCGGGACTTCGCTCGGCCGCTCCCAGAAGGCCAAGACGCGCCCCTGGTAGTCGAGGTGCACCACGCTGTTCGACTTCTGTCGCTGGTGGAGCAGCAGCGTCGCCAAAGCCCGACGTTCTCGGTGATGGGCCAGCATGGCGGTGAAATCCTGGTTGGTGAGAATGTCGCCGTAGTGGACCAGAAAGGGCTCGCTGCCACGCAGAAAGCTGGCGATGTTTTTCACCGCTCCCGCCGTCCCGAGCAGCTCCGGCTCGTAGACGTAGTGGAGCCGGATGCCAAAGCGCGACCCGTCGCCGAAATAGGAGCTGATCTGTTCGGCCTGGAAGTGCAGGTTGACGACCATCTCGCGAAAGCCATGCTCGGCGATGTGGCGCAGGGTGTGCTCGAGCAGTGGCGAATCGCCGATCCCGAGCATGGGCTTCGGCACCTCGCGCGTCAGCGAGCCCAAACGCGTCCCATAGCCAGCGCACAAGACTATCGCTTTCATGCGCTCCTCCCTTCCAGGATCCAGTCGGCCGCCGCGCTGAGATCCGCGCAGATGTGGTGCGGCTGGACCTCGTCATCGAGTGGCTCGGGGCTGACGATCGGCGGATCCCCATGCCGCCCGCTCCGCACCAGCACGGTGCGGCAACCGGCGCGCAGCCCCGCCGCAACATCGCTCATACGGTCGCCGACCACGAAGCTGCTGCCGAGATCGATCTGGCGATCCTGCCCCGCCCGGAGCAGCAATCCCGCGCGGGGTTTGCGGCAACTACAATTCATCCGGTAGCGCGAAACGGTCGCCTCCGGGTGGTGCGGGCAATAGTAAAAACCATCGAACTGCGGCGCGCCGGCGCGCTCGATCAGGGCTTCGATCTCCGCCTCGAGTAGCGCCATTTCGGCCTCTGAAAGTAGCCCCCGGGCCACCACGGTCTGGTTGGTGACGACAATCAATCGATAGCCGGCCTGGGCCAAACTACGCAGCGCCCTCGGCACTCCCTCGATCACCCTCACACTGGCCATCGAACAGAGCGGGCCCAGGTCTTCGACGAGCACCCCATCGCGGTCTAAAAACACGGCCGGCATCATTTCCGCCCCTCGCCTGCGCTGCCAGATTTGGCGACGGCCGTGGGGGCTGAGGGGGCCGAAGTGCCCGTCTTCCGCTGCGTTCGTAGGCTAGGCATGGCGCACGGAGCAGAGCAGTGCAATCCCAGGGCCGACCCGTGTAGAAGCTGTTGAAACAGGAGCATGTAATCGCTGAATCGGCCGCTACTCCCGATTCTTGACGCTTGTGCGGCGAGATGCGACGTTCTGCGTTGGTGATGGACCTCTGCCCTGTATGCCAGGCATCCAGCGTCGTACGGCGGATCGATTTCGGCGCGCAACCGATCAGCAATCGCTACCTCGCTTTTGACACCCACCCGGGTCCACTCTATCCGCTACAGCTCGGCCAGTGCACCCGCTGCGCTCTCCTCTTCCTGGTGAATCCACCTCCAGTGGAGGAGCTGGTTTCACGCTACGACTGGATCACCTATCTGGAGCCGGAAGCGCACCTCGATGACCTGGCCGAAATCCTGGCGAAACTACCGGGCCTCTCGCCCGAATCGCGGCTATGCGGTCTGACGGACAAGGACGATTCCACACTCGCACGGATGCAGCGGCGCGGCTTTTCGCGAAGCCATCGGCTGGATCCGCTCACCGATCTCGAACTGTCCGCCGGGGCCGGTCTCGAAACCATCCAGGGGAGGATCCGACCGGAAGGTGTGCCCGCCTGGCGAACCCGATGGGGCCCGTGCGATCTCATCATCGGTCGTCAAATCTTGGAGCACACCTTCGCCCCCACGCGTTTCATCACCGCCCTAAAGCAGCTGCTCGCCCCCGGCGGTTATCTGGTTTTCGAAGTTCCCGATAGCGAGCAGGCGCTCACCGACCTCGACTATCTGATGATCTGGGAACAGCACACCCTCTATTTCACAATGGCCACACTGATCGGTACACTCAATGGCTATGGGCTCGACGTGGTGTGGAGCAGCGTATTTCCCTACGCCTCGGAAAACTCCCTGGTGGCCATCGCCCGCCTCGGTACGCCCCGCACCCTGGCCCCAGCGACTGCCGCGGCGGAGTGCGCGCGTGCCGAACGCTACTCCGCGCATTTTGCGGAACGTGCCCAATCGCTTCGTACCGCCCTTTCCCAGCACCGGCAGGCGGGTGGCAAGGTCGCACTGCTCGGTGCCGGCCATCTCGCCTGCGCCTTTCTCTCGATCTACGGCCTCGGCGATCTGATCGAGTTTGTCGCGGATGATCACCCCCCAAAGATCGGGCTCTATCTGCCGGGCTCGCGCCTACCGATTCTACCGTCGAGTGCACTGGTCGAGCACGGCATCACCTGGTGTCTTCTGACGATGCGCCCCGATCGCGAAGAGGCCGTCATCGACCGGCAGCGCCCCTTCCTGGAGAGCGGAGGCCAGTTCTTCTCGATTCTTCCCGCCAGCCCGCGCCATCTGGAGATCCGACATGGATAGCGATTCGCTGCTCGAGTTCTATCAGACCCGCCACTTCAACCCCGTGCCAATCGCTCTCGACACCGATGAAAAGTGGCAACTGCAGCTGGCCAAGCGACGCAATCTGTATCAGCGCCACCTCGGCATCCCCTTGGCGCTGCTCAAGGGGCAGCCGGTGATCGAATTCGGCTGCAATTCGGGCGAGAACGCGCTGGTCTTGGCCCACGCCGGCGCCCGCCTCACCCTCGTCGAACCCAACGACCAGGTGCTGCCGCGCCTGCGCACGCTGTTCGAACACTTCCATCTCGGGCGCCAAATTACTGCACTCCACAATCAGGACCTCAACTCTTTCTCGTCGTCGGAAACCTATTCTCTGGTCGTCGCTGAGGGTTTTCTCTACACCCTGCCCAATCGCGAGGAGCTGCTCGGCAAGCTGGTGCGACTCATCACGCCGGGCGGACTGATGACCATGACATTCAACGACCGCTATGGCGGCTTCATTGAGCTGACCAAGCGGCTGGTGCTGTTCCGCGCCTGCGAACTCGGCGGCATCGATCCGGAAAGCCCTGAGTCGCTGGCGCTGGCCGAGCGGCTGTTCGGGGAGGATCTCGCGAAGGTCAATGCTTCGCGTCCGCTCGAGGCCTGGTGGAAGGACATGCTGGTCTGCCCGTTCTACTCCGCAGCCTACCTATGGAGCTATCTCGAGCTCTTCCCGCTTTTTGACCAGCTCGGGTGCGGGATCCATTCCACCTCGCCGCGCTGGTCGCTGCTGGACCACTACCGCTGGTACAAGGATGTTGCGCGCACGCGTGCCGAGCATCACCAGGCGCTGCTGGCGGAATTCCGTCGCGCTTTCCCCTTCTTCCTGACGGGCCGCCCCAGTAGCGGTGGCCCCGCATCCGAAACAGTGATCGGCGCCGTGGCCGCCCTGACCGATCAGATCTCGGCCTACTCGATAGGGGCCGCTTCCGCCCGCGACATCACGCAGGTGAGCTATCCCCAACCGCTCGAGGATTACCTGTGCACCTCCGCGGATCCCACACTACGGGCGCTGGGCGACGATTTCGGTGCGGTCTACCGCGCGCTCGCTGGGTCTAACCTACAAGAGCTTGCGGGCGCCTACCAGGCGGCGGACTGTTTACGCTCCCACTGGGGGACCCCTTGCCACTACATCAGCGCGGTACGCCACCCCATCGGAGAGAGCGCTTGGGACGGATGAAGCGCCTCTCGGAAGAGGTCTTTTCCACCGAGGGACCGGTGGTGCAGCTGGCCGCTCGGGATGTGGACCTACTGAAACACGAAGCCACGCGCGTGCCCCGCCGTCGGATGCGCCTGTGCGCTCACGATCGCGTCGAAAACCCGCTCCACGAGATGTTTATCGTCCATGAGCGTGATACCTACGTCCGCCCTCATGCTCATCGGGGCAAGGCTGAATCGATGTTCGTCGTGGAGGGGAGTACCGACGTGGTGGTGTTCGAGTCGGACGGAGTGATCCGTGAGACCCTGCGCCTCGGCGAATACCGCGAGGGCGGACTCTTCTACTACCGGATCGCCCCCGAACTGTTTCACATGCTGCTGATTCGCTCCGAGGTGCTGGTTTTTCATGAGGTGACGACCGGGCCATTCCGCCGCGAGGACACGCTTTTTCCGCCCTGGGCCCCCGAGGAGCGCGACCCCGCGGCGGTGCAGGCCTTCATGGCGCGACTGCGCGCTACAGTGGACGGAACATGAAGATCCTCATCGTCGGGGCATCGGGCTTTGTCGGCGGACATCTGATCGAGATCGCCCGGGCGCGCGGACATGAGGTGATCGGCACCCAGCGCAGCGCTCAGCGCAACGATCTGGTCCACTTCGACCTAGTGGAACAGCGGCTGGGAGAAACCTTCGACCGCGGCTGGTTCCAAAGTGCCGTGGTCATCGCCTGCGCCGCCATCCAACAGATCGACCAGTGTCGCCAGGATCCGATCGCCAGCCGCCGTCTCAACGTCGAAGCGACCGAGCGGTTGCTGGTCGATGCGGCTGAGCTCGGCGCCCAACCGGTCTTCATCTCTTCAAGCTTCGTCTTTTCCGGCACTGACGCGAGCTATCGGGAGAGTGCGCCGCGCCGCCCCATCAATGCCTACGGCGAACAGAAAGCGGCAACCGAGCAGTTTCTCGAGGAGAACCTACCCAATTCGCTGCGGGTCAGATTCGACAAGACGGTGGGCGATCGGCCGACCGAGAAGCACCTCTTTTCGGAGTGGTATGGCTGGTGGCACAAGCGCCAGCCGCTGCGCTGCATCGCCGATCAGCGTTTTGCACCGACCCTGGTGGATGACGCGGCGCTCGGCCTCCTATTGGCCTGCGAACAGCAGCTCGTCGGCACCTACCACATCGCCAACCCGGAATCCTTCACCCGCGCCGAACTGGCGGATCTGTTCCTCCGCCATTTCGGCGATCCCGTTCCCATTATCTGCAAAACTCAAGCGGAGCTTGGCTTTCTCGACCTGCGCCCCCCCTGTTCCGTGCTCGATTCATCGAAGCTGTGCGCCGCGACAGAGATGAAGTTCACTGCGATGCGCGAAACGATCGAGCGCTTTCGTGCCGCCGTCGAAAAACACCCGCTATAATGAGCCCGCATGCGCGTCGTCCTTTGTAACTGTCCCCCAGCGGAGGCAGAACGCATCGCCCGAACTCTGGTAGAGAGCGGTCTTGCGGCCTGTGTGAACCTGAGCGAGATCCAGAGCGTCTACCGCTGGAAGGGGGAATTGTGCGTCGAGCCAGAGAGCACCCTCTGGATCAAGGTAGGTGCCGATGGCTTGGCCGCGCTGCGCACCAAGCTCGAGGAGATCCACCCCTACGAGCTACCCGAGATCGTCGTTCTTCCCGTCGATATCGCCGAGTCCTTCGGCCCCTACGTCGAGTGGGTTCGGGAGAATTCCCGATGAGGCCCCTGGCTCAGGCGGGCGTCGCGCCCAATCAGGTGGCGGAGCTGCTCCACTCCTTCACCGACCATCTGCTCTATTCGCTGGCCAAGGATCAGTACACCGCGACCCTGCACGACCGCTACATGAGTCTGGCGCTGACGGTGCGCGAGCGGCTCACCGAGCGCTGGATCGCTACGCAGCAGCGCTACTACCAGGCCGACGCCAAGCGGGTCTACTACCTTTCGGCCGAATTCCTACTCGGGCGCGCGCTCGGCAACAATCTGATCAATCTCGGCCTGTTCGATGTCGCGCGCGAAGCGATGCGCATGCTGGACCTGGATCTCACGGATCTCCTCGAACAGGAGGTCGACGCGGGGCTTGGCAATGGCGGCCTCGGGAGGCTCGCCGCCTGCTTCCTCGACTCGATGGCGACGCTCGGGATCCCCGGCTATGGCTATGGCATCCGCTACGAGTTCGGCATGTTCGATCAGGAGATCAAAGAGGGGTACCAGGTCGAAAAGCCCGACGAATGGCTGCGCTTTGGCAACCCGTGGGAGATCGCGCGGCCGGAATATGCGCTGCCGGTGCGCTTCGGCGGCCGCACCGAGGAGTATGTCGATGGCAGCGGGCGACTGCGGGTGCGCTGGACCGATACCGAAGAGGTGATCGGCATGCCCTACGACACGCCGATCGCGGGCTATGGCACCCAGGCCGTCAACACCTTGCGGCTGTGGCGAGCACGCGCCTCCTCAGAATTCGACCTGCGTGTGTTCAACGATGGCGACTACGAAAAGGCGGTGCTCGACAAGAACCGCTCCGAAACCATCTCGAAAGTGCTCTACCCTTCCGACCTCAAGAGCTTTGGCAAGGAGCTGCGCCTCAAGCAGCAGTACTTTTTTGTCGCCTGCTCGCTCGCCGACATTCTGAGGCGCCATCTCTCGGCCCACACCCATCTAGAAAATCTAGCTGACAAGGTCGCGATCCAACTCAACGATACCCATCCAGCGGTGGCGATCCCCGAGCTGATGCGCCTTCTCCTCGACGACTATGATTTTGCCTGGGAGCCCGCCTGGGACATCACCACCCGCACCTTTGGCTATACCAACCACACCCTGCTCGCGGAGGCCCTCGAGAGCTGGCCCGTCGAACTGTTCGGGCAGCTTTTGCCGCGCCATCTTTCGATCACCTATGAGATCAACCGCCGTTTCCTACGCCAGGTGCGCAGCCGCTTCCCCTTCGATGAGCAGCGCATCCAGCGGATGTCGCTCTTCGATGAGGGCGATGGCTCGCCCGGAGCACGGCGACTGCGCATGGCCTATCTCGCCGTGGTGGGCTCGCACTCGGTCAACGGAGTCGCCCAGCTCCACACCGATCTGCTCAAGGCCGATCTATTGCGCGACTTTGACGAGCTGTGGCCCGATCGCATCAACAACAAGACCAACGGGGTGACGCCGCGGCGCTGGCTGCTCGCCGTCAATCCGCCCCTGGCGCGCGCCATCACGGATCGCATCGGTGACCGCTGGATGAACGACCTCGACCAGCTGGAAAAGCTCGCCCCCTACGCCGAGGACGCGGCCTTTCGCACTCAATTCCGTGCCATCAAGGCGGCCCACAAGCAGTCGCTCGCCCGCTACATCCTCGGTGAGCACCGCATTCGCATCGATACCGCGTCGCTGTTCGATGTCCAGGTCAAGCGCATCCACGAGTACAAGCGGCAGCTGCTCAACGTACTGCACATCGTCGCGCTCTACCTGCGCATCAAACGCAATCCCGATGTATCCATCCTACCACGCACCTTTCTCCTCGGCGGCAAAGCGGCGCCCGCCTACCACACCGCCAAGCAGATCATCAAACTCATCACCGCGGTCGCCGATGTGGTCAATCACGATCCGGAGGTGCGCGACCGCCTCAAGGTGGTGTTCCTGGCCAACTACCGCGTCTCGCTGGCCGAACGCATCTTTCCCGCCTCCGACCTCTCGGAACAGATTTCCACCGCCGGTAAGGAGGCTTCGGGCACCGGCAATATGAAGTTCGCCCTCAACGGTGCGCTCACCATCGGCACGCTCGATGGCGCCAACATCGAAATCCGCGCGCAGGTGGGCGAAGAGAATTTCTTTCTGTTCGGACTCACTGCCACCGAGGTGCAAGAGCTGGTGCGCGCCGGCTACCGACCGCGCGATTTTGTCGAGGGCAACCCTGAGCTGGCCGCGGTGCTGCATTTGATCGAATCGGGCTTTTTCTCGCCCGAGCAACCCGATCTTTTTCGGCCGCTCGTGGCTTCGCTACTCGACCAGGATACCTTCATGCTGCTGGCCGACTTCGGTGCCTATGTCGCTGGCCAAGAGCGCGTCAGCGAAGTCTTCCGCGATCCCGAACGATGGACGCGCATGGCGATCTTGAATGTCGCCCGCATGGGCCGTTTCTCCTCAGATCGGACGATCCGGGAATATGCCCAGGAGATCTGGGGCGCGACACCGGTGCTGTAGCACACCCCCTGGACGCCATTGCACGGTCAGGATTAGACTCCGCCCCATGAAGCATCTAGCGCTTTGCCTATTTCTTTTCGGCTGTGGCAGCCTCCATCGGGGCAACAACTGTCCGTCCGCCTGTACGAAGTGCGATGCCTCAGGCGCCTGCAAAGATTGCACGCCTGGCCAGAACTTCTGCCAGGGCGACACGCTGGTGGCCTGTAATTCCGACGGAACGCTGGGCTCCACGATCAAGACCTGCGACACCGCCCATCGTGAGCAGTGCATGGGCAACGCCTGCCTCGGACCCTGCGACGTCGCGGCCGCCACCCACTCCTACATCGGCTGCGACTACTGGCCGACCACGACGCTGACGACCTCTTTGAATCCCTACTTCGATTTCGCAGTCGCTGTTGCCAATCCGTCGATCGTCGGCGACGTCGTGCAGAATGCCCCGGCCCAGATCACCATCACACAGGCGGGGATGACCATCGCCACCGGCTCCGTCAATCCGGGCGAGGTGTACACCTTCAAACTGCCCTGGGTCTCCGACATCGCCCAAAATCCCACTTGTCAGAACGGCAATTGCGTTTCTCCGGTAGAGTCCTCTGCGCTCTCCTCGGGCGCCGCCTATCATCTCGTTTCCAACATGCCGGTCACCGTCTACCAGTTCAGTCCGCTGCAGTTCGAAAAACCACGGACCAAGGACTGTGTCGATCCTCCGCCCAACGACAAAATGCCCACCTGCCACTCCTACACCAACGATGCCTCGGTGCTACTGCCCACCACCGCGCTGCAAAACGATTACATCGCGATCTCCCGCCAGACCACCGCACTCACCCGAAAGAATCCAGCCACCGGCAAGACCTCGACCAGTGTGCAGTCGGGCTACGTCGCCGTGGTCGCCACCAAGCCGCACACCACGGTCCACGTGACCTCGAGCGCCTACGCCGAAGGCGGCTTCAACGTCGATGGCATGAATCCCGGCGACAAGGGGGACTACCTGCTCGAAGAGGGCGATGTGCTCGAAATTGTCTCTGGCCATGCCACGAAACCGTGCGTCAAAAGCGACTCCGACTTCCAGGGAAGCTACTGCGATCTCGGGCCGAACTACGACCTGACCGGCACCTTGATCAACGCCGACAAGCCGATTGCGGTCTTCGGCGGCCACACCTGCACCTTCGTCCCCTACAACAAATGGGCCTGCGACCACCTCGAGGAGCAGATCTTTCCCCTCGAAACCTGGGGGAAGCAGATTGCCGTCGCGCAAACGATGCCCCAGGCGAAGAACGAGCCGAACGTCTGGCGCATCATCAGCGGCTCCGACAACAACCAGATCTTCTTCGATCCCCCGGTGCACGCCTCTGCCACCCTACAGAAGGCGCAGTATTTCGAGTTCAGCGCCCAGGGAGGCTTTGTCGTCTCGGGAACCGGGCGGATCGCAGTCGCCCAGTACATGGTGGGCGAGGACTACACCGGCACCTTTCAGGCGGTGGGAGATCCGTCGCTCGGCCTGGGAGTGCCAATCGAGCAGTACCGTCTGAGCTACGACTTTCTCGCGCCCGAGACCTACACCGTCAACTTCCTCAATGTGATTGCACCGACTGGCGCGAGCCTCCGGATCGACGGACAGCCAGTGCTCAACTCCTTTACGCCCATCGGCGCTTCGGGCTACGAATACGCCCAAATCATGATCCCGGCCGGGGCCCACCATGTCACCTCCATGGATGCACCGTTTGGCATCACGGTTTCGGGTCTCGGTAGCTTCACCTCCTATCTGTACGTCGGTGGCCTCAACCTCAACGAGATCCCCGCCCCACAGTAATGGCCTGGGATTGGGAGAAGCTGTCGCCGCTGCAACGCTGCTGGTCCACCCTCGCAGGCATCGGCCTTCAAGCGGAGCTTCAGCACACCCATTTCTTCTTTCGCGCTGAGTTTGGCGCAACGAATCTCTCGGGCGCCAAGTTGCCCCAGATCGATCTTTCAGCGGCCGACCTGCGCGGCGCCCACCTCGACCGCGCCGATCTACGGAAGGCCTGCCTGGAAAAAACCCGCCTCGAGAGCGCCTCGCTCGTCGCCGCCAATCTCAGCTGGGCGCAGGCCCGGCAGGCAGATCTCCGCTGGGCTCTGTTGCGGGGAGCTGACTTTACCGAAGCCACTCTCGAGGGGGCAGAGCTCGGCGGTGCAGATCTCTCCGAAACGATCTGCAACCGCGCCGAGTTCGCAGGGGCCCATCTCCAGGGAGCACGCCTATGCGGCGCCGTGATGGAGAGCATCGAGCTCGGCCGCGCCGATCTCCAGCGCGCCGATCTCCGGAGCGCTGCCCTGCCCTTTGCCGATCTTCATGACGCCAATTTGTGCGAGGCGATCCTCGATGGTGCGGACCTGCGCGGGGCCGATCTCGCCGGGGCACTCCTCGGCGGTGCTAGCCTCGAGGAGGCCCTCCTCGGCGAGGAGGAGCTCGACCACGAGGGGAAGCCGCTGCGAACCCTGCTCTCGACGCGCGAGCTGGCGCCCCTCGTCAAAAAGGGCGAACTGCTCAAGGCGCGATGGCAGCGCCTTACCATCGGCGGCCGCCGGTTCGAACGTACCGAGCTCGAGCAGAGCCGCCTACCGTAGCTACTTGCGGCGGCTTCGCTGACGAAAACCGGGCTTCACCGCGAAGCCGCGCGCCGCCTTTGGTAGCACCGGCCCTTCGGTATCGAGCCCAAAACGGGTCCAGCGATCCCCATAGGGCGCCACCTTGAGCTTCTTGCCCTCCCTGGCGAGCTCCAGATTGGCAAGGAGCCGCGCATCGCCCGGGCACTTTTTGAGGCCGCGTTCGAGCAACTTGACCGCCGCCTCGCGCTCACCGCGCGCGAGCTCGCAATAGGCGTAGAGCGTCCAGGAGAGCGCCTCCTTGTCACCGACCTTGACCGCGACTTCGAAGGCGCGCTTCATCTTATCGGTTTCGTGCTTCTTGAAGTAGACGCAGCCGAGTAGCGCGCGCGAAGTCCAGGGCCAGCGCGACGACTGCGCCAGCTCGGCCTCCGCCTGGTCCAGATCGCCCAGCGCATATTGCAGCTCACCGATCTGGGCACGCAGCTGCGCCGCCACCAGAGGATGCCACAGGCCGAACCGCAGCCCCTCGCGCAGGCTCTTGAGCGCCAGCTCACGACGCCCGCCCGCGAGATGGCGCTGCGTCTCTTCGATGAGCGGCTCCAATCTCTGGCTCATGCGCCGCATCAGCAGCACCGCCACCGCCACCAGGGTGACGAGAAAGGGAAACAAGAGACTCCAAGTCGAGTGGACGAAGGCGAGCTTCAGAGCGCCGGTGACGGCCAGAGCGGAAAGGAGCGCCAGGACGATCGTCAACATGCGGGGGGACTCTTATCACGGGACACTGATCGGCTCAACAGAGGACAAAAGAGCGGGGGACAAAAGAGCGGGCGTCCAATTAAATATTGACAACCTGTGACCATACTTGCATGGTAGCGTATGATGCAACTTCACAGCGCGGTCGATGCATCGACAGGTCGCCAAGTCGATGACATTTCCAATGCTCTTAGCCCCTTACGGGATATCGTCGCCTCTTTGGCGGCGGCCCGAAGCGGCACCCCGCCGGAGGGGAACACCCGGCGCCGGCTGGTCCGTCGAGTCCGGGCGGCGGGAGTCGCGGCCATCCCCACGCTGGTCCGTGCGGTGGCCTCCCCGCGGGAGGACGAGGCGCTCTGGGCGTGTTACCTCCTCCGCCAGCTGGGCGGACCGCGTGTCGCAGAGCGCGTCAGCCGCCTCCTCGAAGATCCTCGGGTCAGCGACCAGGCCAAGACGCTCGCCTTCGCGCTGCTGGCCGATCTCAACACCCGGCGGCGCTGCACCGCCATCACCCGACGGTCGCCGCTCTCTGACCAGCGCAGCCAGGGGCTCGACCTTCTCGAATCGGGCGAGCTTCGCCCCGCCCGGCGGCTTCTCGAGCGGGTGGTGGCCGCCGATCCCGACGATGGCGAGGCGCTCTCTTTTCTCGGCGTCTGCTGTCTCGAGCTGGGCGACGCCAAGGCGGCTCTGCCCTATCTCGATCGGGCGGTGATCGTGGAGCCGGACGAGGCGCTGCACCAGTGGAACCTGGCGGCCGCCGCCAAAGCGGCGGACCAGCTGTGCCGCTGCTATCTGGCCCTCAAACGCTACCTCAAGCTGGAGGATGGCGTCGAAGGATCTGCGCTGCGCCAATGCGAGGCCGGGCAGTTCGTCACAGAGTATGAGGCCGCCATCCGCCGCGCTCATCCCGGGGTGGGCCTCCCCGAGATTCTGGCCAGCGAACAGCTCTTTTTGCGCGCGCTCGCCGCGCTCACTGCCGGCCGCTACGACCAGGCCTGCGCAGGCTTGGAGCAGGTGATCACCGCCCTGCCGCGCCACTATCCGTCCTGGGGGAACCTCGGGGCCGCCTACTTTGCCCAGGGGCGCAACGCCGAAGCGATGCGCTGCTTCCAGCGTGCCCTCGAGCTCAATCCCGACTACGAAATAGCGCGCGAAAACCTGAACCGGATCGAATCGCCGCAGACGGAGTAGCTTCTCGCGTTCAGATCGTCTAGTTTTTACCGACGTGAGAATCTTCCGTGAATTGGGTGAGCGTGTCGAAAGTCGCTGGCGGGCCACTCACTATGACTCGGCGGCCTTCATCACGATCGCCTGCGAGGCGCTCACCGAGGCGGGGCTGCCGGATCGGGTCGCCCCCTTAGAGATCGTCCAGTGGGTGTTTGGCACCACCGACCTGCCGCAGCAGCCCGATCTGGAGGCGCGCTTTGGCAATCCGCCGATCACGCTCTACGCCGCGCCTCGCTTCTACATCGACGCCTATTTTTGGCTCGATGGCAGTACCAGCATCCATCAGCACGCCTTCTCCGGTGCCTTTCAGGTGCTCGATGGCTCCAGCCTACACAGCCGCTTTCGGTTCCGGCAAGAGCAGGCCGTAAGCTCCCACTTTCGCATCGGGCAGGTCGAGCTCGACAGCGTCGAGCTGCTCGCCCGCGGTGCGGTTCGGCCGATCCATCCCGGGGGCGATTTGATCCACTCGCTGTTTCACCTCGATCGTCCCTCCACCAGCGTCGTGATCCGAACCAGTAGCGTTCCTTCGACCCTGCCGCAATGGGACTACTACCCGCCCGGCGTGGCGCTCAATCCATTTCTGAAGGATCCCCTGCTGACCCGGCAGCTTCAGACCGCTTCGCTGCTCCTCTGCATGCGCCATCCCGAAACGGACCGCCTGCTGGCGGACCTGATGACGAAGGCCGATCTCCACACCTCCTTTGCCCTCCTCGATCTCGTCTACGCTCACCAGCAGCGGGACGCGCTCGAACAGCGGTTCGTCGGGGCCACCGATCGCTTTGCCGGTCTCCTCGCGTTCACCCAAAACCAGCCGCTCGCCGCCCGCTTCCCCCAGGTGTTCGAGGAAAAGGAGCGCAAGCACAACATCATCCTGCGGCGCGATATCGTCACCCGCCCCGAGCACCGCTTCTTGTTAGCGCTGCTGCTCAACGTGCCAGATCGCCAGCGGGTCCTCGACCTCGTCAGAGAGCGCTACCCTGACGAAAATCCAGTCGACACCATCGTCGGCTGGGTGATCGATCTGAGTCAGACGCGAGCGCTCCATTCTCGCGAACCCAACGTGCTGGGCATCGACTCGATCGACGATGGGTTTCTATTTGCCCTCGAGTGCCTGCTCAAAGGGCTGTCCCCCGCTGAAATCCGCGCCGCCTACGTCGAAGAGAATCACACCCAACCCGATCCTACTGACCTCGGTCATCAGCTCGATCGCGTTCGTACCAGCTCGCTGTTCAAGGGGCTGTTTCGACCGTCTTAATGTTCAAATAGGATCGAGTCGCGGCGGCGATTGACGAACTCGGATACCGCGCGCAGCGCTTCCGGTGAAATCTGCACCCAGCGGATGCCACAGCCGGGCGGTGACCCGTCGTTGACCATCCAGCGATCGCGAATCCAGCAGACCTCGCCCGTCAGATGAAACCCTTCGGGAGCATCGGGTAGCGTCAGCAGCAGCTCGACCAGTGCTCCAAGCGGCGGTGGAGAAACGGTCGCAACGAAGACGCCACCTTCGCTGACGTCGCCGGTGATCCCCGCATAGAAGTTGTGCTCACTCTCAAGGTTGACCTCGATCGACAGGGGCGCACGCGCGTGGACACGCTGCTCCCCGCCCGCAGGTTCGGGCTCGTCCGTCTTGGGGGGTTGAGATATCGGCGGGCGGCTCATTTCTGATTCCCAGAAATTCTAGTATATCGAGCTCGGGGGGCCAGCGCTACCCCTTTTCCGGCTCGCCACTCTCCGCGCTCGGCTTACGGCGCAGCTTCTCGACCAGGGTGGTGCGATTGAGGCCGAGCAGCTGCGCGGCGGCGTTGCGATTGCCCCCCGTGCGGGTGAGCGCCTGCTCGATCAGCGCATATTCAAACTCGGTCACCGCCTGGCGTAAATCGATGCCGTGGGCCGGGAGCTCCACCACCCGCGCATTCGCCGCTGGTGTCCCCTGAAAGGCGGCTGGCAGATCGTTGACATCGAGCTCTCCCTGCCGCTTGAGCACCACCATCCGTTCGACCACATTGGACAGCTCTCGAATGTTTCCGGGCCAGCGGTAGCCTGCAAAGGCAGCCACCACCTCTTGCGCGGCGCCCGCGACATTCCGCCCGTGGCGCGTATTGGCCGCGGCAATGAGGTGCGTCACCAGCAGCGGAATATCTTCTCGACGATCTCGCAGCGGTGGCAGCTTCAGATCGATCACGTTCAGGCGGTAGAAGAGATCCTCGCGAAACGTCCCCTCTGCCACCATCGCGGTCAGATCGCGGTGAGTGGCGGCAATCACCCGAACGTCGACGGTGCGAGTGACGCTCTCGCCCAGCACCTCGAACTGCCCCTCCTGTAGCACTCGCAGCAGCTTGACCTGAAAACTGGCGGGCATATCGCCCACTTCGTCGAGAAACACGGTGCCACGGTCGGCCAGCTGAAAGCGGCCCGCGCGGGCATGCGTCGCTCCGGTAAAGGCGCCCCGAGTGTGGCCGAACAGCTCACTCTCGAGCAGGGTGTCCGGCAGGCCGCCGCAGTTGACTGCCACAAACGGTTTCGCCGCCCGCCGGCTGGCCGCATGGATCATCCGCGCTACCAGCTCCTTGCCCGTGCCGCTTTCGCCGGTGATGAGCACGGTGGCATCCGTCTCCGCTACGGTCTCGACGGTATCGAGGACCTGGAGAAAGCCCACCGCCTGCCCGACCAACATCTCGGTGAGGCGCGGCGCCGCCTGAACCGACCGAGAGGTCGTTTTTCGGCCGAAAGCCTCGTCGAGAACACCGCGCAGATTCTCGGGGGAAAAGGGCTTGGTGAGAAAGTTGGCCGCCCCCTGCCGCATGAGGTCCACCGCCAGTTCGACTGAACCGTGGCCGGTGAGGATCACCACCGGTACCTGGCGCTTGAGCCCGAGCGCCAGCACATCGCGACCGCCCGAGCGTGGCATCTCCAAATCGCTGATGATCAGCTCAGCGGCAAAGCCCCGCTCGAGCTCCTCGGCGGCGGCCTGCCCGTCGGCCGCTTCCGCGACTTCGCAGCCCTCTCGGATAAGCTGGCGAACCAGGCCACGCCGTAGGAGCTGGTCGTCTTCCACCACCAACACCCGGTGGGAGACCCGTGGGGCAGCGTTCGTTCGGTCCGCCATGGCGCCATCTTACCTGGCGGAGGCAGCACGGTGCAACCCTACCCCCGTTCCTGGTATGATTACGCCGCGCCGATCAACCGAGGATTCGGCGGCGGCGCAGTCCGCTCCGCCTTCGAAAGATCATCCTGGCTTACGCTAGTGGTGGGCGCGCGAAGGCGCTCCCGGAGTAGCCCCAAATAAAAACGACGCCAACGGCGCCGTTCCGGCTCGCTCATCACGAAAATCTCCGCGCCGATCCCAGCACCATTCGTGGTCTGTCCAACGAACATCGCCGTGACAAACATGGCGAGCGGCGGTTCGCCCGGGACGTCGACCTCGAGATGCATCAGCGAGCCGGGGGGGACCTGCTCCTGGGTGCCCACGAACAGCCCCTCTCCGGAGATATCGCCGGTGATGGCTTCGATGATTCTCTGCCCTCGCCGCCAGCGCACCGGAAGCTTGATGGCTACCCGCTCCGACCTACGCCTCGATGACTTTCGGCTCGCCATGTCCACCTCTTCCCAGCAACCCCTGTTCCAAATCAATCTTCGCGCCAGCTGCGGAGTTTCGCCCATTGGGTCAGAAAAATCGACACGTTTTTGACGGACGACGCCAGATCCATGACACCCCAGAGGCAACGCTTGACCCGCCCCCGGCCGCTGGTGTACCCAGCGCCCCTATGCGAATCGCGATCGTTGGCGCAGGACCCGCGGGCGCCACTGCGGCTCTGGCGCTCAGCCGCCAGGGAACCCATGAAATCGTCCTGCTCGACCGCGACTCCTTCCCGCGCGTCAAGACCTGCGGCTCGGCGCTCTCGCCACGCTGCATATCGCTCTGTCACACGCTCGGCATTGAAACGACCATGGCCCCGCTGGCCTACCCGGTCTCCGGTCTGCGTTTCACCGGCCCGAGTGGCCGCCAGGCGACCCTGACCGGCAAAGCGGGCGGTGCCTGGATCATCCCGCGCGCGCGCTTCGACGCCGAGATCGCCTTCGCCGCCGAGCGCTTCGGGGTACGATTCGAACAGGGCTTCAAGGCGACCACGCTGGTGCGGGATCCACGCGGTCGCGTGGCGGGAGTGTCGGACGGCCAGCGCACCCTCGAAGCCGACCTCACGCTCGTCGCCGATGGTGCTCACAGCCGCTTTTCCAGCGACCTGCGTAAGAAGCGCCAGATCGCCACCCTCATGGGCTGGTGGGAGGGTGTCGAGGGGGTGTTGCCGGGCCACATGGAGATGTGGTTCGATCGGCGGGTCGCCCCCTGGTATGGCTGGCTCTTTCCCGAAACGACCGAACGCGTCAACATCGGCATTTACTATCGTCCCGAGGATCCCGTGCCGCCCAAGGACATCTTCGGCGAGATCGTCGATCGCCACCTCGGCCGGCGGCTGCGGAAGGCCACCCAGGTGCAAAAATACCGTGGTGCCCCGATCGTCTACACCGAGGAGATCGGTGAGGTCGCAGCGCCCGGCGCGCTCTGGATCGGCGAAGCGGCGCGGCTAACCAACGCGGCCACGGGCGAAGGGATTTTCTACGCCATGAAATCGGGCGTGATCGCCGCCGAACTGATCGCCCGACATGGCATCACCGATGGCGACCGTCTCCTCACCGCCTATCGAACCGCGATCCAGCGCGCCTTTACCGCGCGCTTTCTACTGGCCCTCGGATTCATGCGCTTCGCCAATACGCCCGCCTTTTCCTTGCTCACCTCCCTGGTGGCCGTCCCGCCGGTGCAAAAGACGCTCACCTGGGCGCTTGAACATGTTTGAGCGGCATGCTATCCGGACTCGTTTGAACAGGAGTAGTCATGTCCGGGCATAACCGTTGGTCCAAGATCAAACACAAGAAGGCCGCCAGCGACGCGAAGAAGTCCAAAGGCTGGACCAAGTCGCTCAAAGCCATCACCCTCGCGGCCTCGAACGGAATCGGCGATCCGGCGCACAATCCATCGCTGCGCACCGCCATCGACAAGGCCCGGGGCGATGCGATTCCGAATGACACCATCCAGCGCGCCATCAAGAAGGGGACCGGCGAGCTCGGCCCCATCTCCCTCGAAGAGCTGCTCTACGAGGCCTATGGGCCCGGCGGTTCGGCGGTGATCGTCGAGATTCTGACGGATAACCGCAACCGCACCGCTTCGGAGATCCGCCATCTCCTCGAAAAACACAACGCCAAACTCGCGGCCGCCGGCGCGGTCACATACCTCTTCAAGCGGCGCGGCACCGTGGTCTTCGACGCGGCGGAAGTGGACGAGGACAAGTTGATGGAGGCAGCGCTCGAAGCGGGCGCTGAAGATCTGCAGTCGGGCGATGGCTCGGTGACCGTGCTGACCGAACCGTCCAGTTTCATCACGGTGAAGGAGGCGCTCGAGAAGCAGGGGTTCAAGCCGGCCGGTGCCGAAGTGGCGATGCTGCCGGAGACCACGCTACGCCTCGAGGGCAAGGACGCCGAGTCGACCGTCAAGCTGATCAATGCGCTCGAAGACCATGACGACGTGCAGAACGTCTACGTGAACGCCGAGATCGACGACGAAGTGTTCGAGCGCCTCTCGGCTTAGTGCGCATTCTAGGGATCGATCCCGGCACGCGGCGTTGCGGCTATGGAGCAGTGGAGTGGTCGAGCGGGCGGCTTCACTATCTCGAGTGCGGTGTGATCGAGCCCCCAAGGACAGCGCCACTGGCCGCTCGGTTGGCCGAACTGTCCCAGGAGCTCCGCGAAGTGATCAGTGAGCTGGCCCCCGCGGTGGTGGCGGTCGAAGATCTGTTTCATGGCATCGATGCCCGCGCGGCTCTCACGCTCGGCCACGCGCGCGGAGTGGCACTGGCCGCAGTGGGTTTGGCTGACCTCGCTGTGCACGCCTACCCACCCGCCACCGTGAAGCGTAGCGTGGCAGGATACGGCCGCGCCGGCAAAGAGCAGATGGCCGAGGTCGTGCGCGTTCTTCTGGCAATGAAGCGCCGCCCTGCGAGCGACGCCGCCGATGCACTGGCGGTTGCGATTTGCCACGCGCACCACACTGGAAAGCGGCCATGATTGCCCAATTGCGCGGCACCCTCCTCGAGAAATCCTTCGACCGTGTGGTCGTCGAAGTTTCTGGCATCGGCTACGGCGTGCTGGTCTCCCTACAGACGCTCGCTGAACTGCCGGCGCCGGGGAGTGAAGTCACCCTGCGCACCCATTTGCAGATTCGCGAGGATGCGCACCTTCTGTTTGGTTTCGCCAGCGATGCCGAGCGGCGCGCCTTCGAGCTCTGCATCAGCGTCTCCGGCATCGGCCCCAAGCTGGCGATGGCGCTGCTCTCGGCCCTGCGTCCCGAGGAGCTTTCGCAAACTATCGTCGCCGGCGATGTCGCGCGCCTCTCCCGCACACCCGGCATCGGCAAGAAAACCGCCGAAAGATTGGTCGTTGAACTGCGCGACAAGTTCGAAAAGCTCGGCCTCGCGCGCAGCACGAACAGTGCGCCCATGGTACGATCGACCGGCACCGCGGCTGCGGTGTCCTCGGCGCTCGTCCACCTCGGCTATCGTCAGGCCGAGGCCGAGCGCGCTGCCGAGGAGGCCACGAAAAAATGGGGAGCCGAGGTGCCGCTCGAGCAGCTGGTCAAAGAGGCGCTGCGGGCGCTCACCGGCTAAACCGCACCACACTGTCAAAACAGGGTAAAGTCGCCCCATGGCGCGTAAACGGCACGAAGAGGACGCCCTCTCGCCCCAGTCACAGCCGAACGAGATCGAATTGGATGCGGCGCTGCGGCCACGCACATTCGAGGAATATGTCGGACAGCGCAAGCTCGTCGACAACTTGAAAATCTTCGTCGAAGCGGCGCGACGACGCGGCGATGCGCTCGACCATGTGCTGTTTTGCGGCCCGCCGGGCCTGGGCAAGACCACCCTCGCCTATGTGATCGCGCATGCGCTCGGCGTCACACTGCGGAGCGTCGGCGCGCCTGCGATCGAGCACAAGGGCGCCCTCGCCTCCTATTTGACGCAGCTCGGGCCGCGCGAAGTGCTGTTTATCGATGAGATCCACCGTCTGCAGCCGGTGGTCGAGGAGTATCTCTATCCTGCAATGGAGGACTACCGCATCGAAATCCCCGTCGGAGATGGACCGGCTGCACAGCTCCTGCAGATGAATCTGCCGCGCTTTACCCTGGTGGGCGCCACCACGCGCACCGGTCTGCTCACCTCCCCCCTGCGCGACCGCTTCGGCATCGTGATGCGGCTCGACTACTACACGCCCGAGGATCTGACCGAGATCGTCGTGCGCTCTGCCACTCGACTGGGTGTGCCCCTCGAGCCGGAGGGTGCGGTGGAGATCGGCAAGCGCGCCCGTGGCACACCCCGCATCGCCAATCGCCTGCTGCGCCGGGTGCGCGACTTCGCCGAGGTCGAGAGCGACGGCCGCATCACCCTCGCCCTGGCTTCGTCGGCGCTCGATCGCCTGGGCGTCGATCCCTCCGGGCTCGACGACATGGACCGCGCGCTTCTGCGCGCCGTGATCGAGAAGTTCGATGGTGGTCCAGTCGGCATCGAATCGCTCGCCGCAGCCGTTTCCGAGGAGGCCGAGACACTCGAAGATGTCTACGAGCCCTACCTGCTTCAGGAGGGCTTCCTCCAGCGTACCCCGCGCGGCCGCATCGCGACTCGCCGCGCGCACGAGCACCTCGGGATCCCACCGAAGGGCGGGCCGCAAGGTTCGCTGTTCAGTTCGTAAGCTGCACCAGCGCCATTGCTCCACCCTCGACAGGAACAACCGCAATCCCCGGCGACACCGATCGTCGGTGCACCAGCGGAACCGCGGCCCCGACCACCGTTCCCGCCAGCGCTCCTACCAGCACATCCGTAGGAAAGTGTTTACCCGCTGCGACGCGCAGCACGGCGGTCGCACTCGCGGCTGCAAACAGCGCCATCGCCACCCCTGCGATCGTCCGCCGCTCTCCCGGATGGCGCAGCGCAAACAGGGTTGTGTAGCTGGCCGCCGCTGTGAAGGCCAGTGAGGTGTGTTCCGAATAGAAAGAGACGTAGTTTTCTGACGAGTAGACCACCGTCTCGCCATAGACGAAAGGGCGCGGCCGTTGGACCGCCAATTTGACCAGCTGATTGATCGCACCATCGATGGCCAGTGCTTCGAGATAGAACCCGAGATCGTCGCGCCAACTGCCCTGGTGCGATCGGGAGACCTCGATCCCTTCGACGATCGGCGGGAGCGCCAGCAGGGCCCCCGCGAGCCCCCAGGAGATCGCGTCCGCTGCACTGTCGTGCCGACCCGCAAAGGGGCGATCGAGGAGATTGAGTCCCCCGGCCCGGCACGGCTGGCAGCTCGGTTGAACGATCACGGGCTGCATCCACTCACCGCCCAGCCAGGCCAGCCCGGCCGCTGCCAGTACCGCTCCATCGGTAGTGCGGTCGAATCGCAGCGGCTGCGCGTGCACCGCGGTGGAAGCTGATATCGCCAAAAGAATGACGGCTCGCACGGTGGGAGAGTAGGATCGCCTTGCCAACGGCGCAATCGCTGCAAGACTTAATAATGGAGGTCTCATGCAGCGACGTGCGCTCTATGCCGTTCTGCTGCCCAGCGTGGCACTTGCGCAGGCTCCGCTGTGCCAAGGCACCTACGCGGATGACCTCAATGTCCTGGCACCGCAGGTCCGCGAACTCGAGCGCAATCCCCAAAGCCGCTACTCCCACTGCCTGCGCACCTCCGCCACCTACGAGTGCCTCTCCTACGCCCCGGATGGTACCATCCGGCGTGCGCGTAAAACGGTCCTGGCGCATGGGACCGCCTTTGCTTACCGACGAACCGGCGGCGACACACTGCTCATTACCAACGACCACGTCGCCTCATGGCCGCAGGTCACCGACGACGAACACAAAGTAGAAGAGGTGCCGAGCGGTTGCAAAATGGTCGCCGAATCCCTCCGGATCGTCGATGACGAAAGCGACGAGTATGAGGCGAACGATGTAACGCTCACCCGGATCGTCGGCGATCCCGAGCTCGATATCGCGCTATTGAAAACCCGCACGCCGCTCCCCCTGATCCCCTATCGCGTCGGCCACAGCGGCGAACTCCACGTTGGCAATGTGGTGGCCGTACATGGCTATCCGCTCGGCGCCTTTCCGGCGACCAACATGGGCAAGGTCGTCAATGCCTACGACCGCGACACCGCGCGCGACTGGGACCATGTCGATTTTGTCATCGACGCGCTGCTCTCGCCGGGCAACTCGGGTTCACCGGTCTTGGCGGTGTCGTGTAAGAGCGGCGAATACGAGCTGGTGGGCGTCTATCATGCCGGTTACGTCAACGGCAGCGCACTCAACGTCATCGTCGGCATCGACCAGCTGCGCGACCTCCTAAGCACCCTCAAGCGCACAGCGCGGGTTGCGGAGGGCACGTCCGAACAGTTTGGACCTTCTGAGCTGGCGCTTCTGCGCAGCGCGGGTAGCTCGCCCTTCTTCCCCTTTGGACCGCTGGTCGCCTCGGTGACGCCCACCCTCGAGGGGCTCCGATTCGAGGTTCATGCCCGCAACTTTCCGCTGCAGGACCAGCGCCTCCTGGTGCTCGAAGACACGCCTCACGGACGGATCTACCTCGGCAATCGCCGCGGACTGAAGAGTTGGCGCGCCGCCCAACTCGACGGCGATGCCCAAACGCAACTGCAGCGCATTCGCACGCGTCTGCGAGCGAGCGCGATGCTGGCCGTACGCTATCGCTCACTCGACGGAGCCACCAAGTCGGGCGAGCGCCAGCAGCGCCTACTCGATCGGTCGCGCGATCGCCATGCGGCCCTCGACCGCGATGCCGCACAGGCACTCAGCGATCTGGCGGACCGCCTCGGGCCCAAGGCGGGTGAACCGACGGTGAGCTATGCCAAAGCGATTGCCGATCCGGTGCCGGCGCCAGCGCCTTCCGTCACGGTCGATCGCCGAAAATCGGCCGGCGATAGTCGAAATTCGAAGGTCGACCGTCGGTAAAAGTCCCCTACAAATAGGCCGGGTCGCGGTGCTCGCCGAACACCTGGCGAAACACATCGCATACTTCGCCGAGGGTCACGTCGGCCCGTACCGCCTCGATCACGGGATCCATGAGGTTGTCGTCACCGGCCGCTGCGCGACGCACCGCATCGATCGCTGCCCGCGCCCGCCCGGCCTCGCGCCGCGCACGCAAGGAGACGATTCGTTCGCACTGCACCCGCTCGGGCTCGAGATCGATCTTGAGCGTGGGGATCTGCTCCTCCCCCTCGGTCACATAGCGGTTGACACCGACGATGCCGCGCGCACCGGTATCAATCTGGCGCTGAAAGGCATAGGCCGAATTGGCGATCTCGCGCTGGGGGAAGCCCTCCTCCACCGCTCGTACGATGCCGCCGAGATGATCGATTTTTTCGAGGTAGGCCATCGCCGCCTCCTCCATCTGATCGGTCAGTTTTTCGACGAAGTAGCTGCCTCCCAACGGATCGGCCACCGCCATCACCCCGGTCTCCTCGGCGATCACCTGCTGCGTGCGTAGCGCCAGCCGTGCCGCCGCTTCGGTCGGTAGCGCATAGGTCTCGTCGAAGGAATTGGTATGCAGCGACTGCGTCCCCCCAAACACTGCCGCCAGCGCCTGCACGGTGGTGCGCACCACATTGTTCATCGGCTGCTGCGCCATCAGCGAAACACCGGCCGTCTGCGCATGGGTGCGCAAGAGCCAGGAGCGCGGGTTCTGGGCGCCAAACCGATCGCGCATGATCCGCGCCCACATGCGGCGCGCCGCGCGAAACTTGGCGATCTCTTCGAAAAAATCGTTGTGCACATCGAAAAAGAAGGAGAGCCGCGGTGCAAAGGCGTCGACATCGAGGCCCGCCTCGATGCCGAGCTGTACATAGCCGATCCCATCGGCCAGCGTGAAGGCCAGCTCTTGTACCGCCGTCGCCCCCGCTTCGCGGATGTGGTAGCCCGAGACCGAAATCGTATTCCACAGCCCCATCTCGCGCGTGCAGTAGACCAGCATGTCGCGGATGATGCGCATCGACGGGCGAACTGGCGAAATCCACTCCTTCTGCGCGATGAACTCCTTCAGCATATCGTTCTGCAGCGTGCCGCGCAGTTGCGCCGGCGAGACGCCCTGCCGCTCCGCCGTCACCACGTAGCAGGCCAGCAGATAGATCGCAGGCGCATTGATGGTCATCGACGTGGTCACTTCGGCGAGCGGGATCCCATCGAAGAGGCGCATCATGTCTTCGATCGAAGCGACCGAAACGCCCTCGCGCCCCACTTCACCGAGCGAGCGGGGCGAATCGGGATCGTAGCCCATCAGCGTGGGCATATCGAACGCCGTCGAGAGGCCCGTCTGGCCATGCTCGAGCAGCAGCTTGAAACGCCGATTGGTATCTTCCGGCGCACCGAAGCCCGCGAACATCCGCATCGTCCAGGGCTTGCCACGGTACATGGTCGCGTGGGGACCGCGCGTAAAGGGGTATTGGCCCGGATCGCCCAACTGGTCCGCGTAGCCGCCGGTGACATCCTCCGGGCCGTAGTGATTCTTGAGCGGGATCCCGCTCAAGGTCGTAACCTCGCTCGGGCGCTGGCTGACTACGCGCTTTTCCGTCGGCATGAGCCGTTTATCCCGCTCCTCGGCGGGCATGTCAAACTGCCCCCGCTTCCGGTATGATGGACGCCTAGCCGAGGAGCCCTCATGTCCCGTCTGTTAGCGCTTGCATCGGTCCTTGCCACCCGGATCGCCTTCGCTGATTCCACGGTGACGCTGGAGGCCCCCCCGCTGCACACCGATCCCGCCCTGCTGGCGCAAATCTACATCACGCCGCCCCCTCCACCGGTCTACCTCTCGCCTCCACCAGTCTACGTTGCGCCCCCGCCAGTCTACGTCGCGCCTCCGCCTCCACCGGTCTACGTCGTGCCCCCCGCTCCCCCCCTCTATATCGCGCCCATGGCGCCGCGTCCGATGCACTATGAAACGAGGCCGCGCACTGGCCTGATGG
This sequence comes from Myxococcales bacterium, assembly GCA_023248875.1. Lineage (GTDB taxonomy): Bacteria > Myxococcota_A > Polyangia > Palsa-1104 > SHYY01 > JAHFDT01. The sequence continues at coordinate 4,415 of JAHFDT010000011.1, read as the reverse complement.
TCGGAGGCCTCGTCCTGTTCGGTGTCTTCTGGCTCACCGATGTTTCGATCACCTATGGCCTCGGCCACAATCCGGCTTGGGAGTCGCTGGTGCCCCTGATAGGGCCGATTCTGCAGATGCGCGATGGCCTCTCCACCAACCCCAACAGCCTGACGGCGCCCGGCTACTACAACGAATCCAGCGAAGCAGTCGCCCGGACCTTCCTCGCGTTCGATTTCGTCATGCAGGCGGTCGGCCTCACCATGGCCATCATCGGTGCCACGACTAGCAAGCAGGTGCGCGTCTACGGTGAATCGCCCGGTGCCAAAGTCCGCTTTGCCCTCACCCCCGGGCCCGGGGGTCACGGGCACGGATTTGCAGTTCGCTGGTAGCCATGGGTCGAACGCGAGTCACGCTGCTACGGGGCGATGGGATCGGCCCCGAGATTGCTGCCGCCACGATCCAGGTTCTGGACGCGGCGGGCGCGCAGCTCGAGTTTGACGAAGCGCTCGCCGGCGTCCGCGCGGTCGAGGAGCTGCGCGACCCGTTGCCCCAAGTGACGATCGATTCGATCACCAAGAATCGCCTTGCCCTCAAGGGGCCGCTCAGCACGCCCGTCGGTCAGGGCTTCCGCTCGGTCAATGTAGCCCTGCGGCAGCATTTCGATCTCTACGCCAATGTCCGCCCCATCCAGAACTATCCCGGGGTTCCTTCGCGCTATCAGGGGATCGATCTCGTGCTGGTACGCGAAAATACCGAGGACATCTACGCCGGGATCGAGCACTACGTGGGTCCCGGTCGCTCGGCCGCCGAGTCGATCGCCATCATCACGCGCCACGGCTCGGAGCGCATCGTGCGCTACGCACTCGAGTTGGCGCGGCGAGAGCAGCGCAAGCGCGTCACCTTAGTCCACAAGGCCAATATCCTGAAGTACTCCAATGGCCTGTTTCTCGACGTCGGGCGCGAAGTCGCCAAGGAGTTCCCCGACCTCGCCTTCGATGATCTCATCGTCGATGCCGCCGCGATGAAGCTGGTGACCGCGCCCGAGCGCTTCGATGTGATCGTCACCACCAATCTGTTTGGCGATATCCTGTCCGATTTGTGTGCCGGCCTCATCGGCGGGCTGGGCCTGGCGCCGGGAGCCAACCTCGGGCGCGAGGTGGCGATCTTCGAAGCCGTGCACGGCACCGCGCCCGATATCGCCGGCAAAGGACTGGCCAATCCGAGCGCACTCGTGCTCGCCGCGGCGCTGCTTCTGGATCAGGTGGGGCAAGGTGACGTCGCCCGGCGGGTGCGTACGGCCTTGCGCTCCGCCCTCGCCAGCGAGGAGGCCCGCACCGCCGATCTCGGCGGCCGGGGGGATCTGCAGACCTTCACCGATGCGATCCGGCGAGCTCTGTAGAGCCGACCCGCCCCGCCAGTGTGACCAGCGGCCAGGAGACCGTCCGCTTCTTTTGCGGATCCCCCCACTCCACCGTCAGATCCCGCTCGAACTCTGGCAGGGGATCCTGTCCGGTCGCCTGCCGATAGCGCACCACCGCCGACCAGGTTCCCAAATAGCCCATCAGATCGGCCAGCGACCACTCCACGGCCATCGTCAGCGGGGGCAGCTCGACGCCAGAAAAAGGCCAGGGGATATTCCGATACCCGGTCTCGATATGAGCCCGATCGGGCGGCCAGAACGGACCGATGCCCCCCCGGTAGAAGCGCAGCACCTGCCGATCGATCGCCGGAGTGATGGTGGCGAGCTCATAGACCACCGCGGCGATCACCGCATCGGGCCGCGCGACGCGCCGCACCTCGGCATAGAAGCGTTCAAAGTCGAACCAGTGCAACGCCTGTGCAACGAGGATCGCGTCGACCGAATGATCGGCGAGTCCCGACGCCTCCGCCGAAGCGACCGAATAGCGCACGCGCGAATGGAGCGCAGCGCGATCGATCTGCTGCGGACTCGCATCGGTGGCGAAGACCCGAGAAAAATGGCTGGCCAGCGCGATCGAGGCTTGGCCGTTGCCGCAGCCCACGTCCCAGGCCACGTTTCCCTCGGGCGCGGCGGTGCGGAGCGCGCGAAACAGCGCTTCGGGATAGTGCGGCCGATAGTGCGCGTAGGCAGTCGCATGGCCTGAAAAGTGGTCCTGAAACTTCGGCACGGCTAGGTAGTACTACGCCGCGCGAGAAAAGGGCGGCTTCTGGAACGGCCTGCGGCGGCGCGGACGGACCAGTTCGGTCGGCAGCGCGGGAAGGTGCGGCAGCCCCAAGCCATCGGGATCGGCGAGGTTATCGATGTGCGCGAAGCGGCAAAATTCGGCCTCGGCCGGCGGCGAAAAATCGGCCGCCTCGAAATAGCGGTAACCGAGATTCACCAGCTCCGCGAGGCGCCGCTCGGAGTGCGCATAAAAGTCGTGAAAATCAAAGCCGTCCCCGACATAAAAACGCTGCCGGAACAGCTCATTCTGTCGCACCTTGCGGGAATTGCGCGCAGCGATCTCGTTGCCCACCATCAGGCCAAAGTGGCGAAAGCTGCGCACCCAGGCGGTCCACTGCCCCGCGGTCGGCGCATTGCCGTAGGCGCCACGATAGACATCGTGCATGAAAGCAACGATCTGCGGCTCCGCATCCGCACGCACCAGTGAGCCACGCTTGACCACTCGCGTCTTGAGGGAGAAGTCGCGCCGGCCGATCACATCTTCGCCGAAGCGCTCGAGATGGAAAAAGAGCGCGTGGTACTTTTCGACGATTCGGTGGTGATAGGTTTCATGGCCGCCGTAGAGAGCGGTATCACGCCGAGCGCAGTAGTTGACCAGTGGATGCAGCGTCAAATCGAGCGCGCAGTGGGAGAGGATGCCCCCGACCAGCGCCAGCCCCTCCTCCCGGGTCAGCCCGGGAGTCGTTCGCGCGGCGCGGATGAAGTGGGCGACAAAGCGATCGGGACGGATGCAGTGCATCCGGTAGGCCCACGGCGCGTCGAGCGCGGGGCGCTCGAGGCCATAACGGATCGCCTCGGCGATCATATTTCCGTAGTAGGGCAGGTCGTGAAAAATCGCGCCGAGGTGGGTATAGACCGGTTCGCTCGCCACGGCGCGACGCACCGCGGGTTCAATGTCGGGATGGTGCGCGACCGATTCACCGAAGGTCAGATGAAATTGAGGTGCCGGCATGAGGTGCTTACCCTAGCATGCTTGCTGATCCGCGACGCATATTTTGCGGTGGTCGAGCCACCCGTTGACCATATCATGCAGACGGCGCCGGTGCGGGAAGCGGCCGCACGTCGAGGGTCGGTGGCAATTTGACCTCGAGCGCCAACTCGATCATCTCCTCCACGCGACGGACAAACAGGATCTCGAGATCCTCCTTCACCTCGCTCGGGATATCGGCCAGGTCCTTGCGATTGCGTTCGGGCAGAATGGCCCGCTTGATGCCGGCGCGATGGGCCGCGAGCACTTTCTCTTTGATGCCTCCCACGGGTAGCACGCTGCCGCGCAACGTGATCTCGCCGGTCATCGCAACATCGCCGCGCACCCGCCGCCCGGAAAACAGCGAAACCATGGCCATCAGCATGGCACACCCCGCCGACGGCCCATCCTTGGGAATCGCACCCGCCGGCACATGCAGATGGACGTCGATTTTTTCGAAAAAATCCGGGGGCAGACCAAAGGTTCGCGCCCGCGAGCGCACGTAGGCGAGCGCTGCCTGCGCCGACTCCTTCATGACATTGCCAAGCTGTCCGGTCAGTGTCACGTTGCCTTTGCCGGGCATCTGGGTCGCCTCGATAAAGAGAATATCCCCGCCCGCCGGCGTCCACGCCAGCCCCGTCGCCACGCCCACCTCCTCGGTGCGCTCCGCCACTTCGGGATAGAACCGCTCCGGCCCCAGGAACTCCGCGACCGCCTCGGCCCCAATGGTCGAGACGAAGGACTCGCCCCCTGCCACCTTTACCGCCACGCCACGCACCACCGAGGCAATCTCTCGCTCGAGGTTGCGCACACCGGCTTCGCGGGTATAGCGGTCGATGATCTCGCCGATCGCAGCATCTGAGATCGACACGTGCTCCGCGGTGAGACCATGTTCCGCGAGCTGTTTCGGAACCAAATGGCCGCGCGCGATGTGTAACTTCTCCTCGCGTGTGTAGCCCGGCAGGTCGATGATCTCCATCCGATCGCGCAGCGCCGCCGGCACCGGCTCGAGCCAATTCGCAGTAGCGATGAAAATCACTTCGGAAAGATCGAACGGCACCTCCAAGTAGTGGTCGGAAAAGGTGTGATTCTGCTCCGGGTCCAACACTTCCAATAGCGCCGATGAAGGATCGCCGCGAAAATCGGTCCCGAGTTTATCCACCTCGTCGAGCATCATCACTGGATTCTTGGTGCCCGCCCGTTTCATGCTCTGCAGGATCCGCCCCGGGAGCGCCCCGATGTAGGTACGACGGTGGCCGCGGA
>JAHFDT010000156.1 GCA_023248875.1 Myxococcales bacterium | reverse complement strand
TCCATCCGCTCCGATCGCAGGCGATGATTCGACAGCCCCACCAGTGGCAAAAAACCACTTTTTAGCGCCAGTCGCCCCGGCGACCGCGTAGACGTTCTTGTCCCAGGAGCCGAAATAGACCGTGCCACCCATGCTAATCGCCGGCGATGAGTCGATGGAGCCCTCTGTGGCAAAGGCCCACTTCTGAACGCCGGTCGTTCCATCGAGCGCGTAAAGCTTCTTGTCGGAAGAGCCGAGGTAGACTGTGCCATCAAGGCCGATTGCGGGAGAGGATGTTGAATAGCTGCCGTTCGTCGCAAAGGCCCATTTCTTGCTGCCCGTCGCACCATCGAGGGCGTAGACATTCTTATCCTCAGACCGGATGTAGACCGTGCCCTCTGCGCTGATCGCCGGGGAGGCAATGTCTGCCGCTCCCGCCGTTGGGAAGGACCATTTCTTGTGTTCCACCTGTGGCCCCACGAAGCTGCTACGCCCGTCGCGGGTGCGGCACCGGCCCATCATCGGCCACGGTGCGCCTGCCTGTACTCCCGGACAGAGAGGCGCAACGGCTGCCATGTCCAGCGCTTCCAGTGCATCCATTGGCGCGGGCGAGGTCTGGCTGCAGGCCGACGAGAGAACTGCCACGGAGAGGACGGCTCGATGCACTTAAAACAGCGCCCGCAATCCGAAGCGCATGGCGAGCGGCGCCTGGTATTGCGTCGCGTGGCCGTAGTTCGCGTTCAGGTTGGGCTGCCCGCCGTTGACGTTCTTCAGATTTTTGAGGTCCTCGACGGTGCCATTCTGGATCGGGCCGACGAAGTCGAGCGAATAGAGATCGTCGACTTCGGTCACCTCTTGGAAGTTGAACATATTGAACGTGTCCCAGGTCAGCTCGATTTTGAGGTTCTTGTCGAACTGGCGCGAATAGGCGAGGTGGAGATCGCAGGAGTAGAGCGGCGGCGTGCGCCCACCCGCGCCGCGCGGCAGGATGAACACCTCGTTGGATCCATAGGGCGGAAAGGTGCCCAGCACTTCGATCGGCCGCCCCGAGAGCGCATTGACGCTGAGTCCAACGGTCAGCAGGCAGCGCGGGCAGAGCGGGATCTGGTAGGCACCGGTCAGCTTGAAGTTGTGCGGCCGGTCGTTGGGGAGCGGGCCGTTGCGATTGACCAGCAGCTCCTTGAGATCGTACTGCGAGGTGATATTGGGATCGATCTGCCCATTGGAGGCCTGGAAAAGTCCCGGGTAGTTGCCGAGCGTACGCGAATAGGTGTAGGAGCCAAGTAGCACGAGGTGGTGCGAGAGCCGCTTCTGCGCGGTCAGGACCAGCGCGTTGTAGTCGCGGGAGGGTTTGGGAAAGGTCGCTGCGCCCTGGTAGAGTGAGAGCGTCTGCTGCAGCTCCGCCTTCTTGCCCGGATCGGTGGCCGCGCGGATCTGATTCTGCAGATCCTGCACCCGCGCCGGATCGGCCGCTTCACCGGGGTTGGCGATCACCAGCGTGCCGCCGCCATCGAAGGAGATGTCTTCGATGATGCGGCCGAGATCGCGGTGGATGTAGGCACCGCCGAGCACGAGATCCCAGCCGACGTCGTACTGCAATCCTGCCACCCACTCGTTCGAATACTGGCCGCGTAGGCCGGGGGCCACGCGGGCATACTTTCCCCCCAGCAGATTGGTTGGCGCGGGAAACTTGCACGCGGCCGGATTGATCCGGCCGTTGGCGTCGGGCTGACAGGACGGGTCGGGCGCGCCCCCGACGGGCGGCAACGTCTGCACTGCAATGCCTTCGCCGGAAAAGGAGCGGTCGGTGATATCGGCGGGGATCGATTCGTAGAAGCGGCCAAAGCTGGCGTAGAGCTTGGCGCGTCCCTTCTGCGTCCAGTCGTAGACGAAGCCGAGGCGCGGCGCGATATTGTCGCTGATGCTGATCACCGTGTCGCCTTTGACATCGCGGACCTGCTGGAACTCCCAGCGCAGCCCCGCGTTGAGCGTCAGACCAGGCACGAAGCCGACATTCCAGGAGTCGCGCGCGTAAACCGATTCGTTGAGGATCGAGGTGGTGGCGATAAGACCGTTTGGGAGAATTCGCACGCCCATCGTCGTGGGATCGATCGTGGCGAGCTGGACGCGCTGGACCGTGCCATCGCCAAACGTGGTCACTACGCCGTTATCGCTATGGCCGCTGTAGCGACGCGTGTCACGATAGATATTGTCTTCGAAATCGCCGCCAACTTTGATGGCGTGCGTACCGGCCAGCCTCAGGAAGTAGGTCAGGCCCAGCTGGGCCGACCCGCGCTGGTTGACGAGGTCCTGCAAAAGGCCTTTTCCCCCGTCGAGATAGTTCTGCACCGGGCAGGGGTTGAAGGTTGCGCCACCGGCCAGCGTCTGCCGCTGACAGGGAGCGACGTTTTCAAACTGGGAGAGCGACACCGTCCGCTGGTCCTGGTTCTGCACCGTGTCGCCGTTCTGACCGGGGGTGATGCTGTAGCTCTCGTAGTGGTAACCGGCGAGCAAGTCCGCCTGGAGCTTGCGATCGAAGAGCTTGGAGATGAGGTGGAGGCCGGCGTCGTGAACCTGGACCTCCTCGCGAAAGGGGATGCCAGCTCCGTTGCCGTTGAATCCGGAACCAAGGCTGAGCGGGTTGGGATCGAAGGGATTATCGAGCACGCCATCGAAGCTCGAAGGTGCGCCGAGGTACTGCAGCTGCAGGCTGTGGTTCTCGTTGAGTCGGAAGTTAAGCTTGGCGATGTAGTTGGTGAGCTGGGCGCGCGAAGTGAAGCGCTGCCCATATTGGCGGTCGAGCGTTTCGGTCAAAAACGGTCCGGTCGCCCCGCTGGGAGCAGGGCAGAGGCTCTTGTCGCTCAAATAGGCGGGGCAGCCGCTCGTTTTGTCCAGGTCGCCGAAGTAGGTGTCCTTAGCGGTCCCGCCAAGCTTGCCGAGGCGGCGACGGATCACGCGATCGGCGACATCGGTTTCAAACTGCGGGTGCATGCCGATATAAAACCAGATGCGGTCCTTCACGATCGGCCCGCCGAGATCGAAGCCGAAATCGGTCGCGCTCGCGAGCTTGGACAGCCGGCCGATCGCTTCACCGGAGCGCGCCACCAGCGTGGGGTCGAGTTGGAAGGGCTTGGTATAGACCCAGGCGCCGCCGTGGAATTCGTTGGAGCCGGTCTTGGTGATCACATTGACCACGCCGCCGGTGGCGCGACCATATTCCGCGTTGTAGCCGCCGGTGATGAGCTGCGTCTCGCCGATGAATTCTAGCGACAGCGGTGTGCCGAGGAGACCGAAGGAAGGGTTGGTGGTGTTGTGCCCATCGATGAGGAAGTTGTTCTCGAGGCCGGTGGCACCGTTGAAGGAGAAGTTGGCGCTGTTGCCGGCATCGCGTGCCGCGCCCGGCGCTTGAGTGAGCACGGCATCGAAGGTGCGGCCGCGCACCGGTGTATTGCGCACGAGTTCGTCGGTCACGATGGTCTGCACCTGGGAGTTTCCGACGTCGACCACGGGCGACCGCTCGATGATGCGATAGGTCTTGGCGGCGGCGCGCGGCAGCGTGGCGTTGACCTCTAGCGTCTTGTCGGCGTTGAGGAAGATGCCGGTGCGCTCCGCCGTAACGTTGGCGAAGTAGAAACGGACGAGGTATTCGCCCGGCGGTAGCTCGGTGATGAGGTAGTGGCCCGTGGCGTCGGTAAACTCGGTCTGTTCACCCTGGAGCGCCGGGCCGCTCGCCGTTACCGTGGCGCCTGCGACCGGCCGCCGCTTGCCCTCCACCTCTTCGGTGACGAGACCGGTCAGGCTGCCGTTGACGGCCGCGCGCGCTCCCAGCGGAGCCAGCAGTGCACAACACACCAGAGCCCATCGCATGCGATTCTCCATGTCAGTTCACACACTGCTGGGGCAGCACGAACTGCGTGACTGCCGCCGAATCATTTTCGCTGTTCGGCCCCATCACCGTCACCGCCGCGGTGTAGGTGAGCTTGGCCTCGCCGCGCCCGTTGTCCTTGAGGATGACAGTGAGATCGTAACTGCCCGGGGTGAGATCGACCGGCTTGCCGGGTGCCGACACCGCCACGAGATCGAGCCGGCGATCATCCACCTTGCAATGTTCCGGATCGCCGCCGCGATCCAGCCAGGCTTCGACCTGTGGCGTCTCTGCCCCCTTCTTGAGCGAGATCGCAGCGCTCGCCAGATCGATCCCCGCATTGAACCGGAGCTGGATGAGGTTGTTGGGGCGGATCGGCGCAGTCAGGTCCGGCGCCGTCGACCGGACCTGCAGATCTTCGGTGGCAAACTGTTTTTGATAGGGGTTGGGGAGATCGACGTTGGCACGATTGGCCGGCGAGTGACCCGCGCGATCCTTCACCTTGGTGGGGTCCAGCACGAGGGTGTACTTGCTGTTCGGCGAAAGCGGATCTTTGGGCTTCATCACGATCGCCGGGCCAAAGGGCACACCATAGATCCCCGTCGGATCGGCACTCTCCTTCGGGAAGCCGCTCGGGTCCCAATAGTTGACCGTGGCCACCACTTTGCCATCCGCATCGTTGAGCGCCACCACGCCGTCGGCCAACTTGTAGCTGTAGGCGTTGGTATCCCCGTCGATGCTCACCGTCTCGAAGGCGGAGTCGAGGAGTTTGTTGAAGACCAAACGGATGGAGATCCCACCGTAGCTATCGGGCACGCCGATCTCCACGGGCCCCGCGGCGTACGGGTTGGGGCAAACCCCCTTGTCGAGGTTGCAAGGGAGGCCGGGGCCACCCGCGATGACCGCGGGGCAGGGCTCCGTCTCGCTGCACTTGATGGGCTCCGATTCGTCGAGTAGATCGGTGACGAGACCGAGTCCCGTGCCGGGTGTCTCATCCTGCACCAAGATCCGCATCAGCTGGGGCTTGCCGGTGTCGTCCGCAGTCTGGCCCGCTATCACGCTATCGCAGCCGGCCCACGCCAAAGAGATCGCCATGAGAATTCGCATCATGGCTGTCAGATTCGGCGGTGGACAGCGTGCTTGTCAAGATTTCGCCGTACGCCGCCGCCGCCCCGGCTTCATCCGCGCCTGATCCACCCGCCGGCCAATCTCCATGAGAAGGGCGGTCCGATCCACCAGCTCGGGCACTCTGTGCAGGTTCTCTTCCAGGTTCAGCAGAATGGGACGCCCCTCCTCCGCGCCCCGGAGAATTTTGAACTGGGCGAAGACGAGCGGAGCTTCGCCCATTTGAGAGGCCTCCTTCACCGCCGATTGCGGCAGGCCCATCGGCTCATCCCCGAGCGCCAAGAGACGCAGTGCGGGCAGCAGCGAATCGATGAGATGGTACACCGCCTGGGGCACCAAGGGCGCTGCAGCAAGCTCCGCCAACCGGCGCACACTCTGCTCCGCCAAAAGCAGGGTGACCAGAATGGCATCGCTCTTGAGATGGAGCAGCTTGAGGCGCAGCGAGGGCGCAATCGCGAAGAAGATCGCATCCAGTGCATCTGGGGTTTCGCTCTCCCGCGGGGCAAGAAGCAGCAGCGCCAAGGCCCGCTGGAGCTGCTCCTGGCGCGCCGGGGCGACGAAGGCGCGACCCACCGCGGCAGCGAAGGGTTCGCGTCCGATCGCGGCGCCGCACAAATCGCGGAAGTGGGTCTCACGCGCCACCACCGAGTCGGCATCTTCCGAAGGTTCGAGCGCCGCGCCCGCCTGGAGCTGGAACTCGTCGAGCAGTCGGCTCGAACGTACCGCCGCTGCAACGCGCGCGTGGCTCCCCTCGACCTGGCCAGGCGGGGCCGGCACCTGCACCCGAAGCGGACAGAGAAAATGGGGGGCCACCGCCATGGTATTGCCGATGCGGGTGAAGGCGTTAAAGGGAAACAGGTTGCAAACTGCCGGCTTGGCCGCTTTGCCCTGTTGCACCTCAATCCGACACCAGTTGTCCCCCTGGAGAAACAGGCACCCTCCCGCGGGAGTGGCGAGATCGAGCAGGCTGCCGCGGCGCTGGAGCGCCAGTGCACCGAGCGCGGGATACTTGGTGAGAAGAGGGCGCAGCTCGTGATTCATGTTGCCGCCCATGCCGTGGCCGCGGCAGCAGCGCGCGTCGCACTCGACACAAACATAGTGGAGGACACCGTCAGGAAAGGCCAAGTAGAGGGCGGGCTCAGACATGGCCGCTCTTTTACCTCAGACCTACTCGATGTCGAACTGAAAGTTGGCGACAAAGCAGACGGGAATGGGCTGAGGGCGATAGCGCCATTGACGAAGGGTCGCCACAATCGCCTCGTCGGCGCCCGGGATGCTCTGTATCACCTGGAGCTGAAACACACTACCGCTCTCATCGACGCACAGCCGGGCACCAAAGACCGGCGGCTCCGTTCCGCGGCGCTGCGCTTTGATGACTTCGGGGAGGTGGGGCTCGGGGTGGAAGATCGCGTCGTTATCGAGATGGTGCGGGGGAACATTCTTGGGACGCGGCCGGGAAGGAGCAGGGGAGCCGCCAGGCGTGCCGCCCAGCTGACCGCCGGGCGTGGTGCCACCGAGCTGACCACCGGGAAGGCCGTTTCCCGCCGCAGGAGCCTCTCCGTCTGTGTCCACTGCTACATCTACAGCTACATCTTTTCGTTCCACGCGCTGCGCATGCTTGGGGATGCCACTCGCTCGCGGGGTCCGGGGCAGTGACACCGAAGTGGGTGTACCGCCGGCGGGTGGGGGCGGAGGCGCCGCCCCCGTCGCTGAACGCAACGTGACCGAGGTCGGCAGCGCTGCGTGGAGCTTGCCCGGCCCCGTCCAGCGCACCATGCCGAGCGCCGCCACGCCATGTAGCGCCGCCGAGAGCAGATAGGGCCAGCTCCGTCCCATAGTCTAACTATCGTCGCCAATGTGGGGCACATGTCAACGCGCGGGAAAGCCGAAGTTGAGTAGCGTGCTCGCGCATATGTTCGATCTTCCCGTGCAGCGGGTATCGACTCTCGTTTCCGGAAGCATTTTTGCTTGCTGGTGCGACTCTAAAAGAGTAAGGATTTCCAGTTCCGGGGCGTAGCGCAGCCTGGTAGCGCGCCTGCTTTGGGAGCAGGATGCCGGAGGTTCGAATCCTCTCGCCCCGACCAAAAATCCTGCTTATGCGACGGCTGGTTAGGGCTTGGTGGCCCCGCTGGCCGTTTTCGTTTCGGGGTCTCGATCACCACTTGGATCACCACTTACCAACCGAACCACGCTTGCGACCGCCGCGCGCTTCTCATCCAGCCCCACTGTCGAGTAGTGCTCGCGCATCTTCTCGCTGACGTGGCCGGTGAGCGATTTGATCACCACCGGATCGGTGCCCGCGCGCCGCGATAGATCGTTGAAGGTCCGCCGCAGGCCATGGACGGTGAAGCGCTCCTTCACGCCGATTGCATCGAGGCACTCACGCACCGCGCGCCATAGCCCGCCAGGGTGGCGCAACGTGCCCCACTTCGACGGGAAGAGGTAGCCCGACTCGACGCCCGGAGCCTGTTTCTCCACCATCCACTTGCGATGGTCGCGCAGGATCTCCGCCAGCTCTGGCGGGAGTGGGTACTCTTTCGGGGCGCGCTTTTTCCGCGACACCGGGCCGATCCGTCCACGCACATTCTTGCGGACAATGCGGATCGCCTGCTTCTCCTCGTCGATATCCTCCCACCGAATCGCCGAAGCGTGGCAGAAGCGCAGCCCGCTGAATGCGAGCATCGCCACCAGCGGGTAGTCGCGAACATGGCGTGCCTTCATCTCGCCCAAAAAGCGAGCGAGCTGCTCTCCGGTGAGCGCATTCGGCTCTTCACGCTCCGCCTCGTCGGGGAAGGTGATGCGCAGCGTGGGATCGCGTGGCAGGTCGAGCTGCGCGATCGCATCGCGAACCATGCATCGAAATGCGCGATACCAGGAGTGAACGGTCTTGACACGATAGCCCCGCCGAAGCTGGGCGTTGATCCATGTCTGCACATCCATTGGGCGCACCTCGTCGAGGTAGTAGTTGCCCAGCGTTGGCAGGACGTGATCTTCCAGCGCCTCGACGTAGTGCTTCACCGTATTGGGATCAACCGTTCCGGCTTTGCACTCGATCCAGTACTTCGCGAAGGCCCCAACCCGTGTTCGTTCGGCGGCTTGGTTTGTGGTGATCTTGTCGCGTAGCTCCAGCTGCTTTTCGAGGGCGGTTCGTATGTCGATCCCCTCGAAGGTCTGATTGGCCTCCTTCTGCTTGCCGGTTCTTGGGTCTACCGCGCGCACGCGAACGCGATAGGCCCCTTTGGTCGCGAATATTCCCGGATGGCTGGTTTTCCTCCAGCCGCTGTTCCAGCTCGACATCGCTGTGATCCTCTCCGGGAGCATCGGGCCGTCCAACGCTGACGTTAGCCGATAGCTCGCCGGTTACAAAACGATCAAGGTCTTCCCGTCGGTAAAGATCCACTGCCCCGCGTCGCCCCGCCGGCCGCAACAACCCGCGCATCTTCAGCGTGCGGATCGCTGACGGTGAGCGGTAGCGCAGATAGCCCGCCGCCTCCGCGGTGGTCAGGTAGGGCGATATGGGTGCGGCAAGGTTCACAAGGCAGTCCTGAACAAAGAGCCACCGAGGGAAGCCCGCAATTCCTTGAGCGCCGCTGTCGCCGCCGCCGCCTCACGTGCCCCCATTTTTCCAGCGAGGACCGATCGGGCCACGTGCGCCAGCGCCGTTTGGATATCGCCGAGGTGGATCAGCGGCCAATCGTCACCGTCGGTTTCCTCTTCAAGCGCACGCTGCTGCTGCATCCCCCTGCTGCGCCCACCCTTTCGCCTACCGGCGGCCAGCTGCTCTGCTCGCTGTGGATCATGCATCACGCAAAACGCAGAATTTTCCTGCGCGAGAATGTTGCAGCCATTCCCGCTCTTTGTCGTCGCAGTGCATCTTTTTCTATCCATCAGCAAGTCCTATAAATGGCCATTAACGGCCTGGTTTTTTATGCGAGGCGGTGCCTCCCCTGCTGTCGGTTGGACGGTCGATAAAAGTTGAGCTTTCCGAATAGCGCCGACCTTGCCGACCCTGCCGGGGTGCCGGTCCAGCAACCCACCGGCGCTCCAATGACCATGGGCGTCTCTCAAATCATCCCACTCAGCAAGCGCGCGGATCGTGCACAACGGATCGTGGCAATACCAGGCTGACGCCACGTTGAAGAACTTCGGTGTTTTTCCTACTAGCCAGCCTATGCCGTCCCCTCCGATAGCTAGCTTGAGCTCATTCCACAGATCGGAGGTGATCCCCAAACCTCTTCCTACAAAGGCTCTCTCCGCCACGTCTGGCCAAGATGCATTGCCGGGCGCGGTTCAAAAGGCCGTGTACTTCGCCAAAATTACGGGGACGTGGAGCACCGCGCGGCCAATATCAGAAGTGCTCGGCCGCTTGGGCATCGAG
>JAHFDT010000155.1 GCA_023248875.1 Myxococcales bacterium | reverse complement strand
AAACCCCGAACTTCGCCAGCTTCTTATGCAAGCCTTCGCGGGTGATCCCGAGGGTCTCGGCGGTCTTGGTCTTGTTACCACCGTGCTCGCGCAGCGCTTCGACCAAAAGCCAGCGTTCGACCTCATCCATCATGTCTTTGAGCGTGCCCTTTTTCGGAGCAATGCGGCCGATCAGCCCCTCGACTTTGCGGATCTGCGGAGAGAGGAGCTCGGGCGTGACGAAGGCCTCGGCGTCGGCCTGAATCACGAGGCGCTGCACCTCGTTTTCTAGCTCGCGAATATTGCCCGGCCAGGCGTAGGCAGCGAGGGCTGCCATCGCCTCGGGAGTGACGCCCGCGATGGGTTTCTTCATCTCGACGGTGTATCTGCGCAGGAAGTGCTCGATGAGCAGTGGGATGTCCTCGTGGCGCTCGCGCAGCGGGGGCAGGCGCAGGGGAAATACATTGAGGCGATAGAAGAGATCCTGCCGGAATGCGCCCCGGTCCACCTCCTTGGAGAGAGAGCGATTGGTGGCGCACAGGATGCGCACATCGATTTTTCTTGCTGCAGTAGCCCCGAGCGGGCGGACCTCGCCCTCTTGAAGCACGCGCAGTAGCTTGGCCTGAAGGGCGATCGACATTTCGCCGATTTCATCCAGAAAGAGCGTCCCTGCATCGGCGATTTCGAACAGCCCCTTCTTGTCCTGGTCGGCCCCGGTGAACGCGCCGCGCTTGTGGCCGAAGAGCTCCGATTCGAGTAGATTTTCTGGCACAGCGGCGCAGTTTTGCGCCACGAACAGCTTGTCGCGTCGGCTCCCTTGGTAGTGGATCGCCGAGGCGATCAGCTCCTTGCCGGTACCGGTCTCACCTTCGATGCAGACGGTGGCGCGGGTGTCGATCACCTTCTCGAGCTGTCCCAGCACCGCCTGCATCGCCGATGACTCGCCGATGATATCGGCGAAGCGACGCTTCTCTTCGCGTGTCTTGAGATACCTGTTTTCCCCGCGCAGCCGCTCTTCGGCCAGCTGGAGGCGTTGAAAAAGCCGAGCATTCTCGATCGCCAGCGTCGATTGCCCGGCGAGCACCAGCAGCAGCTCGAGGTCGCGTTCGCGGAAAATTCCCGCCGTCGCGCGGTTATCGCACTGGATGACACCGCGCACCGCTTCGCCGTCCCACAGCGGTACACCGATCGTCGACAGAATGTTGGCGCCCATGATCGACGCCGTACCCCCCAGCTCGGTCGCGGCATCGGCGACCAGCACCGCAGCGCGAGCGCGCTGTACGCGCCGTACGATGGTGCGCGAAGTGCGGATGGAGCTGGAGGGCCCCTGGGCCTCCCGCGCGCGCGCATAGACGGTGTTGAGCCGGTCGCCATCTCCGTCGGCCAAATCGATCGCAAAGTGGGTGGCTCGTGGGACCAGCTCGAAGACTGCCTCGGCGATTCCTTCAAAGACAGCGCCGAGATCCAGCCCCCGACGGCCGAGCTTTTTGGCCACCTCGTAGAGCGCGCGCCACAGGGCCGGATCCTGTTCCACCTCGGCAGCGACCTCGGGCAGATCGGTGAGTGCGCGGGTGGCGAGTACCCGTTCGGAGGGCACCTCCGAGGGCTGCACGCGACAGAAAAGGACGACCGGCTGGAGCGGGTCACCGAGGTGCAGCTCGTCCCCCTCTTGGAGCGGGACCTCCTGCGCCACGCCTTCGAGACAGGTCAGCGTGCCCGATCGGCGCAGCCGTGAACCGTTGGTGGAGCGCAGGTCGCGATAGATGTAGTGGCTGTCCTCGCGAAAGATCTGACCATGCTCGCTCGACAGATGGAAGTCGCTCAGCACCACCTGGTTGCTCGCCGCGCGGCCAATGGTGACGCCCTGGGAAATCGTCGCCGCGTCGAGCTGAAAGATCTGCCCGGTCGCCTCGCCCTGTTGGACCTCTAGCGTGAGCACGGCCCCGCAGTATACCCGAGGCGCTTGACTTCCAATGGGACTTTTTGACTCTCCTGCTATACTCCCAGAACTCGAGACGCCCGATGTCCTTTTTACAGTCCGTACTGGTGGTGGATGCCGACTCGGCAAGCCGTGAGCTGATTTCCTTTGGCTTCGAGCGAATCGGCTGTGCCATACAGGCAACGGCGAGTGCTACCGATGCCATCGAGCTAGCGGAGGGGCAGCGCCCGAGCGTCCTGGTGCTGTCGACTCATTGCGAAGGGATGAAGGCGGTCGACTTCATTCGGGCACTGCGGGCCGGTGAGGCGGCCAGGGATCTGCCCGTGCTGGTGGTAGGCGAGGAGTCGCAGCGGGAGGCTCTGCGAGCGGCGGGAGCGGACCAGCTGCTCGGACGGCCCGCGTCGTTGATGGATCTCGTGGCGCTGGCCAAGTTGGAGGCGGCGCGCTGCACTCAGGGCGGTGGCGAAGCACGCGGCCAGATCGCCGAGTATGGCATTTACTTCGTCACCCGAGCGCTCATCCGGGCCCGCTCTTCCGGCGTGCTACGCCTCGATCGCAGCGGGCGTCAGGGAGAGTTGTGCTTTTTTGCGGGCGAGCTGGCGCGCGCGCGTGTGGGTCAGCAGCAGGGAGCCAATGCGTTCCACCAACTGCTCCTGTGGGACCGCGGTGCGCTCTCTCTGCGTTTCGAGGTGCCTGACGGAGGGAGAAAGATTCGCAAGCCGGTCGATCGGCTGCTCGAGGATGGCGCTCGCTTCGTGACAGAATTTGAGGCGATCGCCGACAAGGTGGGTGGAACGAAAGTGGTCTATGAGGTGAACGCAGCCGAACTCGAGCAGGTGAGGCGCCGGGTTCCGCACGAGGTGATGGCGCTGGTGAGCGCCTATGACGGGCGCCGCACTTTGATCGACGTCGTCGAGGATTCGCCCTTCAAGCCGTTCGATACCATCATGATTACACATCGCCTGAGCGAGCTGGGAGCCATTCGGCGGTGCGAGGTGGGGCCACCGATGATGCTGGCGGCGCTGCTCCGGGAGAAGGACTGGCTCGTGGGAGTGGGAGATCCCAGCGAGCCGAAGGGGCCGACTGGACGAGTTCGCAAGGCCCGACTGGCGCGTTCGCGTCCGGAAGCCGGGGCGGAAACTATGGATCGGACCGACCGCACCGACGTCGTTCCGCCCGCAGGTGGCACCACCGTCGAAGCGACCGACCGGCAGCCACGAACAGATTTCAGCGCGGCCAAGGATGAGACTACGGAGCGCACGACGCGCGTAGAGAAGGTGGCCCTGACGGTCACCGCGGCCTCAGGAGACCCTGCGCCACCCGCGAAGATGCCCAGCGCTCCCAAAAAGTCGATGGCTCCTGCAACTTTGCAGTTGAGCTGGGGCGCGTCCCGAGAGCCACGGACACCCAGGCCACCCCAGAGCGAGGCTCAGTTACGGCGCTTTGCCAAGATCGATCCGGCCGCTCTGTTTGACGCCAAACCGCGCGGCAAAGAGTTCGATCCGGTAGAGGAGGATTTCTTCGCGCGGGAAAAGGAGATTCACCAGGTCGATCCGGTGGATAATTTCGACGACCTCAGCGAACCGCGGCCGAAGCGTTAGATGATTTCCAGATCAGCTCGTCACTGCTCGTCTGTCCGAGTGGTCCGGCGATTCGCAGCCCGATCCAGCGCGTGGTGGTGTTGGGGAACGGACCTTCGCCCGGCTTCTTGAAACGCACGCGCCAGCTGCGGGTAAACGGGGTCACTGGGGGAAAGAGCTCGGCCCGCGCCTCGGACTTGAGCAAGGAGGGCTGGATGTTCGGCTGGGCAAGTTCGTGGCCTTGATCGTCGACCAGGGTCAAGGTCCAGAGGCTACGCACCGATGAGAAATCATTCCAATCCCAGCGCCCGGTTTGTGCGTTCAAGAAAAACTCGACCGCCTGAGCCGCTTCGTCCTGCTGTTCCCTCGCGAGGCGGACGGTCTCGTCCGCAGAGAGCTGTCGCGAAGCCGCAACGCGCGCCACGTAGGCGGTGCGAAAGTCTTGCGAGAGCAGCGTCACCGAGGCATCGAGGGCAGTGTCGAAATCGTGGGTCACATGGGCGTGGCGGGTCCAGCGCTGGTAGACCCGGTCATACTCCTCGGGAAGGTAGTGGTCGGCCGCGGCGAAATTGACCGCGGGATGCGAAGTGCAAGCCGAGAGTGTCAGTAGGAGCAGTGCCCGCTTCATTCGAAATCCCGTCGCCGGAACAGCGCACTCATCGGCACTACCGCTTCGACTACTTCGGCACCGCCCTCCTCGCGGTCGACCAGGGCGATGACACGCCGCACGTCGAGACCATGCAGCCGAGCTCGTTCGACTGCTTTGAGGGTGGACGCGCCCGTAGTGACGACATCCTCCAGCACCACCACCTGGGCGCCAGAAACGACGGTCTTGTCGCCCTCGAGCCACTTTTCGGTGCCATGGCCCTTGGGCTCCTTGCGGACGTAAAAGGCGTGGATGGGCCGGCCGCGCGCGAAGGAGAGGGCAGCGGTGGCGCTCGCCAGCGGGTCGGCACCCATCGTCAGGCCGCCGACCGCAGTCACTTCGGGGGCGATCTCCGTGAGCAGGTCGTTGATGATTGTGCCGACGAGAAAATGGCCTTCCGCGGTCAGTACGGCCTGCTTACAATCGATGTAGAAGTGGGAGCGCCGCCCGGAAGCGAGGGTGACTTCGCGCCGTTCGTAGGCTAGCTGGCGTAGCAGTTCGAGCAGTCGAGTGCGGTATTCCGCCACCATGAGCCGCGAAACTAGCCTCGCGCGCGCCAAAAATCCAGTACCATCGGAGCCATGTTCCTCGCTCCCGATCCGACGCAAGTGGTGCATGAGCTCGCCGAGCTGCCGCACCACTTCGAGCTGGGGGCAAAACCGCTCACCGAGCTGGGCATCGAGCACGAGAAGATCGCGGTGCTCCCTAACGGAACGGCACCGAGCTACGAAGCGGTGATCGGTCCACTACTCGAAGAGTTGGCGGCGCCGGCATGGGAGCGGGTCCTGGAAGCCGGTAGCGTGGTCGCGCTCAAACGCGGCCGCACTTCTGTGACGCTCGAGCCGGGTGGTCAACTCGAGCTTTCCGATGCGCCGCGCTCATCGGCGAGCGCGGTGGCACTGGGACTAAAAGAGCATCTCGCCGAGCTCGAGCCATGGGCGACGCGGCACGACATTTCGTTCTTGGCAATTGGGTTTCGTCCTTTCGGTACGATCGACGAGGTGCCGTGGATGCCGAAGGGGCGCTACCGCGTCATGCGCGACTATCTGCCGACCCGCGGTGGCCACGGTCTCGAGATGATGAAGCGTACCGCCACAGTGCAGGTGAATCTCGACTACGCAGACGAGGCCGATTGTGCCGAAAAGATACAGGTGGCGATGGGGATCACGTCGCTGGTCACCGCGCTGTGGTCGAGCTCACCGATTGTCGATGGGAAACTCACCGACTATCAGAGCTACCGGGCGGCGATGTGGCTCGATACCGATGAAGACCGTTGCGGAATCCTTCCCTTTGTTTTTGCCGCCGATGCGCGGGAGCGGCTGTTTGAGAACTACACCGACTGGGCGCTCGATGTGCCGATGTTTTTTGTCCATCGCGATGGCGCCTATCTGCCGGCTCATGGCATGACCTTTCGGCGCTACCTCGACCAAGGCTTCGCTGGCCGACCGGCGACGCTCGGTGATTGGGAGGTCCATCTTTCGACGCTGTTTCCCGAGGTACGGCTCAAGCGTTACCTCGAGATCCGTGGTGCCGATAGCGGTCCGCTGCCGATGGTGCGCGCGCTTCCCGCCTTGTATCGCGGGCTACTTTACGACGCCGAAGCGCGGCGTGCAGCCTGGGAGCTGGTGGCAGGATGGACACTGGACGAGCGTCAGGCCCTGCGCCACGCGGTGCCGCGCGCCGGTCTGCGGGCGGTCGTCCGGGGCGCACCGATTCTGGAATGCTGCCGTAGGCTGGTACAGATCGCGAAGTCGGGATTGGTCAGGCTCGGCGATGATGATCTGACGCTACTCGGGCCCGTGGAAGAGATCGCGGCGAGCGGTCGAACGGTAGCCGATGGCATCGCCGAAACTTATCGAGCGGTTGGTGGCGATCGCAAGAAACTGATCGCCGCGCTAACTCTGTAGCCGAAGCCGGCGAAACGCTTCGTCGAGGCGTGTGTCGGTCAGTCCGCACTCGGTCGCCAGACGGTCCAGCGAATCGCTCGCGGTGGGAGCGCTGCGATCTTCGAAGACTGGAGCGAGCGGCGGTCGGCGCTGGGCTCGTCGTGCCTTGTAGGCGAGTGCCCGCTCAATCAGCTGACGGCTTGGCTCATCGAAACGGGTGAAGCGAAGCCCCATGCCGTGTGCTTCGCCCGGTCGGTCGGCGTGGTAGGGCTTGACCCAGGTGATCTCTCCTTCGCCCCGGATCAGCGGTTCGCCAGCCGCCAGCCGGAACTCGAATTCCAGGCGCGTGCCGAGCGGCTCAGGTGTGCGTGTGACGACGAAGATGCCACCGCGGCTGATGTTGGATGAGTACTTGCTAATGAAGGTATCGACATCCGGGTATTTGACCCGCACTCGCAAAACTGCATCGATCCGACGGCCCGCGCGGGAATCCATTTCGCTCCAGTATACCACAACTACACTATCTCGAAAACCTGGGCTAAGGCCGCATCCAGTTGATCGGGCTTAGTACCTCCGCCTTGGGCCATGTCGGGGCGGCCGCCCCCCTTACCTCCGACGGCAATCGAGAGCGTGCCGATGATCTTGCCCGCCTGGTAGCGGGGCGTGAGATCGTTCGACACCGCAGCTACGAGTGCGACCTTGCCCTCAGCGACTCCGCCCAGTACCACGATTCCAGAACCCATGCGGTCGCGCAACTCGGTCGCCACTTCGCGCAGCGCCTTGGGATCGCCGATTTCGGTGCGGGTCGCCAACACCTTCACGCCGCGGACATCGCGCGCCGATTCGAGGAGATCGCGTCCGCTGCCAAGGGCGATCTTGCGCTTGAGCGCTTCGATGGTTCGCTCGCGCTCGCGCAGCTCCTCCTGCAGCCGCTCCACCCTTTGGGCGACTTCAAAAGGCGCGCTGCGCAGCGCGGCCCCGGTGCGGGCGAGCTCCATCTCGAGGCGTCGAACATAGTCGAGCGCCCCCGCGCCGGTGACCGCCTCGATGCGTCGGACCCCCTGCGCAATTCCCGCCTCGGAGACGATTTTGAAGAGGCCGATATCTCCACTGCGGCGCACATGCGTGCCACCGCAGAGCTCGAGCGAGCGTGAGCCAATCCGCATGACGCGCACTTCGGCACCATACTTTTCGCCGAACAGCGCCACCGCGCCGGAGCGGCGCGCTTCGTCGAACGATTTTACGTCTGTGTGGGAGTCGAGGTTGCGGCGGATCTCCCCATTCACCAGCGCCTCCACCTTGCGCTGCTCGTCATCGGTCATCGGTGCAAAGTGGGCGAAGTCGAAGCGCAGCCGGTCGGGCGCCACCAGTGAACCCTTTTGCGCCACATGTTCGCCCAGCACCTCCTTGAGCGCGAGATGCAGCAGATGGGTTGCCGAGTGGTTGGCGCGGATCGCATCCCGCCGCACTTCGTCGACCATGAATTCTGCCTCGCTCGGCGAAACGATGCCGCGCAGAACCCGCCCGCGGTGAATGATGAGATCGCCGCCTGGCTTGATGGCATCGAGTACTTCGATTTCGAAATCGGCTCCAACGATGCGCCCTGTATCGCCGATCTGGCCGCCCGCTTCACCATAAAAAGGGGTGGCTTCGGCCACCAGCTCGAGCAGCTTGCCTTCGTCGCGTGCCTCCACCCGCTGGCCGTGTTCATCGAACAATACCAGGAGCTTCGCCTTGGCGCGGGTGGTCTCATAGCCGAGAAAGCGCGTGGGGCCCAGCTCCTCGCGCACCGCTTTGTAGATGCCAGCCACCGCCTGCTCCCCCGAACCGGCGAACTCGGCGGAGCGCGATCGCTGCCGATCCATCTCCGTCTCGAATCCCGCCTCATCGACGGTGAGAGCGCGCTCTTCGGCGATCGTCCGCGTGAGATCGGCCGGAAAGCCGTAGGTGTCGTAGAGTTTGAAGACCACTTCGCCCGGGAGAGTCTTGCGACCGCCTAGCTGGCCGATGGCCTCGTCGAGCAGCTTGAGACCACGCTCGATCGTACGACGAAAACCGATGTCCTCGGCGTCGGTGAACTTGCCGATGGTTGCCTGCCGCTCCTTGAGTTCGGGATAGGCGTCAGCCATTTGGTTACCCACCTCCGCCACGAGCTGCGGATAGAAGTGGGGCGAAAGGCCGAGCCGCACGGCGTGGCGGATCGCGCGCCGCATGATCCGGCGCAGTACATAGCCGCGCCCTTCGTTCGAAGGGGAAACGCCGTCGGCCAGCAAAAATGCCGTGGCGCGCGCATGGTCGGCCAGCACCCGCATCGATACATCGTCATCGCCCATCGAGCGTCCGTAGCGCCGCTGGGTCGCTTCGGCGACGAACTCGATGAGCGGCTGCAGGAGATCGGTGTCGTAGTTGGAGGTGACGCCTTGCAACACAGCCGTAAGCCGCTCGAGCCCTGCACCCGTATCGATCGAGGGCGCGGGGAGCGGTGTGAGCGGCGCCTCCTTGGTGCTGCGTTCGAACTGCATGAAGACCAGATTCCAGATCTCCATCCATCCGCTGCCATCGGCGGCCGGTTCGGCGCCGAAGATCGAGAGGTCCGGGGCGCCGGCACCGATGAAGTAGTGGAGCTCCGAGCAGGGACCTTGCGGCCCGGTATCGCCCATCATCCAGAAGTTGTCCTTCATTCCGAGGCCGATGATGCGCTCGTCGGAATAGCCGGTGACCTTGCGCCAGAGAGCGCGCGCCTCATCGTCGGGTCCAAGTTTCAGCGTGGCGTCGCCACCGAACACGGTGATCACCAGCCGATTCCGATCGATGCCGTACTCTTTGGTGAGCAGCTCCCAAGCAAACTCGATCGCCTCGGCTTTGAAGTAGTCGCCGAAGGAGAAGTTGCCGAGCATTTCGAAAAAAGTGTGGTGGCGCGCGGTGCGGCCGACGTTTTCGAGATCGTTGTGCTTGCCGCCCGCCCGCACGCATTTCTGCGACGAGGTGGCGCGCCTGTAGGGACGCTTTTCGCGGCCGGTGAAGACATCTTTGAACTGCACCATGCCGGCGTTGGTGAAGAGCAGCGTCGGGTCGCCCTGCGGCACCAGTGGCGAGGAGGCGACCTCTTCGTGGCCGTGGCGGCGAAAATAGTCTAGAAAGGCGCGGCGAATGGCGGCAGCGTTGCGGATCATGGCGCGTTTTTAACAGTTCGACCTCCGACTGTCGAACGGGCGCCTAGACCGACCTCACGTTAAGTTGATCTACTTCGGCGACCGATCCCTTCGGCGCTGCTTCGTCGCTCCTCCTGGGATTACTGCCAGTAGTCCTGCGTCATT
>JAHFDT010000154.1 GCA_023248875.1 Myxococcales bacterium | reverse complement strand
CGACACCGACACCGACTCCGACTCCGACTCCGACTCCGTCACCGTCACCGTCACCGTCACCGTCACCGTCACCGTCACCGTCACCGTCACCGTCACCGTCACCTCTGAAAGTCGCCAGTCCCCGTTCTCCGTTCTACCGCTATACTCCGCGCGTGCTAGCCCTCTCCCGTGTCCGCAAACTCTTCCGCGGCGCCCCGGTCCTCGACGGGATCGAACTCACCATCCGCCGTGGTGAAACCTGGGGGCTGTGCGGCCCCGGCGCCTCGGGCAAGAGTGTGCTCCTGAAGGTGATGTGCGGCCTCTTGCGCTCCGATGGCGGCAACGTTCGGATCGCCGGCGTTCCGATCGAGCAGGCGGATGAGCCGACACTGATGGGGCTTCGCGCCCGGTTCGGCATGCTGTTTCAAAACAACGCTCTCTTCGATTTCATGACCGTGGGTGATAACGTCGCCTTTCCGCTGACGCGACGCGGCGGGGTCGACCCGGAGGAGATTCGATCCCGCGTTGCCGATCGTCTGCGCGCAGTGGGTCTCGCGGGCAGCGAAAACAGGTTTCCCAGCGAACTATCGGGAGGGATGCGCAAACGCGTCGGCATCGCCCGCGCGGTGATCGCTCGTCCCGATATCCTGATCTACGACGAGCCCACTGCCGGTCTCGATCCGGTGACAACCTCGAAAATCTATGACCTATTGCTCCGAGAACGCGAGGAGACGGGCGCCACCGTCGTGGTGGTTTCGTCGGACCTGCCGCCACTCTTACGCTTTGCGCCGCGTATCGCAATGATCTACCGCGGCCAATTGCACTATGACGGCCCTAGTAGTGAGGCTGCCGATGCGCCCGATCCGATCGTCCGCCAATTCCTTCGCGGCGAGGTCGAAGGACCCTTATGAATTCAGCCCGTGGCTGGACTGCTCCCGTCCAACTCGTAGGCGAGCGCGTACTTGAGGGGATCGAAGAGGTAGGTGGCATGGCGCTACTGCTCATCGGCCTTCTACGCGCGCTGGTTCCGCCCCGTATCAGTGGTCGCGAGCTTTTGCGCCAACTCAACAAGATGGCGGTCTCCTCGGTGCCGATCGTGATGCTGACGGCCTTTTTTACCGGCAGCATTATGGTGATCCAGTCGGGGATCTTCGTGAAGCGCTTCGGTGCCTACGGTCTCCTCGGTTGGGGCGCAGGCTATGCCGTCCTCCGCGAGGTCGGTCCCCTCCTCATCGGGCTGATGTTCTCAGGGCGTGTGGGTTCCAACAACGCGGCCGAGCTCGCTACCATGACGGTGACTGAGCAGATCGACGGACTGCGGGCACTCGCCATCGAACCCATCCGCTACCTCATCGTACCCCGCGTGCTGGCCATGGTGATCGCCATGCTCTGCCTATTGGTGATTGGCGATCTGGTCGCGCTCGGCGGAGGAGCACTACTGACCCGCATTCTGTTTCACGTCGAATTCAGCTCGCTCTTCCATTCGCTCTTCGACAACCTCAAACCGTGGGACTTTTTGATCGGCGTCATCAAGTCGATCTTCTTTGGTTTTGCCATCGCGCTCACCAGTTGCCATTTCGGCACCAGCGTCAAGGGCGGAGCCATCGGCGTCGGCCGAGCGGTCAACGACGCGGTAGTCGCAGCCGCACTTGCGATCATGGTTTCCGACTATCTACTGACACTCGTCCTGCGATGAAACGCTGGCTTGATGGCATTCGCCTTTTCAACTACGTCGCCAGGCAGACGGTGATTGCCGCGGTGCGTGGCCGCCGCCCGCGCGGTGAGCTCCTACGCCAGATGGATCAGCTAGGCAACCGCTCGGTACTGTTCATCGCTGTCACACTCGGATTCATCAGCATGGTGCTGGTTTTTCAAACCTGTCTCCAGATCAACCACATTACCGGCGACCTCAGTCAGGTGGGCGCGGAGTTCGCCAAGATCCTGGTCCACGAATTTGGTCCGACGCTCACAGCCATGATGCTCGCGACGCGAGTAGGCGCCGGGATTGCTGCCGAAGTGGGGTCCATGGTGGTCACCGAACAGGTGGATGCGTTGCAGATGTGCGGCGTGGACCCGATTGAATATCTCATCAGCCCGCGCTTCTTGGCCTCACTGCTCATGACCGCGGTGCTAACCGTCCTCGGTATCACGGTCGCACTCGGTATGGGGGCGCTCATCGCCTATCTTTCGTTCCACGTGAATCCGCGGATTTTCTTCGACCTCAGCCGGATCCAGCCCGGCGACTTGGCGACAGGAATGGCCAAGGTGGTGGCCTACGGTGCGGCGATCCCGATCGTCTCGGGCTTCTGTGGGCTCACGACCCACGGTGGTTCTGAAGGGGTCGGCGGGGCCACCACACGCGCTGTCATCGCCTCTTCGTTTGCCGTGATCGCTCTCGATCTATTTCTTTCCTGCACTGGACTGCTTCTATTCCAAGGAGGCCTGTGATTCGTCGAGCTGGACTCACCGTCGAGTGGCGCGGAGTCAAGAAGGCCTTCGGCGAACAGCCGGTCCTGCGAGGCCTCGACCTGCGGGTGGAGGCAGGCGAGGTGATGTTCGTCATCGGCACCTCCGGCGTCGGCAAGTCGGTCACCATCAAACATCTCATCGGCCTCATCGCCGCAGACGAGGGAGAGATCCTCATCGATGGCCGGCGCGTCGACGGCCTCACCGAGGAGGCGTTCTATCCAATCCGCAAACGCTGTGCCATGGTGTTTCAGTTTGCGACGCTGTTCGACTCGATGACCCTGCTCGAAAACGTGGCTCTACCGCTGCAGTACCACCGCAAGCTGTCCACCCAGGAGGCACACCGCGAGGCCCTGACGCGGCTCGAGGAGGTGCAGCTCGGCGAATTTTCCCACCGCTTTCCTGCCGAGCTCGGCGATGGTATGCGCAAGCGGGCGGCGATCGCACGTGCGCTCACCCTCGATCCCGAGTGCGTACTGTTCGATGAGCCCACCACCGGTCTCGACCCCGTCAGTGCCCGCCGCGTCGACCGCCTGATCCGGCAGCTCGCCGATCAACATGGTGTCACTGCGATCGTCGTCTCGCACGATTTGACCTCGATCTTTTCCGTCGCCGATCGGATCGCGATGGTCTATCAAGGAGTGGTCCATTCGATCGGCACACCCGCCGAGCTGCGTGCCTCAGACGATCCCATCGTCCAACAATTCATCAGCGGTCGCAGCTCCGGCCCGATGGAAACCCCTGGGTTCTAACCGAAGAATTTTCGGTCGAGGGAGAAGCGCCCAGCGCCGGAAAGAAACAGTGCGATACAGCCAGCGAGGATCAGTACCGCACGATCGATCCCGCCATCGATCGGACTGTGGAGATTCGCGCGCAGCAGGATCGCCGCGGGAAAGAGGGCACAGCCGAACCCCGCCAGTCGGGTGAGAAAGCCGAGCCCCAAAAGCGTGCCACCGACGAGCGCGCTCCAGGCACCGGCAGGTGCCACCCACTTCGGCAGATGCCAGGCGAGGATCTGTGCCTGATAGGACGCCAGATCCCTGGTCACCAACTTATAGCCATAGACGCAGAGCAGGACCGCGAGCGCGAGCCGCAAAGGGAGCGGTGCAAAGGGCCGCAGCCGTTCGAAGAAAGCGCGCATCCGGTAAAGCTACGCGCTCCTCGAAAACAGCGCCAATTTTTGGTGCTACTATGCGGGCCTCATGGCCAGCGATCGCGCACTGCAGATACGGGTCGGTGCCCTCCTCCTCGTCGCCACGGGGCTCTTCATCACCTTCATCGTGCTACTAGGTAGCTTTTCCTTTTCTCACGGCCAACGGCTAGCGGTCGATTTCGACTTCTCCGGAAACCTGCAGGCGGGTGCACCGGTCAAGATCTCGGGCATCAAGGTCGGCAAGGTGGAGGAGGTCGCCTTCCTCGGTGGGCAGCGGGATGAGCGAGTGGGGAGGCGCGTGCAGGTCCGAGCCACGCTCTGGGTGGAGGACCGAGCGCGCGATTCGATTCGCCGGGGTGCGGAGTTTTTCGTCAACACCGCCGGTGTACTTGGCGAACAGTACCTCGAGATCGCCCCTGGCGACTTTAGCAAGCCGGCGCTCGATTTCGCCCTGCCCGTGCGCGGCGTCGATCCACCGCGGACCGATCTCATCGTCTCCCGCCTGTATGAATTTCTCGACTCGCTGACCTCGCTATTGCGCGAAGACAAGGATGTCATCAGCAACTTCCTCAAGAACGGGTCGTCGCTAGTCCGCACACTCGACAAGCTTCTTTCTGACAATCACGAAGAGATCGCGCGGCTGCTCAAGAATGTCGACCAGCTATCCGGAGAAGCCAGTGGTCTGGTGGCCTCCCTGCGCAGCGGCATCGGCGATGCATCGCAAATAAAACACACCCTGGCCAACATCGAGGCTCTTTCGGAATCGATCCGACGCGATATCGATCCCATCCTCGCGAAGACCAAGCGTGCTCTCGACGGGGTCGATAATCTGACCGGTGCGATCGGTCCGGAGGAGCGCAAGAAGATCCAGCACGCACTCGACCAGCTATCGATCGTCGCGACGAAAGTCGAAGGCGTATCCACCGATGCGCGAGACATCGTCGCCCAGATCAAGCGCGGCCATGGCACCGCGGGCGCGCTGCTGGTGGACCAGCAGATCTACGATGATCTGAAGGAGCTGGTGCGGGATCTGAAGCGCAATCCGTGGAAGTTCTTCTGGAAGGAATAGGCGCTTGACAGGGTTACCAGAAATCGTCGCGAGGAGCCCGAGCGCAAGGCGGTGCGAGCACCGGGGCGGAGTTTACGAGGGTAAATGAGCACCGGAGCGCAGCGCCAACGCAGCGATCGACCCCGCAGCAGATTACTGGTAACCCTGTGAGTCTGGTTCGCGCCAGCCTCTCTACACACCGCCGCATGGGCGCCGCCTGCACCCTATTCACTGTCGGCTTCACCGCGTTTCTCCTCTTCGCAAGTGGCCGCACGCTCGGGTCGGGCCTCCATTTCGAGGTGCAGCTCGCCTCGACCGGAGCCCTCAAGACCAATGCCAAACTGCGTATCGCAGGTCAGGAGGTCGGGGAGATCCGAGGGTTACGCCGCATCAAGACGCCAGAAGGAGTACAGGTGCTCATCGACTGCTTTCTAGCCCGCAAATGGGACGGAGCGGTGCGCCGTAATTCCAGCGCCTTCATCGCCACGCCCTCAGTTCTTGGCGAGGCCTACCTGGAAATTGGTCCTCCACTCCACGGCGATCCGGGCCCTGCGCTCCGGGAGGGCGATCGCTTGCGCGGTGTCGATCCTCCCGAGATCGACCGGATGATCGGTCGCCTCTACCACGATCTTTCGGTGGTGGTGATGCTCCTGCGGGTGCATCGCCCGGAGTTGGATGCGCTCTTCCAAGCGGGCGGGTCGCTCTTGGCCACCGCCTCCGGGCTGACCGCCGATCCAGAGCAGCTCGGCCGTATTCGCGATCGGACCGTGCGGGCCATCGATGACACCGTGGCCCTGATCGGAGCGATGCGCGACGCCAAGGCAGCTCCACGCCTGCGCGCTATCGCTGCCGACCTCGCTATGACGGCGGACCGGATCGGCCCCGATCTGAGCGCTCTCGGAAACCGCATCGCACTCGCGATCGCACGGACCGAAGAATTGGTCGGCTATTTCGAGGGCGAGCGCCGGCAGCAGCTTCGACCTACCCTCTCGACTTTGGCCAGGGCGGTCGAGATCACCCAGGGGGTAGCGCGCGACGTCCAACGATTGGCCGATCGGGTTGCACGCGGCCAGGGCACCATCGGCGCGCTGCTGGCCGATCAAGAGCTCTACGAAGATCTGCACGAGACCCACCGAATCTTGAAGTCTCAACCCTGGACGTTAGTGGTGAAACCTGCACCGGGAGAGAAAAGCAGCGAACCCTAAGGCGCCTAACCTTCCGCGATCACCAAGAGGGGCTGCCCTTCGGTGACCGACTGGCCCTCTTTGATGCGAACCTCGCTCACCGTCCCACTGCAGGGCGCCTCGATCGGCATCTCCATCTTCATCGACTCGAGGATCACCACGGTGTCCCCTTCGTGGACCGCCTGACCGACGGCAGTTTCGATCTTCCAAACGGTTCCGGTGATATGCGCATTCACATCGGTCGCCATTATTTCACCACCACATCGACGAGTTTTACTGGCACTGCCGCGAACTTGATGGCCAGCGAAAGCCCATCGACGAAACGATACTTGCCGTGGCTGTCCTTGGCCAGCGCACAGATCGTCCCTTTGCCATCGAAGTCATTCTTCACGATGGTGCCATCGCCATCCCGGCAGCGGTCGACTATCACCAGAGGTGCGCCACCGTCGGGCCCCGGCATCGCCTTGCCCTCTTGCCAAAACGATTCGAGTCCATCGCCATCGACATCGATATCGGGCAGGTAGTGTCCTTTGTCGTCCGATTCGAGGCCAGCCAGCGTCGCGCCCGGCCCCGCAAAAATGGCATCGAGCAGCGACTGCTCGGGATGGATCACCTCGCCCGAGCTGAGCCCCTTGACCTGTGCCAAGGTATTGGCCTCGATGACGCCGCCGATGATCCCATGTGGAGGATCGTTTCCCCCCCCCTGCGGCGTCACATAGGTGCCGATCGGTTTGTCGACGAGCTTCATGCTAACGTGCGCTCCCGTTAGCGTCAGATCGAGCGTAAACTTGGTCAGCGTCAGCAAGATGTGGAAGCGATCGGGACCGGCATGGAAGACGCCATTTTTCACCTGACCATCCGGGAACACCAAGAGCGGTGGATGGCCGCTCACATCGACCGGCTGGTTGGCCCCCGCATCCGTCACGCCGGCGTCGATCATCAGCGGTTCACCCATGGGACCCGCAAACGAAACCGACTGAACGTGCAGCGGCACTTTATTGTCCCCAAAGGGATCGCAGCTCACGTCATTGTCGGGCAGCCCATCGCAATTGAAATCGACGCCGCTGCCACAGTGGCTGTCGAGCGCGCCCGGGTGGCGCAACGCGGCCACCGGTACATCCTTGCGGTCGTCGCAGTCCCCCATCGCCAAAGTATAGCCATCACCGTCGAGATCCTGCTTGTCGCTCGGCGGAGACCCCTTCACATTATCGGCATAACCATCGCAGTCGTCGTCCATGCGATTGGTCATTTCGCCGAGGCTTGGCTTGGCCAACGCACGGGTATCGTCGCAGTCCGCTTTGCCCGCTTCCCAGGAGGTGAGCGCCCCGTCCTGGTCCTTGTCCTCGTTGACACGTCCCAGATAGATCGCCAACTTGGTACAATCGCTGTCCTTGCCGGTGTAGCCAAACAGCTCGAGCGGTAGGATGATATTGTGCTGATCGTCGAAAGCAGTTTTGAGCGATGCATTGGCGAGAGTGCTGATCACCGCCAGCTTGTTGTCGGGCTTGCCATCGCCATTGAGGTCAAACCCTTCGGTGTAGTCGGCGATCTTGAACGATGAGAAGACCAGCTGGCGATCGCCCATGAGCGGTTTGACGAGCAGCTCGCCCGGCCGGCACTCCGGCACCGGTGCCAGGGGATCGAACCGCATATCGGGCGGCCCAGGAGTGGCAGGGGTTTGGCTGCATCCCCAGCAAAGCAGAAACGCGAGGAGCACATTGCGTGGCATTCGATCCTCCGCAGGTGAGTCAGAATCGCATCCCCGCCGCGGGGGGTCAAGGTATGCGCTCGGGCTGTGTATGCGCTCGGCCTGGCAGCAGCCGTGGCACTCGCCGTCCACGACGGGGGCCCATCCCGAGTTCGTCCGTGCTGATTCCGATCTTTGGGACAGGAGTACTGCTATTCCTTCACTATGGTCGGAGAATGAAGGGGTAGTTGATCGACATCGGCGATCCCTTAAAGCGCTTGAACGAGGCTGCCTTCACCGATCGCGCCACGCAATCGCCCGTCGGCGTTCCAGCGAGCGCACCTCCCACCGAGGCCGACTGAACGCGGCCCGTCTTCGCAATCACCACCGAAACCATCGCCGTACCGGGCACATGGAACTGCGCAGCGCAGCCATCGACGCGCCCCTTGACCCCATTCATCCCGCTGACGATATCACCACGCTGGAGCTGGTCGGGTAGATTTGGATCCTCAGCCGGTTCGCGCGGTGTCGAGGCAGCGGCGGCCGCGGCGCGCCGCGAAGATCCCGCCGTCGCATTGTCGAGCAGATCATCGAGCGAATCGCCCCCCCTCTTTTTCGCGGGGGCGGCGGGACGCTCCACCACAGGGACAGGCGCGGGAGCAGCCTCTCGGGTGACCTCCTGGGCCACCTCCTTGTCGGCCTTGCCATGGTGGTGATCGTGGCGTGAGCGGTGCGATCCGTGGCGGTCCTCCCTCTCCACGACGGTTTCCGGCTTGGCCTCGGTGTTCGCCCCAGCCTTGGCGGGAGCGGTCGCAGGCGTCTTCTCGATCCCCTTCTCCAGCACCTTTTCGGGCGTCTTCTCATGCGCTAGAACTGCTGCCGCCGTAGGCGACACTGGCGCCGGCGCTGGGGAGGTCGAACGGCCACCGAGCAGTGCAGCCGACACGCCGATCACCGCCAGAAGAGCGCCCCCGGCGATCGCCACCCAGCCCCACATCGGCATTCCGCGCGAGGGCGTGGGCATGAGCAGCGGCGCCGCCACGACGGGTGAGAAGACCGGAGCTGTACTGAACATCGGCAGATCGGCACTATCGGTCAAAAAGGGTGTCGGCGCCGACGAGAGCGTCTTGGCCGCCATCGCTCGAATGTCGATCAGACCCGAGCCTTCACTGGACATGCTCGCGTGGCCCGGGCGCGACGGATCGGGCTGACTGGTCGCCATCCCCTGCAGGTTGTTGAGCGAAAACAGCACCGAATTCTCGTTCCGCTGCCCGGTCATCCTCGCAGCGCTCGTCGCCGTAGCTTGCGCCTCGGCCGCGCTCTCCAGTGCCGAACCGAAATTGGCAGCCGCACCCGCCCCATTTCCCCCTGGCTGCGATGGATACACCTCGGCGGCGACAGCCCGCTGGGTGACACCGCTATCGGAGGAAGAAAACAGGTCCATCGGGCTGCGGCGCGTCAACCCATCTTCCCGCCCCACCCCCTCGCTGGCCGCTTCGAAGTTCTGCCGCACCGGTTCAAGAGCGCTAAGCAGATCGGCAAACTCAGCCACTTCCGCGAGCCTCTGCCAGTCAGAAAAGCCCTCACGCCACAAGTAGCTCTCCGCGTCGATCTGACGCGCGCTGAACTTCGCGCGCACGTCCGCCGGCGAAAAGGGTCCCGCCTGATCGCCACCGAGAACCAGGTGCCAAACGGCATCGCTGGCCGCCGGCGCCGCAACCGCGGCCGGCTCTTCCGTCGAAGTGCTCGCGACCGCCTCACCGCCCTGATTGCCCCGAACGACGATCACCTGATTGCATTTCTTGCACTTGATCTTGAAGATCTTGCCGCGCACTTTT
>JAHFDT010000153.1 GCA_023248875.1 Myxococcales bacterium | reverse complement strand
GGCGAAGCTCGATGGGTTTGGGCTATTGGCGCGCTTGCGCGGAGAGGCCAAAACACGCTCCCTTCCGGTGCTCATGCTATCGGCACGAGCGGGAGAGGAGGCGCGCAGCGAGGGGATCGAAGCGGGCGCCGACGACTACCTTGTCAAGCCGTTCAGCGCGCGCGAGCTGGTTGCACGGGTATGGGCAAAGTTGGAAGCCGCGCGCCATACCCGGCTGATGGAGGAGAAGAACGTCGATCTCGACCGGTTCGCCTATGTGTTGTCGCACGACCTCAAGGCGCCCCTGCGCGCGATCGACAAGCTCTCGCGCTGGATCGAACAAGAGATCGGTCCCTCGGGCAGCGACGAGACCCGGCAAAACCTCGTGCTCTTGCGCGGACGGGTGCAGCGCATGGAGAACATGATCCAGGGCATTCTCACCTACGCGCGCATCGGTCGTACACCCAGCGTCGAGGAGGTGGACGTCGCTCACCTGGTCACTGAAACGATCGATTCCCTGGCGCCGCCCGACGCCCTGCGGATCACAGTGCAAGACCAGCTCCCCATGCTAGTCACCGATCGGGTTCAGCTCGGGCAGGTATTTGCGAATCTCATCGGGAATGCCATCAAGCATCACGACCGAAAGAATGGCAGCGTAAAGGTGACCTGCGCCGCGCGAGAACGGGAGTACGAATTTGTCGTGGCCGACGATGGCCCAGGGATCGCCAAACGCTTCCAGGAAAAGATTTTCGACCTATTTCAGGCGCTCAGCCCCAATGATCAGAACACCGGTATCGGTCTCGCCATCTGCAAGAAGATCGTTGAAAGTCACGGTGGGTGTTTAAGCGTCGATTCGGATTTCGGCCGCGGGGCGCAATTTCGTTTCACCTGGCCGCGAGCCCCCTTGTCGAACCGACTTCATGCTAAAATCAACTGATGGCGGCCAAACCCGTTAACATCTTGCTGGTCGAAGATGACGCCGTCGAGGTGATGGCGGTTCGTCGCGCCTTTCGGGACAACAAGATCGCCAATCCGCTGTTTGTCGCCGGCGATGGCATTGAGGCCTTGGCGATGCTGCGCGCGGAGCCGGGAGCGCAAGCGGTCCCGAAACCGAACCTGATCCTCCTCGATCTCAATATGCCGCGGATGAATGGGTTCGAGTTTCTCGAGGAGATCAGGCGCGATCCCAACCTCCACACGGCGATTGTTTTCGTGCTGACCACCTCGTCGGCAGACCAGGACCGCACCGCCGCCTACAACCAGCACGTCGCTGGCTACATCGTGAAGGCCAACGTGGGAGACGATTTTTTTCCGATGGTGACGCTGCTCGACGCCTACTGGAAACTGGTTGAATTTCCCTAGACGCAGGGAGGGGGCCCATGGAGGAGCTGGGGCGAATTCTGCTGGTCGATGATGATTCCGTAGATCGCCTCACGGTACAGCGCCTCTTGCGCGAAGCTGCGCCGCACGAGCTGACCGAGGCGACCGATCTCGCGTCCGCGCAGAGCGCGCTCGATGAGCAGCGCTTCGACTGCGTGCTGCTCGATTTCCGTCTCCCCGACGGTACCGCCATCGATCTCCTACAGCGGTTGAGTGCGGAGGGACGCCACAAAGTGCCGATCCTCGTGCTCACCGGTCTCGACGACCAGGCGACCGCCACGACCGCGCTGCACCATGGCGCCCAGGACTATCTGGTGAAAGGGCAGATCGACAGTGGGCTCCTCGTCCGCGCAATCCACTACGCCATCGAACGCTTTCGTGTCGGCCAGGCGCTCGCTCATGCCAATGAGCAGCTCGAGCGCCTCGCGCTCTTCGACCCGCTCACGGAAACGCTCAATCGACGCGGGCTCGAACAGCTGTTGCCCGATGCCCTGGCTGAAGCTGCACACAACGGTGCGCCGGTCTTTGCGGCGCTCGTCGACTGCGACGATTTCAAGCGGATCAACGACCAATTCGGCCATGCGGCCGGGGACCGCGTGCTCCAAGAGGTGTCCGCGCGAATCCGCACGACCGCGCGAACAAAAGATCATGTGGCACGGGTAGGTGGCGATGAGTTTCTAATCCTCTTGCGCGGAGCGCGCTCTCGTGAGGCTTTCACAATTGCCGAACGTGTTCGACAGACAGTGGCGAGCCAGCCAATACGCGTCAGCACGGAAAGCGTATCGATGACTGTCAGCCTCGGTGTCTTTGCAATCCCAGACGGAGTGCGCAGCGTCACCGAATTATTGGAATCGGCGAGCGGCGCGCTCCGCAGCAGCAAACAGGGTGGTAAAGATCGCGTCTCCCTGGCCACCTCCTGCTCGGATGGATTTTTGACGATCGCCGACGACCTGGTGGCCCTGCTGTCGAACAGCGAATTGCTATCGACCTCCACGCAAGCCATCGTCCGACTGTCCGATGACGTTGTCGTAGGCAGGGAGGTGCTCGTGCATGGGCCGGCGGCCCCCCTAGAAAGCCCCGATACGTTGTTTCGCTACTGCGTCGAAAAGCGCATCGCCCCTGCGGTGGATGTGCATTATTGCCTCAAGGCTTGTCTAAAGGCTTGTCTATTGGTAGCCCGCACCTTGAAAGAGCCCCAGGTACACGTCCGATTGAGCTGGTCAACCTTGGCCGCGACGCCCATCGACGAGCTGCTCGCAGAGTTGCCGAGCGGCACAGCGCGCGCGCGATTCTGTTTCGAACTGAGCATCGAGGAGCTGGTAGGAAATCCGGCACGCTGGCTCCCCATGATCACCGAGATCCGACGAGGCGGAGTTCGTTTTGCGCTCGGCCATGTCGATTTTGGGCGCGGCTCGCTCGAAGCGCTGGTCCTGCTACGCCCCGATCTTATCAAGATCGACCGCAAGCTGGTCGCTGCCGCAGCACGCGATTCGCACGAGGCCGATCTGATTCGACGGCTCGCGCAGATCGCCGACAGCCTCGGAGTCGAAGTCGCCGGGGTCGGCGTGGAATCGCAGGCACATCGCGCCGTGCTCCGCGAAGCGGGAGTCACCTACGGCCAAGGCTTTCTCTGGGACCAATCCCTGCGTGTACCAGGATTGGACTCGCCTACGAGCGGTGCTATCCACTCCACTTGAAGCGCCGCGTCCGGCGCAGATTGCGAAGTGCTAGACCAACGACTACGAACAGCATTCCGAGTTCGCCGGAAAGCGAGCGACCCGCACCGCCGAGATGACAACCGCAGCCCGTCTTTGGCGGCGGTGTCGATCCATCGGGGTTGACCGACCTCACGTTAAGTTGATCTACTTCATAATTCCAGCCTGATCTGCCTGATCTGATCGACCAGAAAATCGACCACGCGATCGAACGGATCGAAGCCGAAGGCGTTGGCGATCGAGGGGCGAAGGTTGGAGTTGGCGTTGATGTCATAGAAGATGCGGCGCCCATCCAGCCCGTCGAGGTATTCGATCCCTCCTACCGCGAGGCCCGCCGCCGCGACAATTCGCTGGCCCATCTCGACGGCCTCCATGGGCACTTCTGGATAGGGGTAAAATTCCACGGGCGGTGCCGCTTGCGGCACTTCGCACGCGCCCCCCTCATCGCTGTCTTCGGGATTGCACACGGGGGACGGGCACAGGTTGAAGCGCCCATGCGTCACGACGCGCATCGCATAGAGCAACTTCCCACCGAGAAATTCCATGCGCACGATGCCGCGCCCGGGATCGCACGGCACATACTCCTGCAGCAGCAGCAGGTTATCGGGAAGCCAGATCTCTGGCTGTTCGGTCAGGATGGAGGCGAGGTGATCGATGCTCTCCACGAGCTCAATCCGCGCCCCCGAACCGCCCTGATCCGGTTTCAATAGTGCGGGCCAGGGTAGCTCGTGCGCGCGCGATCGCACACCCGCAAGGCTGTTGAAGACGATCGTTTTCGGACTAGGGACGCCCAACTTACGTAAGAGACCCGCCTGCGTACTTTTCGAGAGTTCCAGTGCAAAGACAGCCGATCCGTTTAGCACCCGCACGCCCTGCGACTCGCGGAGCCGCATGAAAGCCAAGGCGAAGGGCACCGCGCGATCGTTCCCGCGCAGGTAGGCACTCGGGCTCGCCTGATTGAAATAGAGCGGCGCCTCCGGCGAATC
Source organism: Myxococcales bacterium (assembly GCA_023248875.1). Taxonomy (GTDB): domain Bacteria; phylum Myxococcota_A; class Polyangia; order Palsa-1104; family SHYY01; genus JAHFDT01. Next base: position 5,301 of record JAHFDT010000153.1, on the reverse strand, counting down.
CAAGTCGCAAAACGCAGCACTTTTGAGATCGCATGGACAAAACTTCACGCCCCGGCGCTCTAACGCGTAAAAGAGCGGCTTTTGCCATTCCGGGTGTTCGTACAGTACAACCAGGTCCAGCTTGTTGTTGCCCACCGACACGGATACTAGCAGCGAACCGAACACTGAGGTATAGACCGATTCATGAAGTGCTTGGTAAGTCTCATCGGTTTTGGAATCTTCGCCGGATGCACAATCGGTTCATCGGATCCCATCCTCGATGGTGGAATCGATGCAGAGGCGGTCGATCTGCGGCGGATCCATGATCTTACGCCCGCCCCCTCCGTCACGGTGACGGGCCAGGCAGTCGACGAATCGGGCACCCCGATCGCGATGGCTTGGATGTCGGTCTGTACCCCCATGGGGTGCCATTCAGTGAATGCGGATGGAGCGGGAGCTTTCCTGATTTCCGATATCCCGCTGATCCATTTCGGGCTGCGCAGCCACGATGATCACGAGGTGGTACCGCGACGAGGCACGGTCGTTCGTCTGCTGCACGGGATTCAAGCCGCCACGACGCTCGACGCAGGCACGCTCTATCTCCCCACCATGCCCGCCGGCGCCGATCTGGAGGCCGCCATGGAAACTTCCCAAATGCTGTCGACTGGAGATGGTCTCAGCCTCACGGTGATCCGCAAGAATCTCGATTTCTCACTCGCGAGTGACCAAACTACCAACCTTGCCTCGCGCAAGATTCCGGTCGAGCACATCCCGCCTTTCGACCTCGGAGGCGAGAAGGTGGACACAGCCTTCGCGCTATGGCCCTACGCGGTGACGAGCAAATCGCCGATCGCGGTCAAGGTGCCCGTTGACCTGCCCAGCAACACCAAGGTCTACTTTCGAACAGTTTATGAATTCGACGGCAAGCTGAGCGATCCGGTCGTCGGCCACGTTGCCAGCGATGGAAAGTCGGCTTCGACCGATCCGGGGCTTGGGATCTCGAACCTTACCTGGCTCTTGGTCTCGCACTAAGGCGCCCGGCCGGAATAAACTGCACAACTGGGCAGCCGATTCATCCCTGCTCGCCTCGTTGCTTCGCGGTCAAATACGGAGAGTATTCTCCCTCGTCGCGCCTTGCGAATCAGGGCGCCTCGACCGCCGAGATGTGCAGTTTATTCCGGCCGGGCGCCTAACGTCTACCCTAACACCACGCCTGACTTCTTCTCGCGTAGGATCCTGGCGCAAGCGTCGGCGACGGCGACGGCCGCCTGTGCGGGTGCCAGGCCGCGCGGATTGATGTTCGAAATCACCTCACGATCGGCATCCGTGGGCACTCCCGAGGCGGGACGATACATGTAGTAGGCACTCATCGAATCGGAGTAGCCGAGCCCCGGCCGCTCACCGCACACGAAAAGACAAGCCTCGGCGCCAAGGAGACGGCAGATCTCGTCCATGACCTTCACTCGCGAATGGCGCACGAAGAGGGCCGGTTCGGCGGCGCGGATGGAGCGCGCCTGAAGCTCGCGTCCGAGCGCCTGGTGAAATGTGCCCAGGTGCTGGTTGAGTGCTGCGGCTGACAGCCCGTCACCATAGACCACGACCAGCTGCATACCGCTTGGCAGGCGCTGGGTCAGGGTCGTGCGGGCCGCATCCGAAAGCGCCCGCCCTGCATCGGGCCGCTGCAGAAAGTGTGCTTTCGATTCGGCGCGCGAGTCCAGTTCGACGAAGCCCAACTTGGCGATGAGCTGGGGATCGACTTCGCTCATCACGGCATCTTTGGCGGCGGCATGGTCGGCGCGAAAGCGCAAAAGCGTGTTGGTGCGATAGCGTGTGCCGACGCGCCCGACGGCGATTCGCGCGGGTGTCGCTGCGACCATCGCTTTTGTAGCGGGGCCATCAAACGGCGTCGCTAGATTGGCGCCCCGGTCGGGCCCCAAAAGCACTGCACCATTGGCATCCACCGGCGTTCCACGCGGCGTATTGGGGAGCGCTGCAGGGGCGGGCGAACCCAACTCGCGCAGGGTCGTGCGAACCAGTTGCTCGATTTTGGAACGGTCGATCATGGGTTATCCAAACCGGCTGGCATCGCCCGCTCGCGCGGTGAGCTTGCCGTCGCGCATGAGGCCCATCTCTTCGAGCCAGGCCTCAAACTCCGGCGCCGGTCGCAGTCCCAGCAGCTCGCGCAAGGTCGCATCGTCGTGGAAGCTCGTCGACTGGTAGTTGAGCATGATGTCATCGCCCATCGGCAAGCCCATAAAAAAATTCACGCCCGCCGTGGCCAGCAGCACCTCGAGGTTTTCGAGATCGTTCTGGTCGGCATCCGCGTGGTTGGTATAGCAGGCGTCGCAGCCCATCGGTAGCCCATGGAGCTTGCCCATGAAGTGGTCCTCGAGGCCAGCGCGCGTGATCTGGCGCGCGTTGTAGAGGTATTCGGGTCCGATGAAGCCGACCACGGTGTTGACGAGAAAGGGCTGGAAGTGGCGTGCGAGGCCATAGTTGCGCGCTTCCAGCGTGAGCTGGTCGGCCCCGCCGTGGGCATCGGCCGACAGGGCTGACCCCTGACCGGTTTCGAAATACATCACGTTCGGCCCCGTCGCCTGCCCGAGCTTGCGCGTCATCTCCCAGGCCTCCTCCAGCATTGGGATCGTGACACCAAATGCCGTGAGGCCCTTTTCGCTCCCGCATAGCGACTGGAACATGAGACCGAGCCGTGCCCCTTGGGAGAGCGCCTTCATCTGGGTCGTCACGTGGGCCAGGCAACAGTTCTGCGTCGGCACCTTCCACTCGTCGACGAACTGCTGCACGGTGTCGAGGATGAGGCGTGTCTGCGGCACGTTGTCCGTCACCGGATTGATGCCGAAGACCGCATCGCCCGCGCCATAGGAGAGCCCCTCTTTGAGCGAAGCCAAGATCCCCTCGGGCGAATCCTGCGGATGGTTGGGCTGAAGGCGGATCCCGAGTCGTCCCGGCAACCCCTGCGTATTATTGGCGTGGACCACCACCCGGATCTTTTTCGCGGCGACGATGAGATCTAGGTTGGACATCAACTTGGCGCAGGCCGCGATCATTTCGCTGGTCAGGCCACGCCCGAGGCGCAAGAGGTCCGCGCCGCTGGTCCTCTCGCCCAGCACATGCTCGCGCAGCTCCGCCACGGTCCAGGATTTCACCGTCTCATACACCGGGCGCGAGAGCTCATCGGCAATCAGGCGCGTGATCACATCTTCGTCGTAAGGGATGACCGGCTGCTGATAGATCTCCTCAAGCCGAACTTCAGAGAGGACCAACTTGGCCGCCACACGCTCCTGGGCACTCGACGCTGCGATGCCCGCGAGTTGGTCGCCGGACTTCTCCTCGTTCGCCTTGGCCATCACCTCGCGGAGCGAACCGAACGGGTAGGTGGTGCCACGCAGCGTTGCGGCGAGTCTCATAGACGCGGCGAAGTGAACGATGCCGGCTTCAGGCTGTCAAGAGAGGGGGCGTTCTGACGTCGATAGGTGCTCCAGGATGGCGTTGAGGCTAGCCATGGCTGCTCGGTTAGCCGTCCGATCAAATGCGATGGCAAGGGACTGGCCCCATCAAGCTCGGCCCGCCGCTTGCTTAAGAGGGGTGCACTTGGAGGACTCCCATGATGCTCTCCTTGCCCAGCCGCCATTTCCTGCCCCTGACCGCAGTGGTCGTAGTGTGGGGCTGCAGCCCCACCGATCTCGACACCCCCGACGACGACGACCTAGTGGCGGTCGGCGACGGCAAGGCGGATAACTTTTTCTCCAACGCCGCTTCGGAGTACTACGTCGATGGCGTGAGCAACCTGGTACTTGACGAGAGCTACGTCCACCGGCCTGCTGCCGACAAGCTGGCAAGGGCCAGGCAGCTGATGGGCCTCAAGACCATCCAGATCGGCTGGTTCTTGCACGTGCGACTGGTCGACAAGGAGGAGGGGGGCGGTGAGCACGGCGATCAGAACGCCGACACCTATCCTGGGTTTCACGCGCTGGTGCGCGACGGTGAGTACCTCAACAACGGGCTGACCGCTCTGCCCGATGGGAAGAGCTACACATTCAATGTTCGCCTGCAGGTGGCGGGACAGAAGCAGCTGCTATCGAAGCTGCCGGGAACGATGATCGACGCCACGCACAAGAGGTTCACGCTGAAGATGGGAAGGGTTTCCAACACGGATCTGGCTCGGCTCGAGGCGGAGCACGAGTGGTTTCGTGATGACCAGTGGGATTCGGGCACTTTTGATCCGACCAAGTTGCGCCCGGAAGAGCTTGATCCGATCGAGCTGACGATTTCGCCGCAGCCCTCATCCAGGGATGCCTATCCCGATATCAACAACCTATTCGCCGATGGCAGGCTGACCATCGACGTGCACTACGGCTGGGACTATTGGAGCCGCTACGACCTATCGCTGTCGCGCGAGTTGTACCAGAGCCTGGTGGAGAAGGGCTTCCGATCGCCGGCACCGAGCTATGGTGGCTACCGCCCGCAGAGTGGGCCGCTGACCAAGACGATCAACGCCAACGGCAAGCCGATTTCCGTCGAGATCCGTATCTACCACGGCTCCGATGACACAGGGAAGGTGGCCGGACCGAACCCCGACACCGACCAGGGTGGCCTCCAGATGGAGAAGGACATGTACGCCTCGCTGGCGCAGAGCGATGTGGTGGTGTTCTCGGGGCATTCGGGAAACTACTACGGCTTTGCACTCGCCAACTGGAAGAAGACCGCGCGGGGCGCGCTCGACTATCCCCAGCTGCGTGATGCCCAGATGCCGCGTGACCGGTACCAGCTGGTGCTGGCGTCCGGCTGCGACACCTTCTCGATCGGGCAGGCGTTCCGGGAAAACCCCAACAAGATGGGCCTCGCCAACTTGGACGTGATCACCTCGACGACGTTTTCCAATGCGTCGTCAAACGACGAGATCGAAGCGCTGTTTGCCGCGCTGTTCGCTCATACCTCGACGAAGGGGCGTTTCGTCCCCCATACCTACGGCGAGCTACTGGCACAGATGAACGGTCGGTGGGACATCGGTGCGATGTATGGAGTGCACGGCATCGATGACAATCCGAGACTTCATCCGTTCGCGGATGTGACAACGCTGGGTAAATCGTGCACCAGAAACGGGCAGTGCGGCGGCGATGGCAACCGTTGCACGTCGGTGGGCGCCAAACGAGTCTGCTCTGCGACCTGCCTCGATGATAGTGCATGTCCAACGGGATATCGCTGCCAGCAGGTGGCGAGTACGTCGAGCAGCAGGATCGTCGGGCGGCAGTGCTTGAAGTAACACCCTCGCCAACGCTGTGCGCACGCTATAATAATTCC
>JAHFDT010000152.1 GCA_023248875.1 Myxococcales bacterium | reverse complement strand
GAGGGGCCGAGCGTGGTCACCGACTGGATCCCCGCGGGATCGAAGTCGGGATCGTATTCCGTGACGCGCTGCAACTTCGACTTGTCCCCCGATCCATAGACCACTTCGTCGGGAAATCCATTGTTGTTGATGTCGTAAAAGAACAGCTGGCCAACATGGTTGGTCACGATATCGAGGATGAGCTTCATGCCCCGCGCATGAACCGCATTCGATAGCTCACGCAGCTTGGCGAGGTCGCCCATGTGCGGATTGGGCAGCGTGAAATCCTGCGTCCAGTAGCCGTGGTAACCATCGATCTGGGCGTCGGTATCGACATTGCGTACCACCGGCGAAATCCAGAGCGCGGTGACGCCGAGATGCTGCAGATAGTCGAGGTGATCGATCACGCCCTGCCAGTCGCCGCCCTGATAGCGGCCGAGAGCCGTCGGGTCGATCGACTGATCGTTGTTCAGATCGCCATCGGCAAAGCGATCGACCATGAGCTGATAGATCACCTCATCGCGCCAGTCGGCGACATGCGATCCGGTATGCCAATTGCCATCGACGGCAGAGAGATCCAGACAGCCAGAAAGAGCGAATGCGCAGAGAAAGTATCGTTTCATGGCCATCATCGGTAGGAGCTCTGAAACCACCACTCGGCCCCAGCGCCCACGTAGAGCACAGTACCAAAGGGGTAGCGAATGTCGGTGGGTTCGAAGAGTGCCAATCGCGCATCGTCGTTGAGCCAGGAGATCGTCGCGATGAGATAGACGTGCGGTCGGCTGTAGCTGCCCGGCCCGAGCGGGGCCACGATGGGGAGCAAGCTCGCACGCGCCACCTGCGGAATGAGGCGTCGGCCGGCCAACGGATCGAAGCCGCCATATTGCCGCGCCTGGTAGGAGATCTCCGCAGCGAGGTGAAAGTAGCGCGTCGCGTAGAGGTGCGGGCGCACGGCCACGATGCCTTCGAGATAGCTAGCCGGATCGGTCGCCCCGCCCGCCGCACTGGAAAAACTGCGCAGATAGCCGCTCAGCATCGTGCCCACAAAACGCTGCTCCCAATTGGCGGAAAGCGCCAGCAGCAGTTCACGCGCACCGAGAGCGCGGCGCATCGGATCGAGCACCGATGGAGCCGTGAGATCGCCATAAGCCGCCAGCCCACCCGCATAGCGCACAAATAGGTTGGCAAAGCTGCCACCGGTGAGCCATGCCCCAAGCTGTCCGCCTGCCACCCAACCATAATCGGAGGGTAGATCGATGGTCCGCTGGTCCTGCGCCATCACCTTCTGCTGCCCCGCCGGCAACAGGTGCAGCTCTCCATACAGCACCACTTTGCCGCCGCCGCTCCGGCCAACCCATGGGTGCTGCACCTTCAGGCTCATCACTCCGCGCGGCCGGTCGAGCACCAGTGCCTGCCCGGTCGGCCCCAGACCACGTGCTGGCGCCGCCTGCCTCTGATACTGAAACAGATCGTCAAGCCGGTTGAGGCCGCCCTGCAGCGCGAAATCCCAGCTACCACGACCGAATCCGACGCCGGCGCCGACGGTATTCAGATTGTCGAGTGGCCAGTAGTCGAACTGGTAAACATCGTCGCCGCGGTACATCCGTGAACCCGCCCAAACGCGCAGCCCACGGATTCCGAGATCGGTCGTCTCGATGTAGGCGTTGCGCAGCGCCAAGCGCGACGCGAAGCTGCCGCTGTAGTGAAAGAGGTCGCCGCCCAAGGCGGGAGCCAATACCGCACGCCAGCGCGGCCCACTTTTGATCTGCCCAGCGTAGTAGAGATCGAGCTCAAGATAGGGCGCTGCTTCGAGCCGCGAGCCGTGCGAAACGATATTGACCAGATAGCCCTCGTGGCCATGGCCATCGACGCCCACGCCGATGCGGCCGTAGCTACCAAAGGAGAATCCATCACCGGTTGAAGAGATCGGCGGTGGGCTGCCGACTTCGCGCTGAGCGTCAGCGTAGGCGAGTGCGGAGAGAAGAAGCAGGCCAGCAGCCAACCGCCGATAGCCAACAGTCGATAGCCGACAGCCCACAGTACGGGTTCGGCGTCGGATACCGACACCGTCTCCGATACCGGTACCGACTCCGACTCCGACTCCGATACCGTCTCCGACATCGACTCCGCACTGTCGGCTGTCGGCTGTCGGCTGTCGACTCATTTCAACTGCGGCGACACCGTGGCGCGCCCTTTGAGCTGCGCCAACATCGCGCGGTACTCCTTCGCAATCCGCGCGGTGTTCTCCCGGTCCGCCTGCTGGTCGCTCTTCTTACCCGTCGCCAGCTCCAAAAAGGCACGGCCATGGTGTTGCCCGACGCGCTCATCTATTTCATTGAGCTTGAGCGCCGAATAGTCACTGCGCGTCAGGGCGATGCGCACCACCTCTTTGTCCTGCCACATCCCGGAAAAGGTCAGGGCGCGCAGATCGGGTACTTTTTCGCACAGCGTCTGGGCAATATCGGTAAACAGCTGCATCGCCTGATTGAACGAGAGCTTCTCGGCCCAGCGATCCTCGCCGGGCTCGGTGTAGGGCTGGGTGACGACCACCGTCCGCTGCACGTCGTCGCGATCCACCTTCAGCTTGAGCTTCCACTTCTCATCGCTGCGCGGCTCCAGTGCCAGCTTGACCTCCTGCCAAAACTCGAGCGGTACCCTGTTTTCGAGTGCCGGCTGAAGATCGCCCGACTTACGCACGGCCGAGGCGATCGGTGTGCGCGGCAGTGTCTGGTAGGCAGTCTCGCTGGTGTAAACATAGGCGGCACCCGAGGCGGGCTCATCCTCGTGGCGCGTCCAGAGGTGACGATACAGGTATTCGATCAGCTTCTGCATCTCGTCGTGCTTGACCCCCTCCGGCACGAGCGCGTGGTACTCGACGGAGTTATTGACCGTCTCGTCTTTGAGCACTCGGTAGGGAACCGGGGAATCCTTCGGCGAAACGGTCTCGCCGACCGGGGCAGGCGCGCTCGGCTGCTGGGGACAGCCGGAACAGACGAGAGCCATGAACACCACAGTGCGCTTCATCGATGACCTCACCAAGTAGCGCGGATGCTAGCACTACTTGTTCGGTCGATCAGCAACGCACTATTCGAGCTCGTTGTTCATGGCATAAAGCCGCGAGCGCGAGTACATGGCATGTCAGTCCTTGCACATGCAGTTGTTCGGATTGAGGCTGGTCGGCTTGTAGGGTGCGCCGCAGCCGATGAATAGCTGAGAGGCATAGTCGTAGCAACAGGGCTGCCCCTTGCCGCCGCAGGCCTGGCAGAGCCCGCTGTTGCCACAGCGCGTACCGAGTGCGGTGCAGCCGACTCCGTTGCAGCAGAGCTGACCGAGGCCGCCGCACTTACCAGCGTCGCAGGCCCCGTTTTGGCAGGCACCCAATTGTCCGCAGGAGGTGCCGTTCGCTTTGCAGGTCCCGCCGACGCAGCAGCCGCCCTTGTCGCATCCCTTCAGGGCGCAGCAAGGTTGGCCATCGCCACCACAGGTCGCACAGGTGCCAGGGAGCCCACCATTGCAGACGGTGCCGGAGGAGGAGCATAGGTTGGGCAACGGATTGGGCGTCATGCAGCACTTCTCGCCCGCCCCCCCGCAACCGCCGCAGGAGCCGTTGGTACAGATGCCAAGTTTAACGCCGCAGGGGTCTCCTGAATCGACGCAGGTCCCGTCCTTACCGCAGCAGCCATCATTCTTCAGACAGGAGTTCTTGGCACAGCAGGGATCGCCCCAATCGCCACAAGGCCAGCAGACGCCGTCGGAACAGACCTCCCCCGTCTGACAGTCCGCGCCACTCGGATAGCAGAGATTGTTCACGCAGCAGCCGCCGCTCATACACGATCCTTGACAGCACTTTTGCCCGGGGCCGCCACAGCTATCAATACACTTCTGCCCGTCGCAGGTGCTGGCGAAGCAGAGACTACCGGGGCAGCAGGACTGGTTGACCTGACCGCAGGAGCTGCAATTGTGGTTGTTACAAACCTGGTCCTGTCCGCACCAACCCTTGTCTGCGATGCAGGTGTTCTTGTTGTTGCAGCAGCCGCTGCCACAGCCCCCGTTGTTGCAGCACGGCTGAGTGGGTTGACCGCACGGTGCGCAAAAGCCGTTGAAGCAGACCAGGCCATTGCCCGCACAGGCGCCCGCACAGCAGGGCTTGCCCAGCTGTCCGCAACCACTCATGTCGCCCGCCAAATCGGGCAGCACGAGGGGGAGATCCCCGGGCGATCCGCTCGCGTCCTTGGGGGCGCCTGCAGCATCGAGGCTACGCCAGTTGGACAGGTAATCGGGATTATCCGCAGTACAGCCGGCAATCGCCCCAAGGATAAAAAGTGGCCACAGCGTTTTCAATGGCACCCAGTTTACTCCTATTTCGCGTTTTCAAAAATACGCTACGATGCGCGTCGTGCGACCGTTTGCCCTGCTGGCGCTTTGCTCTACCCTGGTCCCGGATCGCGCCCTGGCTTATGACCTCGCGGTCGAAGTCGAAACGGTTGGTCAGGGCTATCAGATCGCCGCTGCGGATGGCTCGCTCATCGACCGACGTCGCCTCCAGCAGTACCTCGGCCTCTCGCTGTGGAACTTCGGCCCCAAAGATGCTCTGGGCGCACCGATGGCCAAGAACCAGTGGTCCTTCACCATGTCCCTGCGCCTCAACGCCGATTTCGGCAATTTCACGGTGGACCAGATCGGCCTGCGCAATGTCCGCGATGAGCTGGGGCCGCGTCCGCTCGATCTTCTCTTTGCCTATGCCACTGCGCGCGATCTCGCTGGTTTTATCGATCTCAAACTCGGTCGCCAGGTGCAGGTCGACCAGTTCGAATTCCTCTCCTTCGACGGCGCGACCATCGACGTCAAGACACCCTACTGGTTTGGCGTCGAGGCCTGGGGCGGACTCAAAGTCACTGGCGCCCTGCCCTTCGATTCGCCGCTCTATCGCGCCGATGGCACCTCGCCGAGCGCGATTTCAACTCATGACACCGACTGGAAGCCCACGGTCGGCGCGGCACTCCACTCCTTCGGTGTTCGCGATCTCGACGCGCGTCTCTCCTATCGCCGCACCTTTTCTCCCGCCCAGAATTCGACCCCGGCCGAGCTCGCCACCGGAGCGACCGATGGCACCAGCGAAGAGAAGCTCGCCTGGTCGCTGCGCGGCCGGCTGCTGCGCGGCCGCCTCCTCCCTTGGTTGGGGCTGCGCTACAACCTGCTACTGGGCGCGCTTGATCAGGTTCAGGCCGGCGCACGCTGGCAGCTCAGCGATCGCCACGCGCTCCAGGCCGAGTACCTCTACTCCTATCCGACCTTCGATGGCGATTCCATCTGGAACCTGTTTGTGCGCCACCAGTTCGATGATGTGCGCGCCGGCTACGATCTGCGCCTTGGTGCGGTGGCGCTCTACGCACGCGGTTTCGTGCGCCTGTTCCACGAAACGGTCGCGCTCCCCACTGAGACGCCGCCCGCCGGTTCGCTGAGCTACGGCGGCACCGTAGGCGGCCGGCTCGGCATGCGCCGCGGCTTCGTCCGCGCCGACGCCTACCTCGATACCGGCTACGGCGGCCAGCGCATCGGATTCGACGCTGCGACGCGGATGCAGCTCCGCGACTGGATCGGCCTCGAAGGGCGACTCACCTACGTCCATTTCGAAGATGACCTGCGCCCCATCGACCATGGCGATTCGCTGGGCGCCCAGCTCGGCGCGCGGGTCGAGTGGCGCGGCCTGCTCCTGCATCTTATCGCCGAGGACAATATCAACCGCTATTACAACAGCCAGTTCCGTCTCTACGCGGTGATTGACTTCGGGCGGTTCGCCGGCACCCGCGGCGTTACGATCGCGCCTGCGCGCGGGGTCGGGGCAACGGCCGGCCAGTGGGGGGGATTCTGATGCGCTGGATCCTTCCACTTCTCCTCTCTAGCAGCGCGCTCGGCCAGTCGGAGGTGGTGTTCCCGCCCCAGTCGCTGCCGATCCAGTTCAGCCATCGCCAACACCTCGCCTTCAAGCTGCAGTGCGATTTCTGCCATGACCGTGCGGAGAGCTCGACCTCGTCGCAGGATGACCTGGTCCCGAGCGAAGAGAGCTGTCGCACCTGCCACAAGATCGACCGCAAGAATCCCCTGAAGGAGGCCCGACCGGCGGCACGCTGCGACGCCTGCCACGTCGAGACCTCTGCCCGCGTCGCCATTCCCCCGCCCCATCTCAAGTTCAACCATAAGATCCATATCGACCAGAAGATCCCCTGCCAGCGCTGCCATGGCGATCTGCTGACGGTCGATCTGGCGACGCGGGCACAGTTACCACGCATGGAGCTCTGCCTGGGCTGCCACAACTCGACCGCGCAGGCCCACCGCGCGCCCGCTAAGTGCTCGACCTGCCATCTCGTGCGCGCCGACAATACCCTGCAGACCGATTTTGACAGTGGCCGTTTGCTCCCCTCGGGTACGCTCAAGGGCGACGCCCACACGCCGCAGTTTTCCGTTGAACATGGCCGCCTCGCCTCGCAAGAGGATCGCTACTGTGCCGAGTGCCACCGCCGCGACTTCTGCAACGCCTGCCACAATGGCGCGATCAAACCGATGCGCTTCCACGGCAACGACTACCTCTCCCTCCACGCGATCGATGCCCGCAAGCAGGCGATCAATTGCGACGGCTGCCACCGCAAGCAGAGCTTCTGCCTCGGCTGCCACGAGCGCAGCGGCGTCACCGATTCCGCCACCACGCCCGCCAATCCCAGCGCCCTCCCCAACCTCGCCAAGCGCTTTCACCCGCCCTATGAGCAGTGGGTGGTGACGCCGCGCGGCCCCTTGCACCACTCCTGGCAGGCCGAGCGCAACATCCGCCAGTGTGTCGCCTGTCACCGCGAAGACACCTGCCTCCAGTGCCACACCACGTTTAGCAGCGGCGGGCAGCTCTTCAACGTCAACCCCCACCCGGCCGGCTTCGCCAGTTCCAGAATGTGCCAATCGCTCGCCAGCCGCAACGCACGCGTCTGTTTGAAGTGCCACACGACCAGCGATGCGCGCTTGAACTGCCGCTAAACCGACGCTATCCTTAAAGGACGGGCCTGTCTGCTCGGTGCGTGAGGTGGAGATCGTTTTTTCCCTACGAGTGATTGAACCCGGGATCCGCCGCTGGCCGTGGCGAGCATACCCGCTAGTCGGGAAGCCCATAGCGGCTATTTGTGGAGCCCACCTACTGATGTAGGGGTTCAAACATCCTCACCCACGGCTGTGGCGGGGGATCGGGTTGGGACCGGCGCTTCGGAAACGGGGCGCCGGTTTTTTTGTCTATTTACAGGGGGACCTTCCCGTCCCCCTCACTCGGCACAGCCTCGCGAGCCTCCCCCCACCGCGAAAACCACAACCCAGCGCGCACTACCGCGACTGGTGCAGAGACAACACGCCGACATAGGCAAAGCCGACGAAGAAGAGGGCCAAAAAGGGCATGGAGATGTAGTGGCCACCGCGCACGGCACAGGCCATGGCCACGGCGAAGTAGGCGGCGAAAGAGACCTCCACCATCGGAATGATGGTCTTCGACGCCCGATATTTCTTGGCCGTCCAGCGCTCGAAGCGCTCGCGCACGCCATGTTTCGGAGTCCGTACAAACTCGCCCGACGTGCGTCCGAAGAGCGCCTCGATGACCGCGCGCGTCTGATTGATGCACAGGCCGATGCCTAGTGACATCACTAGCGGCAGCCTCTTCAGCGTCTTGGGCCAGCCATCGCGGTCGATCTCCCGCTGCGAGGTAATGTAGAAAGAGGCGATCGAAAGCGTCGTGCCGAAGAACAGCGGCAGATCGATGATCAGCACTTCCCGCCAACCGTGGTGCGTGCGTACCAGCAGATTCGGCAGCAGCAGCAGCGACAGCAGCAGCAGCAGCGGATAGGCAAAATTATTGGTGAGATGGAAAAAGGCCTCCATCTTCACTCCCCACGGCACATCGGCGCGCAGGATCGTCGGCAGGAGCTTCTTGGCCACCTGGATCGAACCTTTGGCCCAGCGAAATTGCTGCGACTTGAAGGAGTTCATCTCCACCGGCAGCTCGGCATCCGACACCACGTCGGGGAGATAGACGAACTGCCACCCCCGAAGTTGCGCGCGGTAGGAGAGGTCCATGTCCTCGGTCAAGGTATCGTGCGACCAGCCGCCCGCATCCGCGATCGCCGCGCGCCGCCAGATCCCGGCCGTACCATTGAAATTGAAGAACCGCCCCGAACGGTGGCGCGCGGTGTGCTCGATCACGAAATGGCCATCGAGCATGAGCGCCTGGATCTGCGTGAGACGCGAGAAGTCGCGGTTCACATGGCCCCAGCGCACCTGCACCATACCCACCTTGTCGTCGGCGAAGAAGGGTACCGTTTCGTGGAGAATATCCGGCTGTGGTAAGAAGTCGGCATCGTAGACCAGTACGAATTGGCCCTTCGCCGTCTGGAGGCCGTGTTCGAGGGCACCCGCCTTGAAGCCGGTGCGGTCGGTGCGATGGATGTAGTGGATATCGACCCCTTCGGCGCGCAGCTCCGCCACCTTGGCGCGGCAGATCTCCTGGGTCTCATCGGTCGAATCGTCGAGCACCTGAATCTCGAAGCGATCGCGGGGCCAGTCGATTTTCGCCACCGCATCGAGGAGACGGGTCGCCACATACATCTCGTTGAACAGCGGCAGCTGCACCGTCACCGTCGGCAATTCGGCGAACTGCCCCTGGGGCTGCGGCCGATTGCGCTTGTAGCGGTAGTAGAGATAGACCAGCGTCGAACGGTGGAAGCCGTACAGCGCCAGAGTCACCAGCACCACGAGATAAGTGGTGATCAGGATCTCTTCGACCAGCGGTGAGGCACTCATGGGAATGGCTCCTGCCCGCACAGCGAGCGAGTCAGTAACTACCGCTTTTCCCCCAAGCGAATTGTCATCAAGTTGTAATTTGATGTAATAGATTGTAAAAAATCGCATAAATTCCAACCAGTTGCCATTTTCCCCCTTGACACCCCGCCCACCGTTGCCATCCTACTAACGCATCGCGTCACAAAAGGAGCCACCATGGGAACTGCCCTACAAATGAAGGAAGTTTGGTCCCGTACCCACCGCAATCTGACCGACCGTTCGCAGGCGCTACGGGCAGTATGGCTGGCGCGTCGCCAGCACCTGCTCGAACAGCTTGACCGCGCCGATGGCGAGCTCAAACTGTTCGGCGAGCGAGCGGACGAGCTGGCCAAGCGCTGCAGCGGCGTTGCCCGCGAGCGTGCCGCACGCCTCGCGGAAAAGGCGACCGCGCTGCGCAGCAAGCTGAGGTAGAACTATTTGATATCGACCAAGGTGTCGCTCCAGGCGGTGGCCCCATCGCTGCTGAGCACTTGGACACCCACCATTCCGACGACGCCGGGGGGCAGCTTGGCGATGATCT
>JAHFDT010000151.1 GCA_023248875.1 Myxococcales bacterium | reverse complement strand
GAGCTTTTTCATCGAATCCTCGATGGCAGTCTATGAGTTTTGGCTCGGCGCCTTCATGGCCCTCTCCGGCTACCTCTTCCCGCTCGAGTTCATTGCCGCGCGTGCCCCCTGGCTGGTAAGCGCCACGCACGCCCTACCCTTCTATTACACGCTCGGCTTTCCTGTCGAAGTTCTGCTGGGACTGCGCACCCCCGCTGAGCTTTTTCAGGGTCTCGCCATCGATGGTGCCTACCTGCTCGGTGCATGGCTGGTGCTGCAGTGGTTATGGCGAAACGGTCTGGAGCGCTGGAGTGCCTATGGCTCATAGCCGTTACGCTCGCCTCTTTTGGCTCCAACTGCGCACCTCTCTCATCGGCGGTATGCAATACCGCTGGGAATTCCTCCTCGAAGGGGCGATGGCGCTGTTCTGGACGGCCATGGCCCTCCTGCCCGTATGGGTGCTGGTGGGCACGCGCCACACGCTCGCCGGCTGGAGCTATCCGGAGCTGGTGATCGTGGTCGGTTGGTTCACGGTCTTAAAAGCTCTGCTCGACGGCGCAGTCAACCCATCGCTGGTCGCGGTAGTCGAACACATCCGCCAGGGCACACTCGATTTCATTCTGCTGAAACCAGCCGACGCGCAATTTCTCATCTCCACCGCCAAGTTCGATCCCTGGAAGATGGTCAACCTGCCCGCCGGCATCGCGCTGCTCACCTACGGCTTCCACCTGCTCGGCCGCGCCCCTACCCTGCACCAGATCAGTCTTGCGCTACTTTGTCTCGTCGCTGCGGCGCTGGTCCTCTACTCGTTCTGGATCCTCGTAGTGTGCGCCGCCTTTTGGGTAGTACGCCTCGATAACCTCGCCTACCTCTTCATGTCGATCTTCGACTTTGCGCGTTGGCCCGTGACGGTCTTCCGCGGTCCGTTGCGCCTACTCTTCACCTTCCTGATCCCGCTCGCGCTCATGACCACCTACCCGGCCCTAGCCCTGCTTGGGCGGCTCGATCTTTCCCGTCTCGCTGTGGTGTTCGCGGGTGCGCTCGCCTTCGCCGCCGCGTCGCGCCTGGTCTGGTTGCGCTCCATCGGCAAGTACACCTCTGCTTCGTCGTAAGCTAAGGGCCCGTGGCCGAAACACGAATGCCACCACACCGGTGACCATGGCCAACACCCCCAGCGCGATGAACGCATAGTCCCAGTAGGCCGCTTCACGACAATAGAAGGTCGGGGCATCGATGCTAATGTGGTCACAGCGCGCCATTCGAGGAAAAGCCGTCAGAGTAGTCATGTATAATGTGCCGAGAGTACCGATACTGAGCAGCACAACGGCCAGTTTGGCGATGCGATACTGCCGCCGGGTCATTTCTGAAACACCGTCTCGTCCGCCCCCATGTCGTGCGGCGCTTCAGGGATCCCCCCGGCCGGAAGCTCGCCGTCGATTCGGCAAGCCTCGAGCGCCGCCTTGATCGCCTCATGGCAGTCGTTCAGCGGCGGAGTCCAAAGACCGGTGTCCCGCCCAAGAGCCATTTCGATCTGCAAACACTTGCGGTCGATCCGCTCCCATCGGAAATCGCCCCACCCCGTTTGGCTGACGGGGTGACACTCCGCAAGGGGCGTGTTTCCGCGCCCCTTGTGATCATTGATGGTCGTATGCCACGTGTAGGGCTCGTCCTGATCCGCAACGCCCGGAACTCCGCCCCCCCGGCGCCCCATTCCCGCCTCGAAATCGGGTGTCCGTAGCCACCAGTGAGTAATGCCCATCTGCTGAATGACAGCTATCTCCGCCGGGGCCTTGCACAGCTCGATCGGATAGTCGGCCTGCTGATCGGTCGGTGGCTGCTGTTCCCGATGCTTCGCCTCTGAGGGATGCTGTGCTGCCACTTTCACGCGTTCCAACTCTATCTCTTTTCGTCGCGTGCGAATACGTCGCAGGACCAGGTGGCGTACCACCGGGTTTGTTAACAATTGTTCCGAATCCCCGACGACTCCGTGAGCCCTGCCTTCGCCAATTTCACCGGGACCATTCGCACGCTATTGCTGCCGCTCATCGCCCATGGTGTCCCCCCCCTCCCAACAGTCATCGGCAGCGCAACAAGAAAGTTGCTAATAAACGGTCAACACGCCCATGTTAATGTGAAGCGATGCAGAAATCCGGGCTTGAGGTTCGTGCCGCAACCGTAACCGATCGCGCGGCAGCCATCCGGTTCTTGTCGGCGCAGTTGGTGGAGCTCAAGCTACCGGTCGACGAAGAAGGCATCGCACGCGCCGTCGAGCTAGCGCTATCACCGAGTGGCATCGCTTGGCTAGCGATGGCCACCCTGGCGGGGCTACCGGTCGGCATCCTGCTGGCCAATCCCATTGTCAGCGTCGAGCATGGCGGCGGCGCCCTCTGGATCGAGGAGCTCTACGTCGCCCCACCCCACCGTCGGCGTGGCGTAGCCCGCGCATTGATCGAATACATGGATCGACAAGCGCACAATGTGGGGCTGCGCGCGCTCGAGCTCGAAGTGACGGAAGACTCCGAGCCGGCGCTCGCGCTCTACCAGTCGCTCGGCTTTTCGATTCTGCCTCGGCGTCGCCTCCATCGGGCCTAATCGATCACAATCGCGCAACCTCTACCGCCGAAACGCGATAAAGTAGATCGCATGAACATCCGCGAACAGCTGGAGGCGGACGAAGAGCGACGCCTCTCGCCCTACGCGGCACGGTCCTCGCAATCGCGTGGCCGCGAGCGCAAAGACGATATCGAAGACGATCTGCGCACTGCGTTTCAGCGTGACCGCGACCGCATCCTTCACTGCCGCACCTTCCGCCGCCTCGCTGGAAAAACCCAGGTATTTCTCGCCCCCGAGGGCGACCACTACCGCACCCGCATCACCCACAGCCTGGAAGTGGACCAGGTAGCGCGCACCATCACGCGCTGCCTGCAGCTCAACGAGCAGCTGACCGAGGCGATCGCGCTCGGCCATGACCTCGGCCATACGCCCTTTGGCCACGCGGGCGAACATGTCCTTGCCCACCTCATGCCGGGGGGCTTCCACCACGCGCGCCAAAGCTTGCGCGTCATCGATCAACTGGAACGCGATGGCACCGGCCTCAATCTGACGCACGAGGTCCGCGATGGCATTCTCAAGCACTCGAAGGGCAAGGGGCCCATCATTTCGGACAACCCCAATCTGACGGCGATGACACTGGAAGGGCAGATCGTGCGCATCAGCGACATCGTCGCCTACGTCAACCACGATCTCGACGACGCCATCCGAGCGCGCATGCTTTCGCCCGAAGAGATCCCCGGGGAGATCCGCCGAACTTTGGGTGCCACCCATTCGCAGCGCATCCGTGCGCTCGTCCAGGCGGTGTGCGATGCCTCACATCTTCCCGAGCAGCGCGCGATCCGCATGGATCCCGAGGTACTCGAGGCACTGGAAGAGCTGCGCGACTTTCTCTACACGCGTGTCTATGAGGAGCCGCGGGTGAAGGAGGAGTTCCGCAAAGCGCAGGCGATTCTCGGCGAACTGTGGACCTGGTACCACGACCACAGCGACGAGTTTCGCGCCAGCTGGTGGCCGAAGGGGACACGCGAAGACGAGGGGCTCGACCGAGCCGTGTGCGATTTCATTTCGGGCATGACCGACCGCTACGCCCTCCGGACCTTCGAGGAGCTTCGCCTGCCCCGCCGCTGGAGCACCTACTAAACTCTCTTCCGGAGAAAAAGCACCGGTGTTATAGTGTCCCGGCGCGTTTCTTATGACCGCCGGGGGGAAATGGATGCTGGTAGCGAGAACTAGGGTTTGGCAGCTTGCCTCGGCCCTTCTTGTCGCCGCCTGCAGCAGCCCTCCCCAGTCGAACCAGGCCGACGCCGCGCCCGATCTACTCCCCAAAGGTTACTGCAGCGGAACCAGCGGCTGCCCTTCGGGGCAATTCTGTTATCAAATGATGTGCCTCCCCGATCGTGGCACCTGCCAGACGGACAACGATTGTGAGGGCGATAGCTACTGCGACTGCACCAAGGACGTCGACGCCGGCACCTGCATGGGCGGCGTCTGCATCCCCTACGGCAAAGGGCCGCGCGGCCTGTTCTCCCCCGAATGCGCCTCCCCCAGCTTCACCTGGCAGGAGGTGAAATCACCGGTGATCAAGTGCTCCTGGACCTCGGCCGGTATCGTCTCATCGCCCGTGGTGATCGACCTCGACCGCGATGGCCAGCCCGAGATCCTCTTCACCACCTTCCCCGACGGCAACCTGGTGGCCCTCAAGGGCACCGACTGCTCGCCGATGTGGAGCAAGAGCGCCGGCCTCAACGCCTACGCCCAGCTCGCCGCCGGCGACCTCGACGGTGATCTCTTCCCCGAAATCGTCGGCCTCGCCAACGGCAAGCTGGTGGTATTCGACCGCACCGGCGCCCCCTTGGCCACCTCCGCCCTCGCCTACCAGGGCGGCCCCAGCTCCGGCAATGACTGCAGCGGGCCCGCCATCGCCGATCTCGATGGCCAGGCGCCGCCCGAAATCGTCGTGGGGGGGCAAGTAGCGCGCTACAACAAAGGCCAGGGACTCAGCACCGTTTACAGCAACAGCGCCAGCCCCGCTGGCCCCGGCACCATGTCCATCGCCGCCGACCTCAATGGCGATGGTGTGGCCGAGCTGATCGCGGGCCGCGCGATCTATGATGGGAAGACCGGCGCCGACCGCACGCCTGCGGAATGGGAGAAGCTGAACCCGGCCGGCTTCTACCCCGCGGTCGCCGACTTCACTAAGGATAGCAAGCCCGATCTGGTGATGGTGCAGCCGCAAAACGGCAAGGTCACGGTCTCCATCTGGGACTGGACCAACAAGAAGTATCTGTTCGGCCCGGTCGAGCTCAGCGGTAGCGGGGGCGGGCCGCCCACCCTCGCCGATTACGATGGCGATGGCGCGCTCGATGTGGGCATGGCCAACACCAAGAGCTTCACCGTGCTATCGACCAAGTGCTGGCCCAACGGCGGCGGCAAGTGCAGCGCCCCGGGAATCCTCTGGCAGCGCGAGACCAAAGGGGGGCAGAACGGCACCAGCTCGGCGGCCTTCGATTTCAACGGCGATGGCAAGGCCGAAGTGGTGCTGCGCGACCAGTGCTTCCTGCGTCTGCTCGGTGGCGATAGTGGAAAAACCGTCGCCATCCGCGACCTGACCTCGCGCACCTGCATGGAGGAGCCCGCGGTGGCCGACCTCAACGGCGATGGTCACGCCGAGGTCATCGTCACATCCAGCAAGCTGGTCGGGGACGAATGCTTGGGACTGCAGGATGTCACGAGTGGCCGCATGTGGGCGGGCGAAACCCAGGGGCTGTTTGTGCTCGCCGATCCGCGCTGGATGGACGCACGCCCGATCTGGAACCAGCACAGCTACCACATGACCAACATCAATGGAAACAGCTCGGTCCCGACCCAGGAGGGGGTGCTGGCGAGCGGTGGTTACCGTCGCAACGGACAGGGGCGCAACCTGGCGGGCCCCCTGGCCGACCTCACCGCTGGCAGCGCGACCGGCGCGGGCGGTGGCGGCGGCGACTGCGTCTCCGCCTGGTCGCTACGCGCCGACCTCTGCAACCGCGGCAGCAACACGGTCGAAACCGGCCTGCCCGGAACCTTCTATACCGCTGACCCACACCTCGTGAGTGCTGAAAAAATCTGTACCGCCAAGACCACCGGGGCGCTCTCGCCCGGCCAGTGCGAAACCGTCACCTGTGACTGGCTGAATCCGCCCAAGGGGACGAAGGATCTCTATTTCCGGGCCAACGACGACGGCAGCGGCAACCGTCCGGAGTCGGAGTGCTGGCAGAGGAACAACCTTTTACCGATGCCCAACGCTACCTGTAAAAACATTTAACTGCGGAGGAACGAAATGCGGTCAACCGAACTACTGCGCTGGTCGATGGTCGCACTTCTCGGGGTCGCGGTGACTGCCCAGGCGAAGCCCAAGGTAGCGGTGTGCGGTTGGGAATACAACAGCCGGGTCAACAACGCGGTGAGTTTTCTCACCAACTCGGGGCTATTTGATTCCGTCACCATTATCGGTTGCAAGGACACCAACCCGACGCTCAACACCCTAAAACCGTACGACGCGGTCCTGGCGCTGGTCAGCAAGGACAACGTCAACGGCAACGCCTCGCGCGCCAATATCGGCAGTGCGCTCTTCGACTACGTCAGTAATCCCAACAATGGCAACACCGAACATGGCGTGGTCGAGCTGATGATGGACTTCCAGAACAGTACCAAGCTCCAGGGAAACTGGGATAGCAACAACTTCTCCTGCCTGACCAACTTCCCGAACGCCTCAAGCAGCGGCGGCACGCTGAATTCTACCGTCCTGGTGCCAGGAAGCCCTCTCGCCGCGGGCGTCAACTCGCTCACCTCCAGCTACTACGCCAAAGGGGGCAATTTGGATGGTGCTGGCGCCATCGACCACCTGCGCTACACCGATGGCTCCCCCGCGATCACCGCCTGTACCCGTTCGGGCCGACCGGTGGTGGCGCTGAATTTCTATCTCGCCGATAGCGATGGCAGCTGGGGAGTCATGGGCGACTTCAAGGTCGCGGTACAAAACGCGCTGATCAACGTCTCCGGCTGGTACATCCCCCTTTCCGTCACTGGCAACACCCTTCCCGATACGGCCGTAGGCGCGATCTCCAACCCCCAGAACGTAGTCCTCAAGAATAACGGCGCTGTCCCGCTCATGGTGACCGCCATCAGCCCCATGTCGTCGAGCGAGTTCACCAAGACGAATCCCGGCCTGCCCGCAACGATCCCAGCCGGGCAAACCCTCAGTATCCCCGTGCAGTTTCAGCCCTCGGTCCTGGGCTCCCGATCGGCCAACTTCTCCTTGACGATCGCAGGCAAATCACAGCCCTACGTCGTGACCGTCAACGGAACCGCCGTCTCCCCGGTGCTCACCCTATCGCCCCCGCCGACGATCCATCTGGGCGGAGCCAAGGTGGGAGAGACCAACACGCGGGTCGTCCAGCTGACCAATCAGAGCGGCGGTCCGATCACCATCAACACCGCGACCATCGTCAGCGGTATGCCCCCCTTCGCGATCCAGTCCCCCGCCTTCCCGCAGATCATCGCCGGTGGACAGAAGCTGGATGTGATCGTCGCCTTTTCGCCCCAGGCCAATGGCCTCGCGCTAGGCACACTGGAGTTCGCCACCAGCTCTCCCCTGGCGCCGATCCTGCGGGCCGCGCTCGATGGCTCGGGCGGCGATCCGCAGATCACCCTGAGCCCGCCCGGCCCGCTCTCGTTTGGCACCATCCACATTGGAGATACCGCCTCGCAAACCGTCACCATCAGCGATCCCGGGGTTGGCAATCTCAAGATTTCCTCGATCAAGGTCGATAACAATCCCGACGGCGACTTCACCGTTGCGCCCGCTTCCATGACTGTCAATGGAGGGGGCAGCGGCACCTTGACCATCACCTTCTCGCCCAAGCTGGCTGGCAACCGGACCGCCACCATCACCATCACCTCCAATGCCGCGCCGATGATCAAGACAATCGATGTCAGTGGCACCGGCCTGGCCTCGACCCTGAAAGTCGCCCTCTGTACCTCCGACACCATCGCCAGCCGCAATGCGCTCCAAGCCGCGCTGATCGCCACCGGATCCTTCACCACGGTCGATGTGATCGACTGTTCCGGTGCCACACCGTCCTTGGCAACGTTTCAAGGATACGATGCAGTGCTGGTCTGGGGAGGCGCCGTCTCCGGCTTCAACGACTCGGTCACGCTTGGCGATCGTTTGGCGGCCTATACCGATGGCGCCGGCCCCAACGGCGACCACGGCGTGGTCGAGCTGCAGGAGGATTTCCTCACCTCGCGCAGCCTCGGTGGCGGTTGGGCCTCCATGAGCTACCCCTGCTTCAAGCTCGATAGCTCCATCGACACCTCCACCTACAAGGACATCGATCTTGCCTCCGCTGACAAGATGAGCTCGCTGGTCGAAGGCGTCGCCAGTTTGCACGCCTCCTACACCACCACAGCCATGCTGGCGAATGGTGCCAAGAGCGTGCTCAATTACCAAGGGGGCACGCCCGCGGCCGCCACCTGCGGCGCCGCCGGCCACAAACGGGTAGGCCTCAATCTCTTTCCCAACACTCTCGCGCAGCCCACGCTGTCGGGCAACTACGTCACACTGATCCAGAACTCGCTGCTCTACGTCTCCGGCTGGGCTCTGCCCCTCCAGAGTGTCGCGCCCCAGATCCCCGACACCGCGGTCAATACCCTTTCCGATCCCTTCACCATCACCTTCTCGAACCATGGCTCCTCCATGCTCAAAGTGACCGCCGCGGCCCTCGTCGGCGCCAGCCTGGCGGAGTATTCCATCGTCACCGCGCCGGTACTTCCGGCCAACGTGGCGGCGGGTGCCAGTATCTCCTATACGCTGCGATTCCAGCCCACCGCGACGGGCATCCGCAGCGCCACGCTGCGCCTTACCGTGGAGAATAAGAACTCGCCCGCCGATGTCGCGCTCAATGGCAAAGGGGTACAAGCGCAGCTTTTGGTGATGCCGCTGCCGGTCCATCTCGGAGGCACCTCGGTGGGCACGACGGTCACCAAGGACATCGTACTCACCAACAAAGGGCAGGCCGCGGCCACCATCCAGACCATCACCATTTCGGCAGGCGGCCCGGTGTTTGGTGTAGCGAACGCGCCCAACCTCCCGGCCCTCATCCAGCCCAACGATACCTTGACGCTCTCCCTCTCGCTGTCACCCGCTACAAATGGCCCGTTGTCCGGTGTGCTCACCATCACGTCGGATGATCCCGCTGCTCCCAAGATGAACCTGCCGCTCGATGGCTATGGCGGAGATCCGGCGATCGCACTCAACCTGGGATCGGTGAGCTTCGGCACGGTCAACGTCGGTGATAGCAAGACCCTGTCCGTCACCGTCAGCGATCCGGGCGACGGCGATCTGATCATCAGCGCCATCGGGGTCCAGAACAACGCCGATGGTGACTATTCGGTGACACCGACCATGATGAACATCGCGGCCCACCAGAGCGCCATGATCAACATCACCTTTGCCCCCAAAAAGGGTGGCACCCGCACGGGCACCGTCACCCTCACCTCCAACGCGGGAAACAAGTCGGTGGACCTCACCGGCAAGGCGACCCAGGGTGTGCTGACGCTCAATCCCACCACGCTCGATTTTGGCTCGGTGCGGATCAACACCACCTCCCCGACCGGCAATCTGATGCTCAGCAACACTGGCGATGGAACCATGAAGCTCACCGGCCTCGTATTTAGCCCGGGGGCGGTCCTCAGTTTGATGAACGCCCCGAACCTCCCGCAAACTTTGAATCCGAACGATCTGATGGCCTTGAGCGTCGTCTGCAAACCGCTGGCGTTAGGCCCCGCTGGCGCAAC